>JAFQEF010000015.1 GCA_017399165.1 Akkermansia sp.
CCCATTGCTACCCGCCCGCTCGCCATCCAAAAAGACGGCACCTGGTACACCTACGGCCTCGACCTCACCAAAAACGTGTGTGAAGTTTTCGGTGCCACCGGCTACATCCGCACCGCCTACACCTACTCCCCCTTTGGCTCCGTCACCGCCACCGGCAACGTCACCCAGCCGATTCAGTGGAGTAGCGAGTTCTACGACGAGGAGTTGGGATTGGTGTATTATAATTGGAGATATTATAATACTCAAGACGGTAAATGGTTGAGTAGAGATTTGTTAGGAGAATATGCAGCTGATAATTTATATAGCATGGCAAAAAATTCTCTCATATACCTTGATTTATTAGGATTAAATGCAGTCATAGTGAGCGGTGGAATAAACACTGATTTAGATAAAGATGGGGATCATGACAAAAACTGGCGCAACTACATCTCTTCAGCAAAAAAGAGATTTGAGGAGATAACGGAGAATTGCAATAGCAACAAAGAATGGGTTGTTAATGAACCATCTTATATAAATCGTGCTAAATATGATATGAGCAATTATTCCATTAATCCAAGTTCTATCACTAGCTTAATACCAGAATGGATACCGACGGCAGCCAAAACATTTGCTAAAAATCTATATTTTTCTGTTTCTGATTCAAGCATTCTTAAAAATTATGTACCTGTATACAATGATAGATCATATATAAATGAAATAAAAAGAACAGCTAAAACATTAGGAGTAACTCTAAGGTGGTATAAATCTAGACGAGAATTCCTAAACATATTACACACGCAATCAAACGGCAAGTCCAGAACTGGTAATTCAAAAATTGGATATTTTGCATATTTTGGTCATGGATATATTGGAAAATTAGCCATTATATTTGACAAAGAGGAAATTAAAAGAGAATATGTGTACGCCTCTGATTTCTCTTTAAATGATTTTAAATATAACTCTTACATCGATTTATCTACATGTCATTCAGCCTCTCGTTCAATAGACAATCCAAGGCACCAATCTATAGCTCAGGAAATTAGCTCTCAGCTTTATGCTAGAGTACTTGGGTATGATGGACGTGCTTCATACTATGATGTTGCTGAAGACGGACGCGTAAGAGTAGGAGAAAGCATATCAAGAAACGCGGTTGTGGAAACTCATCGATTAACCTATAATAATGATAATGATTCTAGTTATGGATACAGAGTTAGAAAAAGAATGTTCGTTCGTGGATTAGAACCAAGTGTAATTAAATTTATACTGGGAGCGATGTAAAAAATAAGATAATGCGAGAGATGTAAAGATTCTCTCGCATTACGCTTTATTAACAGATATAATAAAGTGCGAAGTATGACCGTTTTTTCGCCGGGTGATTATCATATACGTTCCAAAAGGGAGCGTTTCTATTACCGGTTTGGATATTTCCTTTTTATAAAGAAAATAGAAATCTTCTTCTTTTAATTCTGTAATATTTTTTTTCATGCTTTCTACTTTTATTGCATATAACAAATAATCGTAAGGATGCGCACTTTTATAAGTGGGTATTACGTGCCTCCACCCATTTTTGTATATTTCATAATAATTACCATGAATCATATAAGTACCTTCTGTCGGCAGTAATCCTGAGTATGGTGATCTTAGACATATTCCATCATCGTGAGAATAATAATCACATGATAATATTGATGTTATGATGTGTTCTCTTATTTGATTGAGAGGATATGTTTTCATTCGTTTTCTAAACGAGGAACTAAGTGTATTTTTTTGACATAAGTTCTCGTCAAGATCTGTATATCTCTCTATATACGGCCAAGAACTACGTTCACCTATCCATGACCGTGAAGGAAAATGAAACCCTCCCATCTCTTTCTCAATTTCCTTTAATGTGTATTTTAATGAAAAGCATCTGGATGGAAAGTTTACACCGTTTCTGTCGTAAGTCCATATCCCATATTGAGCATTGTAATATATTCCTTTATCCATATCCGAAAAGTAGATGATATAGCCTTTTTCCTTATTTGTATAGTAAACGTACATAAATCCTAAGGTAAAGATGCTTAACACAAATAAAAGTAAGAACAATAAGATTTTTGAGGAACGTTTCATGAAAAATAAAGGATTTATCGTACGATTGCACAAATTATTGAACGTTTTTTACATATAGGAGAGGTGATTCTCAATCCAATTTTATCATTTTTTTAGGGTTACATAATGAATGCTCACGCGTGGGAATAATTAGTAATATTGAGATTGTGGTTGAATAAATCATTGACTTGTAGTATAATAAGTGTGAAAAAAAGCCCAAAAATACTTCATTATGCAACCACAAGAGCAGTATGCCATATTTTTGGAGATATGCAAGACTTTTTCTCAACATCTCTTCAATTCAAGTGGCAATACGACTCCACGATCAACAATAACTCAGGTTGCGGCATCAGCACGGCATCGTCTTTCAACTAATCCCCAAAACAAAATGTTAAATTTTGTCTTTCGTTTGTAACCCTGTTTTATAAAAGTTTATTCATAAGCGCTTTACAACTAAATAAAGCTTTCGGCTCCCATTGCCGAACTTCTCCTGCATGGATGAAGAGGGGAATTTCCTCACCGTGAAATGCGACTATGACTTCATGGGCCGCCGTGTGTTTAAAAAGGTCATTAGTGGCAATAGCACTGTCATCTCACACCATCCGCCACCGCAGACTTTGTCCGCTATGGCGCGATGAGCCTGTTATGCCTGCTTGCCAAGCCAAAGCGGCAACGCCGCGGAGGCTGGTTGCGACCTCACCCGCACCAATCATCCCGCCCTGTGGCTGATTACATGGGACCCCACCCAGCCTGTCGCCACCCGTCCGCTCGCCATCCAAAAAGACGGCACTTGGTACACCTACGGCCTCGACCTCACCAAAAACGTGTGTGAAGTCTTCGGCGCCACCGGCTACATCCGCACCGCCTACACCTACTCCCCCTATGGGCAGGTAACCGCCACCGGCAACGTCACCCAGCCGATTCAGTGGAGTAGTGAGTGCTATGACTCAGAACTAGGTCTAGTTTACTACAACTACCGCCACTACAATCAAGTGGATGGTAGGTGGCAGTGACGGGATAAATATTTAATTCTAAATATATATAATAAATCATATTAATCTATTTCGTTGGCATAATATCAATTGTGCCAACGAAATTTTTATGAATTTGATGAAAATCATTTAATAATGCAGGTCATTAAATTTATCAAGAGATTTTAATCTATACATATATATTTCCGGTGATAGAATTTTTACCAGTTTTTGGTTATTAAACAAGAATATCGGCTTTTTTAAAAAAAACAACAAGGTATCCTTTTCATTTGAATATATAAAAGATATATTGATGCCGGTCGTTATAAAGTATTGATGTGCAATATGTCTTCCATAATGACGAGAAAATTCACACGCTTCTCCTTCTATTATTTTAGTTCCTGTATTATTTAAACTTGTTTTTATATCCAGAATGTTAGAACCAATTTCCGGAAAGAAATCCAAATACTTATAATTGGCGTAACATTCTTTGTCTTCTTTGGTGTATGTGCTGAATAAATAACCTAGTCTTTTACTGTAGTGTATGAAACCTAATTCTAAATCTATTCTTTCAATAGGTGGAGGTGTTGTTTCGCCGTCCTTTTTTATGACACCAAACAAATTAAACTTATCCAATATATTTGTGTTTTCTCTTGTGATTTCTTGCGTCAACGTTGATTCTCCCGGCTCATAAATATTTAATGGGGTCGCACTCCCCGTATTAAAATTTATTGAAAAAAATAATAAATAATAAACAATTTGTTTATATGACGTGTAGATAATCTTATTTAATCGAGAATATAAGGGTATATACATATGAGGCTTCTTATTATGGTGATTATTGTTTCTCTGTGTTCATAATAGCATTTTTTGAAATCAGGGCAATATTTTTTTGAGATTATAGAGAAAATATTCGTCCCGATATTAAAGCGCAGAGGATTTCTTCGTCCCGGAATTTGATGAAGACGGCAACCAACTCTACATCCAAACGGAAACGGGAGATTGGGCGCTCAACTACAATGCAGCAAACCGCCCGACGGACTTCTCCTGCATGGATGAAGAGGGGAATTCCTCACCGTGAAATGCGACTATGACTTCATGGGCCGCCGTGTGTTCAAAAAGGTCATTAGTAGCACCGGCACTGTTACCTCACATCATCCGCCACCGCAGACTTTGTCCGCTATGGCGGCAAAAGTTGGTAGCGTGATTCGCATCAGTAAATAGGTTAGCAACGCACTCCATATTATTGCTTAGGAAACTTATAGAATACAGCATATAATTAACTCTCAAGACGCTAGATTTTATTTCTGTTTTTATGCCGTTTTCTGCGTTTTTAAAGGAATAAATGCCCGTAATTTAAATCTAAATAGTATCTTACTTGTTCAAATCTCGCCTCGAAGTAAATTTTATATTTTTTTCTCAAAGGGAGATAATAAAATTCTGCATAATATTTATCCTTATCATTTGTGAGTGGTTGAACGGGAATGACAAACGATATGCATGAAGAATGTAAATGTGTTGCTGCATAGTCCAATAAAACAGGAATAGGATACCGGACGTGCTTTAATTTTAGCGGATGATTACACTTTAAACCGTTATGTTTAAAATTAGCTAATTCATTTAATTTTTGTAAATCACAATCGTTCATTTCTTCCACATATAACAACTGATTAATTTTATGTTGTATATCAGAAGTAAAATTTACATCCTCAATATATTGCTTCATAGAAAATTGTTGTTTTTCCCGCAATTTGTTCGTAACATGATTCCATATAAACCCTCTGGCTTCAATTTTATATATGTCTAACTTACTCCATTTTAAATATAGAGCTAAAAATCCTCTACTATTTATTTCGTGATTGAAATTTTCGTACGATGTAATTGACTCAAATATCTCATTAATTTTTTTTCGTTGCTCACGCCTATCATGATCATCTAACCAAGCAAACTGTGACAAAGCCATACAAAATTTACCATATAATTGCATAGCCGGTGATTCATCTCGAAAATACATTTTTTTTATGAGTTCATCTTCATCATGCATGAATGTCTTCGCTACACTCTGTCTAAAGATTACAGCTGGCTCATAGTCAGGAGCTCCAAGCAGATTTATTGTAATTATTATAACAGAGTTAAATAAAAGAAAAAATATATAATAAAGATGTTTCATGAGAATATTTTCAATACGTGTTGGTTCTTGTAAACATTCGAGTACGTGTCTCTTATATCATTCTATACCCTCTGCAGTCAATCCATTTTTCGCGATTTTGAAGCGTTTCAGGGTTCAGTGGGTGGAATAAAACCAGGGCAAAGTTGCGGGGTATGCAACTTCGCCCTGTGAGAGGGAAAAAGGTTCGGGGGGGATTACTTCCAACCGCCACCGAGCTGGGTGTAGAGGGTGGGCACGCAAGCGGCGTATTGGTAGCGGTATGCTACGAGCTGCTTTTGGGCGGGGAAGAGGCGCAGCTGGTTATCCAACACCTCGAAGTAGGCAGAGAGGCCCTCTTTGAAGCGCTGTTTGGCAAGCTTGACGCTTTCCTCGTATGCGGCCACGGCTTCCTCCTGTTTGGTGATAACCTCACGCAGTTTCTGGCGCTCTACAAGGGTAGAGGATATTTCTGCGAGGGCAGCGAGTACGGTTTCCTCGTAGTCAGACTTAGCGGCGTAGAAGGCGTCTCTCTTGGCGAGCTCATTGGCACGGAGCTGGCCAGCCTGGAAGAGCGGACCGGTGAGGTTGGCACCGATACCCCAGCCGGACTTATGAGCATAGCCGGACATGGTCTTGCGGAGGTCTGCCGAGGCGTAACCGGCGGTACCGGTAAGGCTGATGGAGGGGAAGTAGGAGGCGATGGCCACGCCGATATCCGCATTGGCGGCACGCAGGCGTTGCTCTGCAGCGCGGATGTCCGGGCGGCGGGCAATGACATCTGCGGGGATACCGGCGGACACTTTGCTGCGGCTTACGAACTGTTGCAGGGAGCCACCACGAGCAATGTGGCCGGGCATGCGGCCGGCGAGCACGCTGAGGGTGTTCTCCAGGGAGGCAATTTGCATTTCAATAGCGGGGATTTCGGCCTCTGCAGCGGCGAGGGCAGCCTTAGCACTGGCAACCTGCAAGCCATCCGCAATACCGGTGCCGAACTGGTCCGTAAAGAGCTTGAGGGAGTCGCGATAAGACTCGGCAGACTCGCGGGTGATGCGCAGCTGCTCGTCAAGCATGAGCAATTGGAGGTAGCCTGTGGCAACTTGGCGCAGCAGGGAGGCGCGCAAGTTGTGGAGCTGCTCCTGAGCCTCCTGAGCAGAGGCCTCGGCACTCTCGACGTCTCGGCGGGTTTTACCCCAGATATCAAGCTCCCAAGAGGCACTGGCAGCAATGGAGCCGGGGTTGGTGGTAACGCCACCTGTTTGAGCCACCCCTGCACCGCCCTGGGAGTTCATGCCCTTACTGGTGGATGCCCCGTAGCCGAACCACGGGAAGATGGGGGCACGAGCAATGGTAACATATTGACGTGCAGCGTCTACATTATGCTTCATGGTCTCCAGGGAGCGGTTGTTGTTGAAGACATCCGTGAGGAGAGCAATGAGGTTTTTGTCTTTAATGACGCTCTGCCAGGGGGTATCTGCCATGGTGCCGCCACCGATGCTGTTACCACGGAACACGGCGGGGACCTCCATGTTGGGTTCGGTCCAGCTCGGGCCTAATTTGCAGCTCGTGGCAAGGGCCACGGTGCCGGCGAGAATCAATACTGCGCTTTTTTTCATACGTTCTTGATTATTTTTGGTTGTTTAAGATAAGAAGGTGATTATTCTGAGTCGTTTGCATGTTCAACAAGGTACTTACGGGCTGCCACTTCATCCGGGTCTTCCTCAAGTGTCTTTTTCTCGAACTTAATGCGGAAGAGGCGCATGACGGCCACGTAAGAACAGGGGATAAGGAACACACCCACAAAGGTGGCCACCCCCATGCCAACCACCACCACAATGCCGATGGCGTTGCGAGCCAAGGCACCGGAGCCGGAGGAAAGCACCAGCGGGATACAGCCGAGGATGAAGGCGAGGGAGGTCATGATAATGGGGCGCAAACGCAAGCGGGCGGCGGCCATGGTGGCCTCCATGAGCGACTTGCCACGCTCCATTTCAAGGTTGGCGAACTCCACGATAAGAATGGCGTTTTTGGCAGCCAAGCCCACCAACATAACCAAGCCCACCTGAGCATACAAGTTGAGGTCAAGCTGCATGCAATACAGGCCGAAGTAGGCACCGAGCACGGCGATGGGCACGGTCATGAATACGGAGATAGGCAGGGTCCACTTCTCATACAGAGCCGCCAGGATCAGGAAGGCGAAGAAGCCGGACATCAGGAAGATGGTACCCAAGCCGGTGCTGTTGCGCACCTTGTTCTCTTGGAAAGACATGTCCTGGTAGTCCATACCCACCTTATTTTTATCCATGGTTTGGTTGTATACCTCCTCCATGGCATCCATCAGCTGCTGGGTGGAGTACCCGGGCTTGGGCATGATGTTGATTTTGGCGGCATTGTAACCGTTGTGGTGCATCACGAACTCGGTATCCGCAATATCACGCACACTCACCACGGCATCCAGCGGTACTTTTTCACCTTTGTTGTTGATGACAAAGAAGCCGGACATTTGGCCCAGGTTCACGCGGTCTTCACCACGAGCCTGCATGTATACCTGCCATTGCTGACCGAAGGCATTGAAGAAGTTGACGAAAGAGGAGCCATAGTAAGAGGCGAGCACGCCGTATGCGTGGCTGATGTCCACCCCGTATTTTTGACACTTGGCGCGGTCGAGCTCCAGGTATTTCTGCGGCACGTCAGCCATCATCATATCACGGCAGCTGGCAACCTCTTTGCGGGCAGAGGCCGCTTGATTGAATTTTTGCACCTGTTGGTAGAGGAACTCCACGCCCTGCCCCTCCAGATCCGTCAGGATGAAGGTTACACCGTTTGCCGTACCCACACCGGGAATTGCGGGGGGGATAAGCACCATGGAGATACCATCCATACCGGCCTGCTGGCAGCGCATGGTGAGGCGTTTCTGCACATCCTCCGCAGATTCATCACGCTCGCTCCAATCTTTAAGCTGAACGAAAGCAATGGCAGCACCGGGAGTTTGCACCATGTTCAGAATATTGATACCTACCACAGAGGTAATGTTCTTGATGGCGGGGTCGGGGTTATCTGCAGGGCCAGCAAGGGCGTCCTCCAGTTTCTTGTTCTCCACCATGGCGCGCTGCAGGGAGGTCTCGGGTTTCATGACGAGAGCCGCCAGCAAGAAGCCTTGGTCTTCATCCGGCAAGAAGGCACCGGGCACCTTATCGCTCACCGGCTTAATGGCTAACCAGAAGAGCAGCAACAAGGGCATGGAGATAATAAGCTTGCGGGCCAAGCCGCCGCAAATGCGGGTATAGATGCTTGCCGTGGTATCATAGCACTTGTTGAACACCCGGAAGAAAGGCTTAACGGTGAACTGACGCACCTTGGCAATGAGCAGGCCAACCCAAGTTTTCGGCTCGCGCTCTTCCTCCGCCTTAGACTTGAGCATCAATGCACACAGAGCCGGAGAAAGCGTCAGGGCGTTGAAGGCGGAAATCAACATGGAAATAGCAATGGTGATGGCAAATTGCTTGAAGAGTGTGCCGGTGATACCCTCCAGCATAAGGGCGGGCAAGAACACGGCAGCCAGCACCAAGGCAATGGCGATAACGGGGCCGCTTACCTCTTGCATGGCGGCAAAGGCTGCCATGCGCGGGTTGAGGCCTTTTTCAATATGGTGCTGCACGGCCTCCACCACCACAATGGCGTCGTCCACCACCAGGCCGATGGCCAGCACCATACCCAGCAGCGAGATGGTATTAAGCGTAAAGCCCAACAGCGGGAACACACAGAAGGTGGACACCAGAGACACCGGCACTGCAATGAGCGGAATCAGCGTGGCACGCCAGCTCTGCAAGAACAGGAACACCACCAAAGCCACCAGCACAACTGCCTCTATAAAGGTCTTCTTAATCTCATCAATGGAGTAGCGTACGGAGGTTGTGGTATCCAAAGATACATCACCCTCTATGCCGGGGGGCAAAGGCTTGGAGGCTAACAGGGCAGACACGCGGTCCACCGTTTCAATAGCGTTTGAGCCCGGGGCTTGGAACACCACGATACTGGCAGAGGTTTTGCGATTGAGGCGGCCGGTGGCAGAGTAGTTCTCTGAGCCGAGCTCCAGGGTGGCAATATCTTTAAGGAACACCACCTCATCACCGCGCTGGCGCACAATGATGTTCTCAAACTGCGCGGGGGATGTAAGGCGGCCCTCCGTGCGGATGGTGATGGTGTTCTCTTGCCCGTTGGGTACGGGATCCGCACCCACTTTACCGCCGGGGTTGGTCACGTTTTGCTGGCGCACAGCCCCCTGCACCTCGTTAAGGGAGATACCGAAGTGGGCCATCTTGACCGTATCCAACCAAATACGGATAGCATAACGCCCTGCACCGTAAACAGTTACCTCACCCACACCGGGTACACGCTTAATTTCGTCCAACAACTTCACCTGGGCAAAGTTAGCGAGGTCCACGGCGTCGTACGTGCCATCCGGGGATGTCAGGGAGTAAAGCATCAACGGCAAGCCCGGTTGCTGGCGGATGGTGATACCGGAGTTGAGCACCTCTGTTGGCACCTGAGATTGAGCCTGACCATAGCGCATGTTGGTAAGCACTTGGTCGATATCGGTATCGGAGTCCGGCTCAAACACCACCTGCAGGTTGTACACACCGTTGTTGGAGGACACGGATGTCATGTAATCCATGTGCTGAATACCGTTCATCTGGCGCTCGATGGGGGTACCCACGGAGTCTGCCACGGCCTGGGCATCTGCACCCGGGTACATGGCGGTCAGGTTAATGGTACGCGGTGTAATCTCCGGATACTGGGCGATGGGGAGGTTGAGCAAGCACACCACACCCAGCACCGTTGTCAGCACAGCGATAACGGTAGCAATAACCGGATGTTTAATGAAATAAGCACTCATGCTGCTGTCTCCTTACTTCTGCGCTGCGTGTGTGGCGGGTTTAGCCGTAACGGAGGGGGTAGTCGTGACAGGCGGCGTGTAGATGAAGGGGCGCGTCTGCTTGGGGTCCACAATACCAAACCCGGCAGGTATACCGGCCTTCTTCATACCCATGTTGGCCGTGGCATAAATTTGAGCCATCTGACCACCGGCCACAATGATGGGGGCATCCAAGGGATTATCATAGCCAAGGTCTTTGAGAATCTCCTCAAGCGTGGCGCGGGGTTGCCCCTCTGCGTTGGAGCCCGGGCGGGCTGTTACCACCTGCATGGGCATTTTCACGGTAGAGCCGTCGCCGTTGGGCATGTCAAGCATGGCCTCCGGGCCCAGGATAACGTCTATGCCGTAGGGCTGTTGATCTTTACCCACCACATAAATGAAGCGGTGGTTCATGGAGGAGAGAATGGCGTTTTTGGGCACCACAAAGGCATCTTTTACCTCTGCAACCTTGGCGCGCACCTGCACAGATGCACCGGAGCGCAAGCGCAGCTCGCTGTTGGGGATTTCACCGATGAAGCTCACCGTGCCGGTGGAGGTATTCACCTCACTATCCATTGTTTTAACAACGCCTTTTTCTTTGTAGAGGGAGCCATCCTCCAAGTATACCTCAAACTCGGTAAAGGGGGCCGCCATGCTCTGCCCGGCACTAAAGCTGGTTTGAGTCACAATATCGAGCACATGCTTACCGGTTACCACAAAGTCCACGCGTATGGGGTCGATAGCGCTCATGCGTGTCAGCACATTCACGCCGGGGGATACGTGATCGCCCACGCTCACGGCGGCAGATGATGCATAGCCCTTGAACGGTGCTTTAATGGTGCAACGCTTTAAGTTAATCTCTGCATTGAGCAGAGCGGCTTCGGCCTGCAACACATTGGCCTTGGCGGCTGCCAGCAAAGCGGCAGAGCGTTTTTTAGCGTGCACGGCATCCTGATACGTTTTGTCGGATACAGAGCCCGTACCCACCAAGGGGGCGTAGCGGTCTACATCTTGCTGGGCCTGCTCATCCGCCACTTGGGCCTGGGCAGATGTGGCTTTGGCAGCCTCCAGATTAGCAGCGGCCATATCATACGCAGCCTTATAGGTTTCATCATCAATATGGAACAGCACCTCATCCTTTTCACAGGGGGAGCCGTCTATATACTCTTGGCTCACAATGCGGCCGGCAACCTCGGGCTTGATATCCGCCTGCTGCGTACCGCGTAATTGACCGAACCACGTGGCATAAATGGGCACATTAGCCTGCTGTAAGTTCATGGTGCTTACTCCACCCAACGGGGGCATTCCCTTTCTCTCCGCTTGCGGGGTCTCACCAAGAATAGGAGCAATGAAGTCTGCATAAAAACGCCCGAAGAAACCGGGCTTTCCGTCCTCTTGCTCAGAGCAGCCGGTCAACCCCGCGGTCGCCATGCTGCCCAGTACCATTGTTGTTATGTACTTTGTTTTCATTTGAGAATAAAATTATTTGATATTGCCGTACACACGGCGTAATAGTTCAAAAAGTTGAGTTTCTTCCTCTGCACTAATCCCCTGCATCATTTGGTCTGTCAGCGCACGGATGTGGTCCATGAGTTCAACTCGGCACTTGCGAGCAGCCTCGGTAAGGTAGGCATTTTTTACACGGCCATCCTTGCTGTCAAAAGCCGTACGCACAAATCCTTTTTCCTCCAAGCGTTGCAATAATCCCTTTGCCGTTGTGTGGGTTACATTGAGGTATTGCTCAATCTCCTTCTGAGACAATGGGCCGCCGCCACAGGCTTCCAAATACATCACTACGCGGCTCTGTGCAGCCGTAAGCGGTACCTCTGCACGCAAGCTGAACAAAGTTGATACGCGGTCTGCTATCAACTTCATCAAAAATGAAATGGCCTGTCGGGTCGTGTGCATACACTTTAACAATATGAAGCTTGCTTCATATCAACGCGAGAAGTATATCAATTTGTGCTCGCAAGTCAAGAAAAAAGCGGTATTTTTCCACCTGTTTTTCGGGCTGCTTCATGTGCATTATTCCCCCCTGCCCAAGCGGCGGTAACTATTGAAAAACGCCTTATAATCATCCACGCCCCGTGCCATATCCTCCATCATGGCATCACGCATTTTTCTGGCCGCGGCAAGGGATTGCTCAATACCGCCGAATTTCAAGTCAGAAAAATACCTCACAAACCGCTCACCCTTGCGGGTGATACACAAGCGCCAGCCCACAAATGTGTAACTTTGCCCCTTAGATGCTTCGTATCGTGTTATATACTTTTCTTTCATATATGACTAATCGTGTCTGCCCCAATTTTATGAAGCATGCTTCATTTTGTCAAGCATTATTTACCTTAAAACAACATTTAGAAATGTTAAATTTTTAACATTTGACGAACAAGCCCGCTTCATGCTATAAGAGGAGTAATGAACAAACACCACCCTTACCAATCCACCACAGATAACAACTATTCCGCTTATCTTGCACAAGCCCTCACAGAGGTACAGAAAAGCCTTTTGGTAGCCTTGAAACGCGCCGAGGGGAGCTGCATTGTAGACAAAAACCTGGCGCAATTAGCGCGGGAGATGCACCGTAGCACGGCAGAGCTGCGCAGGGATATCCACAGTTTGCTGAACTCGGGGTTGATAACGGCAGAGGGGAGCAACGAGAGTGCACGTTACTACAAGCTCTCTCGCGCCGGGGAGTGGACGCTGCGAGATTAACGCAAAGAGAGAGTCTGCTGCACCACAACAATGCAGCAGACCCAAATCAGAAACAACCAAGGAAAAAGTTTTGGTGTGAGGGGAGGCTTAAGCCTTAGCAGCGCGAGCCTTCTTGATCATGGAAGCGACAGTCTCGGAGGGCTGAGCGCCATTGCTGATCCACTTTTCAACCTTCTCCAGGTCAAGGGTGTAGTTCTCACCCTCAGCCATGGGGTTGTATGTACCCACCTGTTCAATGAAGTCGCCATCGCGGCGAACAC
Source organism: Akkermansia sp. (assembly GCA_017399165.1). Lineage (GTDB taxonomy): Bacteria > Verrucomicrobiota > Verrucomicrobiia > Verrucomicrobiales > Akkermansiaceae > Akkermansia. The sequence continues at coordinate 13,075 of JAFQEF010000015.1, forward strand.
GGCTGTCAACGACAACAATCTTGTAATAAGGACGGTCCTTGGACCCCTGACGGTTGAGACGAATTGCTACCATATTGTAAAATGATTAGATTTGGTTGTTTCCACCTCGGTGGCTCGCATCACGTTTCCGGCGGGCACAGCAACAAGGCGGTGCGAGAAATTACCACAACCCAACACCAAAGTCAAGCACAAAGGGAGATTTTTTTTTAATTTTATTGTCAATCCGTGCCATAAGGTGACCTTTTTGGGGCTTTACAAGGGCAAAAAGAGTATGGTAGAATGGTGTGCATGAACCACAAACTCCTACTCATTGCCGCCACCGTCATGCTCACCGCCTGCGCAGCTCAACCCGCACCACGGCAGGCACGGCGCACCACGGCCCCCGCGGCGGCCTCCGCATCGTTCCGCAATATAGACTTGCACACACTGGGGCAACGCATATGGAAGAATGAGTGCGCCGGCAGCGTGCAAGGCTTAGTCAGTTGGAACGCCGGAGAGGAGTTCCCCTCCTTGGGGATCGGGCATTTTATATGGTACCCGGCGGGGTATATAGGGCCGTTTGATGAGAGTTTCCCCAAGTTTGTACAATATGCGCGCAGCCGCGGTGTGCAGGTGCCTGCTTACTTTAACGGCACCGCCCCTTGGGCAAACAAGGCCACCTTTACGGCAGACCGCAGTGGGCGCGCCGATGCCATGCGCCAATGGCTGGCGGCACATGTGGCCCTGCAAACGGAGTTCATTATTCTGCGCTCCCGTGCCGCCCTGCCCCGTATGATGCAGGCAAGCAGCAACCCCGCCGCCGTGCAAGCCCGTTACCGTGCACTGGCTGCTACCACACAAGGCATGTATTGCTTGGTGGATTACGTCAATTTCAAGGGAGAGGGGCTTAAAGAAACGGAGCGTTACAAAGGCCAAGGCTGGGGCTTGCTGCAAGTTTTGGAAGAAATGCAGGGTTACCCGCAGGGGCGAGCCGCCACGGCAGAGTTCTCCCGCGCGGCATCCGTTATCATGCGTCGGCGCGTTGCCAACTCTCCCGCTGCGCGTAATGAGAAAAAATGGCTACCCGGTTGGCTCAACCGTTGCGCTACATACAAATAGGGAACCTCGAAAAACTCGCCAAATGGCAATTTGTTTATATCGTAGGGTGGGACTTAAGTCCCACTTTTTATTGGTGGCATGCCTTTATAATAAATGTTGGACTAAAGTCCAACACTCCGATAGCATTCGCCCCACAACTACCAATTTGTGAGGGTATCAGAGTTTTTAGAGATTCCCAAATAAAGAAACCTCAGCAAAAAAATGGAGCCCGTTATCAGCGGACTCCATTTTTTTACTGCTGTTTCAGTATTATTAACGGGGGGAAAGAAGCTTGAGCTCTGCCACGGAGGAGCCGCTGCCATCCAAAGCGGCCGTGGAGAAGAAGCGTACATAGCGCGCCTTTTGAGCCGGGAAGGAAATCTGCTGCTCCACGGGGTTGGCACGCAGGTTGCCGAACTCGCCCTCGGAGACCACCTTCCAATTACTGCCATCCATACTGATTTCGAAACGGTAGCGAGATGTCATACCTTGTGTTTTACCATCTTGGCGGGGTAAATACGCAAAGCCGTTGAGGGTGTAAGCCTTTTTCATATCCACCCGGAAATGAGACGGCGTTTTGCCATGCTGCCACATCGTGTCTGCCTTGCCATCAAAAGCCAGGTGGGCCATATTACCCGCAAAACCACCAAACTCCCACCCACGGCTGTCGAGCACCTTATCACCGCTCTCGGTGGTCGTGGGCGCAGCCTGCTCTGCCGCAGGCATCATCAACAGGGAGAACTCGGAGATGCAGGGGCAAGCCTTGGCTCGGGTAATCGTGAGGCGTACTTTGTCGGTGGTAACGGGCTCCGCCAGCCAGCGCATAACCTGATTACCAATGGTGTACCCCTTGCCGCCACGCACAAATTTCAACCAATCCTGCCCGCGGGCCGGGGCATTCTCATTTTCACCGGGGAGCCCGGGGTATACAATCGTCTTCCACTCACCATTCACCCAAGCGTCCACCTGAAAGGCTTCCACACGCTGGCCGAGGCGAATTTGCTCACGCAAACGCACCACATCAAAGGTAACGGGCTTTTCAAGCTGCAGCTCTGCCGTGGCAGATGTCGTGCCGTCCTCGGGGCACCAGTAGCTTTCAATATCACCGTCGGTAAGCCGGGAGCCGTTGTATTTTTTACCGCGAGCCTCAGAGGTTACAACCTTGGCGTTCAAGGCATAATCCTTAGCCAACAGTTCCCTGCGCATTTTACCGAACGCTTGCAGGGAGGCAACATCCGCAGGGTCCAAGCGGCCGGAGCGGTCGGGGGCTACATTGAGAATCAGGTTAGCCCCGCGGCCAACGCTCATCAGGTACACCTTCATCAGATGCTCGGGGGATTTTACGGCAGAGGCCTGCCCCGGGTGCCAGAACCAACCACGGTGGTTAATGGGCGTATCTGCCTCATCGCATATCCATTTGCCGTTACGGCTGTTCCATAAGGGGTAATTGCGGGCATACCCCTGCTCTGAGCCGGCCCAGGTGGCATCCCCGCGCCCGGCGGCCCCCCAAATAATGCAATCGGGTTGCAGTTTGCGGATATTTTTTACCACCTGCTCGTAGTTATAATAGGTATCCGCCTTGCCAATGTTGCGGTTTTGACGGGCACCGCCATAGTAGCCATCGCCACCCATGGCCCCATCAAACCAAATCTCGAAAATGGGACCATAGTTCGTCAGCAACTCTTCTATCTGTTTATAGTAAACATCCAAATACCCGGGTTTGCCGTACTCCGCACAGTTACGATCCCACGGGGAAAGATATGTTCCGAACGCAAAATCATGCTTCTTGCAAGCATCGGCAAACTCCCGCACCACATCGCCCTTACCGTTCTTCCACGGAGCCTGCGTGATATTGTGCTCCGTGGACTCCGTGGGCCAGGTGCAAAAGCCATCGTGGTGCTTGGCGGTATAAATCATGCCGTTCATACCCGCCCCCTTAAAGGTCTTTACAATGGTTTCCGCATCAAATGAAGAGGGATTAAAAAGCGTGGGGGATTCATCCCCATAACCCCACTCTTTATTGGTATAGGTATTGAGCCCGAAGTGCACAAACGCATACCACTCCATACGCAGCCAATTTACCTGCTGCTCCGTCGGCACGGGGCCATACGCCGCCGGTGCCTCCGCTGCCTGCAATGTTGCGCTTGCACAAAGCAGCCCCAAACTCCAATTTCTCAGTAATTGCTTGCTGAACATAATCCCAATCTACACAAACTTTATCGAGATTGCAAGCGTAAAGTTATCAAACGCCGTATTATTGGTTCATTTTTTGTTAGCGTTCTTTTTAGCGCTATAATCAACTATAACACAAAATCAGTGGTAAGCCCCAGGCACAAACACAGGATATGATCACTTCTTTTCTGCGGAAAGCTTCTATACCATTCGGGCTTATATATTTAACCGAGCCCTCCGCCCACGGAAGCGAGCCGGGGATAGCTACCCGCTCAGCGTCTGGGTAAAGTATGGGCGCTGTTAGCTGGGCGGGCGGCACTGGCAGGGCGAGGGCCGGGGGATACCTGTATGGGGCGCGGACGCGGTGCCGGGCGAGCCGGGCGCGGCTTGTGCGGGGGCGGGCAAGTGCGGGGGCGCGGGCGGTGAACATGGCCTATGCAGGTGGGGCCAACATAGGTGGGCACATACACCGGGTTATCCACCACAACGGTGGTATTGGTGGCAGCATTTTCCGCACGGCCCAGCTCTTTATTAAGCTTGGCAATCTCTGCCCGCAAGGCGGCTATCTCATCATTTTTGCGCTTGATGGTGGCAGATTGCTCTTGCACTTTGGCACGTTTATCGCTGAGCTCGGAGCGCAGGGTGGAGAGCTCTTTACGCTCTTGCTCAAAATCTTCTTTCAAGGAGTCTGCCTCTGCGGTAAAGCGCTGCGTATCGACCCCAAGATTAAGGCGCAGGGCCTCACGGCGGTTCCACTCGGCAGCCAAAAACTCGGCGGCGCGGGCCTCAAGCGTTACCATGCTGCTGCAAAGTTGAATAACATCTGCCCCGCTGATGTAGCGAGCGTGTTTGCCGGCAGCCTCCAGCGCAGCTAAGCGGGCCTCTTGCTCTTCTTTGAGCGCACGGGCTTTTTCTGCCTTGGCTGCTTCTTTCTCTCGCTGTTTTTCAGCCGCGGCATCTGCGGCGGATTTTCGGCGCGCCTCCACGGATTCCGGCGTAAGGTCGAACCGCTTTTGCAGCTCGGCGCTCAGCTCTGTATAAGAAAACTTCTCGATACCACCGGCATGGCGAATTTGCAATTCCTCTTCACCTTTACGCAGCACCTCTGCTTCTTTCAACACGGTGCCATCGGCAAGGGTAAAATCCTCCGCCCGGCAGCAGAGGCTCAACAACAGGATTAAACAGATGCGTTTCATTGTATTAGGGTTGGTTGATATTATTGTAAAGCATTATCCATTTTTTCTGAGCGGGAGTAACTGTCGGGCATGCGGCCATCGGGATCCGCCACGGCCGGGTTAGCCCCGGCAGCGCGCAGGCGTTTGACGATACCGGTATGCCCACTGATAACGGCATTGGAGAGCGGGGAAACACCCGACTCATCCGCCAAAGAAGGGTTGGCCCCGTGCTCCAACAAAGCAGATACGGCAGAGGCATTGGCATGAGAAGCAGCTGCGCACAACAGCGTAGTACCCCCCAAAGCGGCATCTGCGCTCACCCCGGACTCCAGCAAGATGACGAGCTCGGGCGTGCGGTGGGATGCAATGGCTCGCATGGCTGCCTCGGGCAACTGATCTGCCGTGAGGTCTGCATGGTTCAACAAGTTGCGCACCACGTTTTCTTTGCCGCACTCTACGGCAAGCATGAGCAGAGAATCCCCATTCTCATTGCGAGCATTGACATCTGCGCCGTTACGGTATTGCTCATACATGGTGCGGTAGTCTGCCAAAGCCATGGAGTCCGTGCCCTGATTCGTGGTGGCCATCACCCAAGTACAACAGCCCACAATTAAAAACACCACGGCCCACACCACCTTCATAATACCCGGGCGGTGGGTAAGAGCACGCGCCATGGCCAAAGAGCCATCTATCACAAAGCCTGTAGAGCATAACACCAGCACCCATACCTCCAGCGTTCCGGCAGCCCCCACGTGACTAATGCGACACGCAAGCAATATCACCACAATCAATAATAACAGGGGGTTATAAAAATCTCTACTCATCTCTCCCCCCTTATAGCAAAGTACCCCTGCCCTGACAAGCAAAAAAATGCACACCTGCACGCATTGCGCTTGCAATGACACGAAAGTGTTGTATGATAAAGGCATGAGCCGTCTCTCGATTCCTCAGTATGTCATGGCCTTGGCACATGTGGCCGCCCTGCGCTCCGAAGACCCCTACCGCAAGGTAGGCGCAGCTGCGTTGGACAAAGACAACCGTGTTATCGGCACTGCCTATAACGGGCTCTTCCCGGGGTTTACCGCACCGGAGGGCTTCTGGGCTTCCCGTGAGGAGCGACAAAAATTCATGCTCCATGCAGAAATTAACCTGTGCAGCCTCTTCAAACGAGGCGAAGCCAAAATTGTGGCCTGCACCACCATGCCCTGCACCTCTTGCATGCAGGCCCTGTGCGCCCACGGCGTTAAAACTATTTATTACGGGGAGGCATACGCGGAATCCCGCGCACCGGAGATTGCCGCCATGTATGGGGTGGAGCTCATCCACGTGCCGGACTACCCGCTCTCCGCACGCTTCCCGTTGGTAAACTGAAATAGCTCAAAAAAATAACGGAGCTTAAACAAAATCACCTCTAGTATAACGTTCGTTAATCAGTCAATAATCTATGTTGACGGATAAATTGAGAATCTCTAAAAACTCGCCAAATGGCAATTTGTAGGGATGGCGAGCCGTAGGCGAGCGGAATTTTGTAAGCCCCGCTCTGCGGGGCGTCATTTTATTTAGCGAGTGGTGCAGCGAGCCAACGGCGAGCGAAACCACTCGTACCGATAAATAATACACCGAACCCGTGAAACGGGTGATAGTTAAGTTCGATTCCGAGTTGACACCTATGCTTATGTGCTCAGATTTTCATAGCGTTTTTTATTATCTATCTCTATGGATTTTAACATGACTTAAGTGTCA
>JAFQEF010000016.1 GCA_017399165.1 Akkermansia sp.
ATCTATCTCTATGGATTTTAACATGACTTAAGTGTCACCCGTTTCACGGGTTCCCTTTATAATTAATTAATTCGAGTGGTTGCGCCGCTGCGCGGCTCCACCACTCGCTATTTGAAATGTCGCCCGCTTCACGGGCTCAAAAAGTCGGCTCGCTAACGCTCGCTTGGGCTACTGCACGATTTCCGCGTAGTCATCATTAGTGAAGAGGGGGGCGTATTCGGGTTCTTCGGCAAAGCCGTCTGCGGGGGCAGCGGATGGGTCTTCCACCATCTCCGCAAAGTCGTCATTGATGAGGGCATCTGTGGTACTATGGTGGGCACAGAGGGTGCGGGGGAGGGAGAAATCCACCATGGTATCTGTATAAGCGGTGCGTTTAGCCTCACAGCCGGCATGGGCCAGCGCCCCGGAGACACGGCAGAGTCGAATCCCCATATTACGCCCGGCCATGGGGGCGGTGCGAATATCTGCCATTTTGTAGCCACGGTTCATGGCACATTGCATGGCCCCCACCCACAGGGGGAGGGCAACAGTGCCGCCGTACGCTTTGTCTGCAATGGTAACGGGGCGGTCAAAGCCTACCCATACGGCAGCGGTAATCTCAGAGGTGAAGCCACAGAACCAGGCATTTTTATAGGCATTGGTGGTGCCGGTTTTACCGCCGCAGGGTTTATCAAAGCCCAAGTTGACCACATTGGCGGCGGTACCGCCTTTTTTGGTAATTTGTTGAAGGATACCGGAGGTGGCGTTGGAGGCACGGTGACTGAACACCGTGGTGGCAGAGGGTTGATTTTGCCAAATGACACGCCCCTCGGAGTCTGTAATGCTCTCAATAATGTAGGGGGTGGGGCGCACTCCGCCGTTGGCGTAGGTGGTAAAGGCCGTGGCTACCTCCAGCGGGGAGGCCTCCCACGTGCCCAGGTAAATGGTGGGGCCAAGCCACTTGGGCGGGTCGGGGAAACCGGCGCGCAGGGCCGTATTGACCACATTTTGCAGCCCGGCACGGGCACCCACACGCACAGACATGGTGTTGCGGCTCTTGAGCAAGCCCCAAGAGGCAGACTTAAGCCCCAGGTAGCGGCCATCTGCATTGCGGGGGCTCCAGCGTTTGGCACCGGGTATTTCACCGGGTTGTAAACGGGCGTCGGATATCATGCTATCCGGCCCGCCACCGCGCTCAAAGTAGGTAGAATAGACCAACGGCTTAAAGAGCGAGCCCACCTGACGCCGACTTTGAAGGGCACGGTTGAGGGGGGACTCCCCGCTGTCTCTGCCGCCCACCACAGCCAGCAAGGCCCCTGTAGCATTATCAATCATCACGCATGCCCCCTGCACATATTTGGGGGCGGGGATGATGGCCTCCGGGGTTTCTGCGCGCAATTTTTGCACCAATGCCTGGTACTGAGCACGGGTTTGGTGGTTGTAATGTTTGAGGCCTTCTATATTGGCTGTAAGGCGGGCATCCATATCGCGCATCACATCATCCTGCAAATTGAGGTCGAGCGTGGTGCGCACAATAAGACCGCCGGAGTACAAGGCATCCTCCTTCACGCGCTGGCCGTTGGCATCGAGCATGGTGAGTATATGGTCCACCTCTGCACGAATCAAGTCCAGCGAGTAATTATCATAACCACGGGGCTCGGGGCGGTGGGTAATGATAGGTTCATTGCGAGCCGCCTCATATTGTGTGTGGGTAATTTTGCCGTGGTCCCGCAGCAGCAGCAGCACCTTATCACGCTGAATACGTGCGGCGGTAGGATTGCGCAGGGGGGAAAACTCGTTGGGGTTGCACACAATACCGGCCAGCATGGCACACTCGCCTATGCTGAGCTCTGATGGTTCCTTGCTGAAATAACCGTATGCCGCCTGTTTGAGCCCTAAGTAGGTATGCCCCCAGAACACGCGGTTAATGTAACAGGTAAGAATCGTTTTTTTATCGTAAGTGGCCTCAATGCGCCGTGCCAATATCACCTCCGTAAGCTTGGCATCCAAATTACGCTCTGCATGGTTATAGGTATTTTTGGCCAACTGCATGGTAATGGTGGAGGCCCCCTGCGTGGTACGCCCGTGTTTAAACACCTGTGCCACGGCACGCAGCACACCGCGGGGGTCCACACCGCCGTGAGTCCAGAAGGAGCGGTCCTCCTGCAATACGATGGAGTCTATAAAGTACTGCGGCACGTCATCCAAAGATACGATACTGCGGCGGTTTTCGCCATGCAGGGTGCCAATCTCCAGCCCGGTGCGGTCCAGCACAATGCTGCGCTCGGGCATGCGCAGTACCTGCGTTATATCATACCGCCCTGCTTTTACGGTGTAAAAGCAAGCCAGAATCCCCATAAAAAGCAAGCCTACAAATGCTAAACTGATGGTAATGCGCAAGGGCCACATCACCAGCGCAGGCAAATTGCGCGTCAGGAAAAACAACATGCGTATGGGGAACCCGAAGAAAAGCCAAAGGCCTTTCCAAAACCCCGTACCCTTGGGCGGGGGTTTGCGCACATCTGCCCACGGGTTATGCTGCGGGGCAATACTTTGCTGCTGCACCGGGGCTTCTTCCTCCGGGTAATCCGGCACCTCCCAATAAGAGCGGCGGGCGGGGGCTTTGGGGGGCACCACGGGCTCCTCCACGGGCAACTCAGGCACAGCCGGCTCGGGGGGAGGCAGCGGTGCGGGCTGCTCGGGCTCCGGGAAAAGGGGCTGTTGCTCCGGCACACGCCGAGGCCTGCGCCGCGGGGGCAGCGGGCCCTGCGGTGTAGGCGGTTCATCCGGTTTGTACCTGGCACACATGGTGTTTTATCAGATAAAGTGCAGCAGAGCCGGCTGGGGGCTCTGCTGCGGAAAAAGGGAGAGGCAGAAGCCCCCTGCCCCTGTGGGGATTATTCTTGCTCGGAAAGGCGTTGCAAGCGCAGAATACCGGCGCGGCGCAGCTCATCATTGGCGGCTTCTGCTGCGGAGCTTTCCATATAAATACGGTAAGGCGGCTTGTTGAGGGAGAGCTCCACCATGCCGGACTCCGTGGGGGCCTTCAGCAGGGTGACAAACTCATCAAAGGTGTGCGGCTCTGTGCCGTTCACCTTTTCCACCATGGCAAATTGGCATGTATCATAGCCTAATGTAGCCTTGGTGGGTACAATGATGGTAAGGGCGGTCAGCTCCTTAAAGCCGCGTTTTTGCAACTCATCCTCTTGGTCATTCAAGCGCATGAACTCAATGGGCAGGGCCTTGGCCTCCGCCTTGAGAGCATCCAGATAATTGGAGGAAAGCGGCTGGAACACCAAGCCACCCCACACCAGGTAACGCGGGGCTACACCCGGGGTTTCGGTGCGGATGAGGGCTTTCTCCTCGGCATCTCGGTTAAGTGCTAACACGACATTTTGCTCTTGCCCATCGCGGCAATATGTGAATTGAATCGTCTGCCCCAAGGGTTTGAGGTAACGCACAGCCGTGGCAACATCTACCATGCCGTAAAGGGGTAGCTCGCAGCGGCCGCGGTTATCAATTTTGAGCCCTTCTACAGAGGTGAGCACATCCCCCTTCTTGAGCCCGGCAGCAGCGGCAGCCCCCATGGGCTGCACATCGCTCACGTATACGCCGGTGCGGTCATCGCTGAGTTTCAGGTAGCGGCGGAACACGGGGTCCGTAAGCTCTGCCATGCTCACACCCATTACAGGCACGCCCTTGGGGGCATCGGCATCTGCATTCAGGAACCTGCCGATAAGCTCGGCATTGATAACCTTGAGCTGACGAGCAGCGGAGTTATAACCGGCGCTCAGGCCGGCCAACTTGCCGTCCACCACCACGGGGGCACCGTGGCTGTAGTTGCCGGGCACGGCTTGATCTGCACGCATTTGCAGGCGCGGCAAGCCGCGATCTGTGGTGCCGATTTCGCCCTGCAAGTTGATAGAGGCAGACTGTGTACCGTTGAGGGTGCACCACAGCTGAGCTTTGGAGGCACGGTTCATCGGCTCGTCGAGCTCCAGCGCGGCACGCGTCTCAAAAATAGTGGCATCCTCCTCATTATCTACCACCAACAAGCCCAAATTGAGGTCCGTATCGTAACGCAACACGCGTGCAGGCACCGTGCGAGAGGAATCCGGCAGGCTGATTTCCACATAATTGGCCGTAGCCAAGGCACTGCCCAGGGTAAGCACTTTGCCATTGCCCAAATACACACCGTTGAGGCGACTGGTAGAGGCTGATTGTTTCTCCCACGGCATCATGCGGTTATAGTCCTGCACCGTCAGAGCAACAGAGAGCAGAGAGGCAGAGGCATCCGCCGCAACGGCAGGCGTGGGGGTGGGGTCTGCCTCAGGGGGCGTTTGCTGAGGCTCCTGCTGTTTTACGAGCTCGGCAGGCTCGGTTTGCGCTGCGGGCTGCTCAGTGGGCTGCTCTGCGGTTTGCTGCGGGGATTCGGTATTAACAGGGGTTTGCACCGTGGTTTGAGGAGCATCCTGCGGGCTTTGCTCGGCAGCGTCCTTTTTGGGTTCTTCCCTCTTGGTAACAGCCGTGCGCTCCGTGGGCTCACAACTTGTGAGGGCAAGCCCGGCAAGGGCTAAAAGAATGAGTCGATGATACATAACTGTGTAAAATGGTATAATTACTTAAGACGAGCGGCTGCGGGCACACCGTAGCGGGCATTAATGCGCGCATTGGCGGCATCTATCACGGCATTATCAATCACCATGGGACGCGGGGAGTCCGCAAACTCAATCACGGTAAAGTCCGCACGTGAGCCATCTTGCGGGTAGAGCAGGTTATACAAATGCTCCAGCCCCTTTACCTCTACCCCATTCACCTTGGTAACCAAGCGTGTACCATAGGTAGAGCAGCGGGCGTTTACCTCATCCTTGAGCACCTTGGTAAGCAACACCAAATCTTGTTTCTCAAGGGAGCCACCGTGTTTCAGGTAGTCCTCTACATCCACATTAAGCGTGGTGAGGTTAATTTGATGAGCCGATATCACGTTGCGGTGCAAGGGTTGGAACACCAAGCCGCCAAACTGCACGTAGCGCGGCATGCGGTCGTATTCCTGCGCCAAAATCTCATTGGCCGTAAGCGGCTTAAGATTCACCTCCACATCATGCTGCACGCCATCTCGCTGAATGCGCATGCGCAATTTGTCGTCCTTAAAAGAACGTTCGGCAAGCTCCTCTAACATAACACGCTCGCCATCCAGCTCAATCATGGCAGAGCGGTCTACGGGCAAGTCATTAATGGCCAGCAGCAAATCACCGGGCTGCAGCACGCCGTCGCAGGTGCCGCCTTTTACCACCTGCCCCACCAGCACGCCCGGGGAGCTCTCTGCCAAGCCGTATTGTTTGCGCATGGTCGGGTTGGTCAGCGGGAAGAAGCTCACCGCCAAGTCCACATACTTATCATAGTGGCCGTCCTCCACATCTTTGAGGAAACGCTTGATAACGGGCATGGGGATCATATACCCGGTGGAGTTGGCCTGCAACAAGCCCTGGAAGGCAACACCCACCACCTTATCACCCATCAGCACGGGGCCACCGCTGTTGCCGGGGTTAATAGCGGCATCTATCTGCACCGTCAGGTGGCTCTCGCTCTGGGAGTGAGAGTAAAGCGTTGTGTCGATACGCGAGACAATACCACGTGTTACGGATAACCGGCTACCGCCAATGGGGTACCCCACGGCACGCACCTCGTCCTCCAGCTTGGGCAATGTATCGCTGAATTGCAGGCAAGGTACATCTTTAAAGGACTCCACAGCCTCCGTTACCTCCACCAATGCCAAATCCGCATCATGCGCCACATGCTTAACACGGGCGGCATACTTGCGGGCATCCCCGTAGGGAGACACGGTTATGCGCTCCGCATTGGCCACCACGTGGGCGTTGGTCATGAACAACCCCGGAGCCACCATGAACCCCGTGCCGTTACCGGCCCCGAATCTGCCGCTTTGCCACGGCGTAGCGTAGTCCGGCTGGCGAATAGCCACCTCAATCTTAACAATGCCTTTATAGGCATCCACCGCACTCTTGCTTGCAGGCACGGCTGCCGGCTGCTCCTCTATGACAGCAGGCTCCGGCTGCCCTGCCGGCTCAACAGCAGGTGCAACAGGAGCCACAGGGGCAGGCTGCTCGGCAGGCTCGGCAACGGGTGCCACAGGGGCAGGTTGCTCGGCAGGCACTATTATTTCAGGCTGCACCTCAGGGGCAGCAGATACCACGGCGACACCCTCGGGTTCCGCCAACACAGGAAGCGTTGCCAGCAATGCGGCAGTAGCAGTTCTCTTAATCACATACACATTGTGTACCATTGCCCCCTACAAGTCAAGATTAAAGCACGCCAACGGCAATTTATCAGCAACTACGCCGACGGGCATTCTTCCTTGTGAGCGTATGCGAGCCGAATTTGATAGCCCCCGCATGGGGGCGAAATAGCATAGGCAGGTGGTCAAGCGTGCACGTAGTGCGCGCGCGACCCCTGCTCTCCATCAAAAAACAATATAGAGCCCGACGAGCATCGCGAGGAGGCCGACACATTTCCCACGAGGGGTGCTAACCCCGAGTCACGCCCCGCTCCGGGCTCACGCCCTGCGCTATGCTCATCTGTCGGCCTCGTCGCTACGCTCCTCGGGCTCAGGTATGCTTTGGACCATGTGCAGGGGCTTACGCCCCTGCCTATATTATTTCGCCCCTCAAGGGGGCTTGGGAGTACGAATTTTAACGTGAGGCACCCTCCCACCGCCGCCCTCTTTTGGGCTCCATCGCAGGGCTCCGGTTAAGTGTCACCCGTTTCACGGGTTCCGTTTTTTATTCATTTGTTCGAGTGGTTTCCGTCTTCGGCAAGCCTACGCCGTGACGAGTCGCTGCCGTAGGCTCGCTGCACCACTCGCTAAGTAAAATGACGCCCGCAAAGCGGGCTTAAGGTTTTGGGATGGAATCATGCAACACACGCATTGCGCGCTACGGTATGGTGTTTGAACCTGCAAATTGAAAGAAAGCCCCGCCGGTGGGCGGGGCTTTAAATGTGGCGGGACGCCGACCTTGCTCGGTTTTACTTACGGCGGCCTGTCTGGGCGTATCAACGAGAAGCCCGACGGCGGCGGGCTGCCAGTGCGGCCAGTGCCAGCATGCTCAGGGTCGCCGTGGTCGGCTCAGGAGTATTGTACATGCGGATGATCAAACCATCGGCACTCTGCTCATACTTGACAAACTCATAATCTGCATTCAACAAGTCGTATACCGTTGTGCTGAGGGCAGCGTTATCCAACGTGGCAACACTTGCCGAATTGGAATCGAAAGAAAGGCCGAACTTCTTCCAATCCCAATCACCCGCGGTGCCGGCCAATTGCTCGATGGTGAAGCCCTCCAGCTTGATGGTCACATTGGTCCAGTCGGCCTGCACGGCATCCCCCCATAACACGGCGTCATTCACCGTCAGCGTCAACTGTGCACCATCCTCAGACAGTATCATACCGCTGAAGATGTCGGAGGTAAACACCACCTCGTTGACGCGCTCGCTACCATAGGGAATCTGCTTGTCAAACTTAAACTGATTCGTGCTATCCGTAGAATGGAACTGTACTTGATTGCCATACAGGTACAGATTAGAGGCCGTTACCTCTACCAGCTCAACCCTGCCGGCTTTCTGAATCTGACTTATCATGGTATCTGCAATGTGACCATGGCCTACCGTGTTTTCCTCTATGGTCAGGCCATTGCTAAGGGTGGCAATACCCTCCCCGTAACTGCCGATGCTGACATTACCGGCAGAGGAAGCAGCCTTCAACTTGGCAGTGGAGTCAGCGCCTACGCTAATCTTGGTGACATTCACCTCGTTAGTAAAGGTGGTGGTGCCCTTTGCCGTATTAACGTTCAGGTTCAACGTGCCGCCATCTGCCTTAACCTTGCCATTTACTGTTACGGATTCCGTGTTGCTGATGTCGGCATTCATGGTGGCACCATTGGTTGCCAATACATCTGCATTGATTACCGTTGCTGAATCTGAGAAGTTAACGGCCTGGGTGCCGGCTGTCACTTTCAGCTCTGCCCCATCCTTCCACTCACTCAAATTACCTTGCAGGTTGAAGGTCATGTTCTCGGCTGCACTTACCACAAAGTCACCCGTGCCACTGATATCTCCGGTGTAGGTCTGCACTTGGCCTGTATCGCCACTGGTAATCTCGTAGGCATTCATGTTTAAAGAACCATCATTCTTGTATGTGTTCTCTAAAATGAGGTCCTGCTTAATCTCCACCGCTGTGGCATCATCCGTCAAATACCCCTTGAATCCCTTAAAGTGAATCGTAGAGTTCGCATTGCCGTAATCTGCTATCTCGATGCCATCGATTGCCTCAATTGTTGCATCCAAGTTGTTTACCTCCACCGTGCCGGTCCAATTAGAATCCAACACGCCAAAGTTGTAACGCCGATACTCACCCGTCCACGATGAATAGTCTATACTATTACCATCGCTAAGGATGTATCTACCCGCCCCCTTTATGGTGAGCGATGCATCTCCTTCTACAGTTTTATTTATCTGTAAATCCTTGTTAACGAAATAAATTTGAGAATCTATTAACTGCTCATATTCATCTTCATCTTCCAAGAGTGTGATGTTTGTATGCAGTGTACTATTCTCTAAAACCGGCATTAATGCTACATAGCCCTCATACTTAAATGAATTAATATCTAAGGTGCCTGAAATTGACGTTAAATCCTCGCCACCGTAATTATCACTTAAACCTGTTGAAAATGTTACAAAACCGGTGTTCCACCAATCTATTTGTTTTCCGTTCAACTCTTCAATAACGATATTAACCTTTTCATGATTAACATCTAAATACAAGTTAGACGCCAATGGATTACCGGTTCCATCCTCAGAAGTTACGGTGCCATGATCATAACCTTGAATAGTTGTTTTACCTGCTAAGATAATTTCTGAATTGGCTTCTTTATTAAAGCACAAGAAAACTTCAGAGGCCCCACTTGAGGTTAAATTATTGATATGACCACCCGTGATATCAGATTTACCGATTTCTCCGTTAATCATGATAACCGATTGCGGATGACATAAATGCACGGCAGAAAATGAGGATATATCCGCACCCTCATTTAAATGAAGGCTAATACCGGCCTGCGGACGAGCCCACTCCCCCTGCTCTTCATAACGGACGTATGGAGAAAGGTAGAGATTACCTGTTACATTTGTTTTTGAGGACAAGGTGATTGTATCCGTGGGGAACATATCATCTGTTTGATATCCGGGGGTGCGGAGTATGATATCACCACTCCCTTGGGTAGATGCCAAAATTTCACCGGCGGTCATCGTCTCAGAATCTCCCATGATACAAAGCACACCGTTCTCGCCGACATAGAAGCCTAATGCGGTATTAGCCCCTTCTGCTGCCTCCGGGTCACTACGATCATGCACGCCTACATGCACAACGTCCGATATCAAAACCTCTTTTCCATTTGCAAAGGAGTATACCTCCCCCGGTCGATCCTCTTTCAGAATTTCAGGCTCATCCAATTTAGGTGTATTCATCACATAATACACCACACCATCAGCCGTCACCAAGCCGGTGCCGGTAGCAAGAGTGCCGGTCTTGTCGTTCACGGTGGCCGCTACATTGCCATTATCCACCAATGTACCGTTACCGGTAATCAAGCCACTGATAACACCGGCACCAAGGCCGTTATCTGTTCTGGTCAGCTCGGATTCAGCATACGTCGCCGTCAGCCCCTCGGTGGAAGCGAGGTTCCAATTCACCGTACCCTGAATATCAAGGGACCCATTATTCTGAATAACACCTGTTACATCCAAAGTGCCACCCAGAGCGAGCTTGCCGTTGTTAACAACGCCACTACCAAGGGTTGCATCCTTTATTGTAATGGTATTCGTATTAGCAGCATCTATGGTAACGTTTGCAATCTTAAAGGAGCCACCACCCAACGAGGTGCTATCGCCGGACATCAAAACATCATTGGAGCCGGTCTTCAACACCACCGGGCTATCTGCACCACCTTCAATAGACACATCCATGTATGAGCCTGAGTTGATGGCAAATGCAGTGTCCCCGGTTATTGTGAGGGTACCACCGTTGATATCTACCACATTGTTCCAAGAAGTGCCTTTAGTTGCATTACCATAAAATTGAGAAACCGTCAATTGACTATCCTTGCCATTCATCACCACGCTGCCGGGGTTTTCAACAGCCTCGTGGCCCAACTTTAACCGGCCGACTTTGACAATGCCACCGTCCTGAATAATCAACTGCTGACCCGCTCGCACATTGAGCATGCCTGCACCATCACCAACGGTTAGACTACCACCCTCAAGAACGGTCCATGTACGCCACTCATTACCCGCTTTACTCCACGCAGTAAGCGTCAGAGAATCAGTACTACTTGAGCCTACAACGTAATTTGTGCTGAGGTTAACGTTAACTCGATGCGTATCCCTTGTTTGAATTACTGAGCCCCCCTTAAGTTTTACAGTACCTGCACCGGAGGTCTGATTCATCAATGTAACGAGTTTTACGTTTGCATCAGGGCTATTATCATCGTATGTAATATCACTCAAATCAAGCACACTGCTTGCGGTGGTCAACTCAAGAGTACTACCACTCTCAAACGTTAATTGCCCGGTAGAGGTAACAGTTAATGTGCTGTCGGCTGCAACCGTGCTCGTACCTTTCAATGTAGCTGCAGCCCCCACCTTTACCTCACCGCCATTGAGCGTAATACCGTTATTAAACGTTGAAGTTCCGGAGAAAGTAAGCGAGCCGGCACTACTCTTTGTTATATTGCCTTTAACAATTACATTACCGGAAATATCCAAAGTAGCATCTTTGCTAACATCCACAGTGAGAGTCTTACCCCCGCGAACACCAACGTTGGCTTCTATGGATGACTCCCCTGCAAGGGCATTTATGGTACTATCAGCGTGATAATCCAACGCAACTGTACCGACATCACCTGTCGCACCAGCACCACTAACCGTACCCCCTTTCAAATTCAGAGTCCATCCACCGAAAGTTTCACGGTTTGCTCCTATAGCAAACTCGCCACCCTTTTCTATGGTGATGGTGTGAGCGCTACTATAATTAACGTGATCAGATCCTCCCGTAGCATCGATGCTTAAAGTGGAACCATCTTTAATAGTAACATTACCACTTAAGACTTTGCCCCCCTGCAGCATAACATCGCCACCATCCAACTCAAGGGCGGAAGATATAGTCTTGCTGTTATTCTTCAACGTTGTGCCGGCCTTTACCGAGAGAGTGCCGCTTCCGTCTACTGCACCGCCAAGTGTATAAATACTATTCGTGGTAGAACCATCCTCATTGGTGACGGCACCAAGATCCAATACAATTTTGCCACCGGAAATTGTGGTTTTACCGGTGTATATCGTATTCTGGGATTTAAAGGAAAGTGTACCGTCCCCTGCTTTTTCGAAAGTACCACCGGTACCGCTCAAAGATGAGTGTTCCTTTTCTCCTGCTGCCACCGTATACACCAATTTACCGCTCGTTACAGCAAAATGAGCCACAGTGGTATTATTTGAGGTTAAACGCAAAGTGCCAGTGCCACTCTTACGCAGTGTACCATCACCGCTAATACCGGCGGTGTGTGTGACATCTCCATTGATACTGTACTCAAACACACCACCGGAAATGGTTAAGGATTGCTCAAAGTCATCCCCGCTATATACCATAGTACCGGCATCACTTTTAGTAAAGGAGTTGGAGTTCATTCCAACTAAATTACCGGTCATGGTCAGGGTCTTATTTGCATCAACATCGAATTCAATCGATGCGTCTTTTATATGCCCACCTACGTTGGTTGCTATTAAACTATCCTCAATTGTGGTAATTGTTCCTCCGTCATAGAAATCCAACCCGTAAACATCCGTATGGCCGTTATCCGTAAGGCTCTCTCCTTCACCGTTTATAGTACCACCCGCCAAAATAATGGATGAACCTTTTTTTACAGACTGCCTTGCATCCAAAAAGAGAACACCCCCGGTCAAAACTTTTAAATTTAAATCGTCATTCCAATCGAATACATCACTATAAGTAAAATGCACTTTTGCGCCACTACCTATTTCCCACTGACCCGTAACGTCGCGAGATACGTTATTTTCTTTTCTACTTATATAAGCTTCAATATCTTCAAAAGCCAGTACTGTATCATTCCCTAAACAGATATCCTTATTTATGGAAGCACCAGACGAACCGAAAGTTCCCCCTTTAAGCGTTACCTTACCGCCGTTAGCTATAGTGATATCCCCACTAAGAGTCTTAGCACCGCTATTTATTACCAAATTACCGGTTGGGGTATTAGAGATGGCATCATGGTTATATTTACCGATGGAATTACCTATCAAATCATTCAGTACAACGTCTGCACTACCTTTATCAATCACCACCGTGCCGGAGTTGCTAAGCCCGGTAATTTTATATGTCCCCCCCGCCAAATTAAGCTTACCACCGGATTCTATTGTACCGGCACCAATGGTAAATGTATTTGCACCATCGTCGGTGCCTAATTGAAGTGTACCGGTGGAACTTACAACGAGGTTAGAAATAGTCCCGGAAACACCATTAAGCTGCACTACTTGATTTGCATTAACTACCACCGATGCACTTCCCTCATTTCCAATGGATAAACTATTAATTATAAGCCCGGACAAATTTTGATACGTCGCACTATTCCATGCATTCATAGAGAAGACAATCTCATCTTCGGATTTCACAGTCATTTGCGCTACAGTACCTGAATTTATATCACCGGCTTGAACATAGAATTTCGATTCTTGTGAGAGCGTGTAACTATCCACATCCTCAACAGTAGAAATATCCGAATCAGCATTTAAGTAGTAAACGAATCCATCTGTATAAGCGCCATAACGATCACCCCACCCGGCCCAAGCCGAGGAGGAGAAGGTGGTAACAACAGAGAAAGTGGCTAAGAGAGCGGCGAGGAGTCTCTTGGGAAGATGTAATTTCATGAGATTGTGTAAGTAATGGTGTAAGATGTGATGTGAGAAACGAAATGTGGAAAAATCTCCTTATTCAATAATTTATCTCATTACAAATGAGATGCACTGTCTTCTCATTAACCATCAACCATATACATTATCCCTCCTCGCTTCATCTTCATTTTTTATAACAAATATACCTAATTCCTGTATAAAAAATGATTTTTCTCTATCTAATCACCATTAACACTTAACATGCTCTTTTTGTGTCTTTTCATGTCCGCTTGTGCAATTTTTTCTTGCTATCTCATTTGTAATGAGATGTACAGGGAAGAGAAGCACGAAGAAGTACGAAATACGAACTACGAACTACGAAATGAAGGGAAGTACGATTTACAATTTACAAAGTGAGGGGAAATTCGGCGGGCGTTCGCCCGCAGGGACGATAATTTTTTTTTGGGGGTTCACCCCGGTGGGGTGAAGTGAGATTGCGGCGTACGCCGCAGTGAGATTTGAGCGAATGCTCAAGTGAGATTGTTGCGCCCCGGCGCAACAGTGAGATTGAGCCTGCACAGCAGGCTCAGTCTCACCGGGCTCACGCCACTCGGCGGGGAGGGGATTCGCCGCGTCATTAGCTTTGAAAAAACACTTGCACAGCATGCGGGGGTGATGTAAAATAGGCACACGCATGAGAAACACCGGCATTACAGGCATGTTGCTTACCCTGCTCCGCATCGGGCTGGGGGCATTTTTTCTCATTAACTCGGTTATCAAGCTCAATGCCAAGGCACTGTGGGAGAACGCGCAGTTTATGACCGGCAGCGATATTTTGCCGGAGTGGTGCTCTATGCCGCTTACCTGCATCGGCATGATGATGGAGCTGGTAGTGGGGGCGTGCCTGCTTTTTAAGCTCAATTACCGCGGGGCAACCATTTGGGGCACTGTGATGACGGGTGTTTTCTTTGTATTGTATGCGCAGGCATGGGCACGCGGGTTGGATTTGAGCTGTGCCTGCACCGGCTCCGTACACCCCATTGAGGATTATGCCATGGATACCGGGGCGCGCCTGCTGCTGGTAGGCAGCATGCTCATGCTGTTGTGGGACTCTCGCCGTGGAGAGGGCTCCCGCAAACGCAAATCCCCCAAGTTT
Source organism: Akkermansia sp. (assembly GCA_017399165.1). Classification (GTDB taxonomy): domain Bacteria; phylum Verrucomicrobiota; class Verrucomicrobiia; order Verrucomicrobiales; family Akkermansiaceae; genus Akkermansia. The sequence continues at coordinate 14,102 of JAFQEF010000016.1, forward strand.
GATTTCTCGGATGCCTGAGATAAATTTACAATTTGGGGACTCCTAAAAACTCCGGGGCCCCCACAAATTGCTAGTTGTGGGGGGGAATACTATCGGAGTGTTGGACTTTAGTCCAACATTTATTATAAAGTCATGCCACCAATAAAAAGTGGGACTTAAGTCCCACCCTACGATATTAACAAATTACCATTTATCGAGTTTTTAGAGATGCCCAAGGTACAATTTACAAAGTAAGCAAAGCTACTGCAAAGGCTTAAGATGCGCACAGTTACACAGCAAACGAGTACACGCCGAATTCTCAAGCCCCCTTGTGGGGCGAAATAGCTTAGGCAGGGGCGTAAGCCCCTGCACGTGAAAAAAAAACACACGAGCCCGAGGAGCGAAGCGACGAGGCCGACAGATGTGTATAGCGCAGGGCGTAAGCCCGGAGCGGAGTGTGACTCGGGGTTAACACCCCTCGTGGGACTGTGTCGGCCTCCTCGCTTTGCTCGTCGGGCTCTATATCATTTTATTCGGTTAGCAGG
>JAFQEF010000017.1 GCA_017399165.1 Akkermansia sp.
GGTTCCCTTTATAATTAATTGATTCGAGTGGTTGCGCCGCTGCGCGGCTCCACCACTCGCTATTTGAAATGTCGCCCGCTTCACGGGCTCAAAAATTCGGCTCGCTAACGCTCGCGGGGTCTCCCCCACAAATACCAATTTGTGGGGGCCCCGGAGTTTTTAGAGATGCCAAAATTGCAATTCGCAAATCAACGTGTCCCAAATCTTTGGGACACGTATGCAATCTGCCCAAAATACGCAAAAAGGTATTGCAATTTGATAGCAGATGGAGTACAATACCGCCCGCGTATGGCACGGCAAGCATTAGGTAAAGGTTTAGGCGCTTTAATCAAGAAGCAGGAATCTCGCATTACGGACGGCACTCCGCAACCGCAGGTTGATGAGAGTCGCGTCATTATGGCTAAGGTGGACGAGATTCTGGCATCCCCGTTTCAACCCCGTAAACACTTTAACGAGGAGCAGATTTCTGAACTGGCAGACTCCATCCGCGAGCGCGGATTGGTGCAGCCGCTCGTAGTGCGCTTGGTAGACGACAAGTACGAACTGATTGCCGGTGAGCGACGTCTGCGCGCCGTACGCAGCTTGGGGCAAACCGAGGTAAAAGTGGTGGTACACGATGCCACGGATTTGGAGGTAGCAGAGCTCACCCTCATTGAAAACCTGCAACGTGAGGATCTTACCCCGCTGGAGGAAGCAGAGCAATACCGCCTGCTGCAAACGCGTTTCGGGATGAAGCAAGAGGTGATTGCCCGCCACGTGGGTAAGTCTCGCACGGTGGTAGCCAACATGGTGCGCCTGCTGGATCTTGCAGCCCCCGTTAAGGAGCTGCTGGAGAAAGCAGAAATCAGCGTAGGCCATGCCAAGGTGCTGCTGCAACTCAAAGAGCTGGAGGATAAGCAGATTGAGGCAGCCAAACGCGTTGCCGAGCAAGGGCTTACTGTGAGACAAACGGAGCAGCTGGTAAAATCCATACTCGACCCCGCCGCCCCCAAACCCAATCTGCCGGTATTACGCACCCTGCCCGAGCCTTACGAAATGGTGTGCCAACAGCTTTCCGCCGATTTCGGTACCAAGGTTAACATCAATCTCAAGGGTAAAAATAACGGCGTTATTGAAATCCCCTACATCGGCAAGGATGAGCTGGTGCGCATTTTGCAACTCTTCGGCATTAACTTCCCGCAATAATGAATCGGCTCAGCAGCTTAGTCGTACTGGGTGCAGCCCTGCTCTGCGCTGGCTGTAAAGATGAATCGGCTCAAGCCACATCGCCCCCCAAGGCGCTCCCCACCTATACGCTCAAGCATACTCCGGATTTTTGCGGAGAAAACGCCTATGTACACTGTGCCGAGTTGTGCAAATTAGGCCCTCGGCCTTCCGGCTCAGATGCTTACGAAAAACAATTACAGTATATTACCCGTCACTTGGAGCAACACGGGTGGGCAATACGTCGCCACTCATTTACCTCACCCCATGGGGTAAAAATGACAAATCTGCACGCCCTGTTCGTTAAAGAGGAGGCCCCAAGCTCCGAGCTATTGCTCACATGCCACATCGACACGAAAATCAACATTTCGGATGACTTTGTAGGCGCAGATGACGGAGCCAGCGGGGCCGCCGTGTTGATGGAGCTTGCACGCCTGCTGTCCGGCACCGAGCATGCTCATCGTATTGAATTAGTATTTTTTGATGGTGAAGAAGCTGTAGCCGAGCGCATGACGGAGACAGATGGCCTCTACGGTTCTAAATATGATGTTGAGCGCCGTGGCGACAATTTACCCCGCTATATGATTAATCTGGACATGGTGGGGGCGCGCAACAAAACCATCGGCGTACCGCTTTTTGACTCAGCTCCCGAGCTGGTGGAAGCATATCTGGAAACGGTAAAAGACTTGAAGCTCAATGAAAACAAATGGACCGTTACAGACCAGGAGTACTGGGATGACGACCGCCATTTCCGCGAGGCAGGTGTTGCAACCATCAACTTGATATGCGATTTTGTGGGCAGCATTTGGTGGCACACGCCAAGAGATAACATGAGCCGTATATGCCCCAACTCCCTGCAAGAAAGCGGGCTTGTAACATTAGGACTGCTCCGCCGTATTCTTGAAACAAAGGCGCAATAAAGCTTTATTCAAACAAGATCGGATAAGACTGACGCGCCAAATCCGCAGAGAGGTTGCGGATGGTGTAACTATCCTCTGCCTGCAAGGCCTGCTCTGTCATGGCTCGGCACTCCTCATAGCTGAGGTGGCGTATAGCATAACGAATCAGCGGCAGCAGGTGCGTACCCACAGAAAGCTCTGTAGCACCAAGGCCCACCAACAGCGGCACCAAGTTGATATCACCGCCCATTTCACCGCAAATAGCCGTGGGGATTCCGGCAGAGATGGTCTGCTTTATCATGCGAATCACACCGGGATGCGTGGAACGGAACATACTTGCTACACGGAAGTTCACACGATCTACCGCAATGGTGTATTGCGTCAAATCATTTGTGCCGATGGAGAAGAAATCCACATGGCGGGCAAGAACATCGGACATCATGGCGGCACTGGGTACCTCTATCATAATACCTACGCGCATGTGCTCATCATACGCCTGCCCCCTTTCGCGCAGCTCATTGCGGCACTCCTCCAGCAACTCGTGCACTTCTTTCACCTCTGTAATGCCGGAAACCATGGGGAACATGACACCGACTTTACCGTAAGCAGAGGCTCGTAAAATGGCGCGTAACTGCTCCTTAAACACCTCCGGGCGGCTCAGAGACACGCGTATACCGCGCCAGCCGAGGAAGGGGTTTTCCTCTTTCTCCTCCAACACCTCGAAGGGTAATTTGTCACCACCGGAATCGAGTGTACGGAAAATCACCTCGTGCGGGGCGCAGCTCTCAACCAAATTGCGGTAATGTTCATACTGGGTTTCTTCATCCGGCAGGCTGCCCCCACCTAACAAGAAAAACTCTGTGCGGTACAAGCCTACGCCCTCTGCCCCGGAGCGTTGAATGGCTCCATACTCATGCGCAAACTCCACATTGGCCGCCAAGCGTATACGCCTGCCATCCAGCGTTTCGGCGGGCAAGTCCCGCATGTCCGTAAATGCCTTATAGGCCTTGTCTTTTTCTGCTTGTAAAGCACGGTAGTAGTCCTCTGTCTCGGCAGTGGGGTTGAGGATAAGCACCCCGCTGAAGCCATCCAAAATAGCCTTACACCCCACGCGGGAGTCGATAACCAACCGGGGTACCCCCACAACGGCAGGAATGCCTAAAGAGCGAGCCAAAATGGCGGTGTGAGAAATGGCAGAGCCGGTCTCCGTGACAAACCCCAACACCATGCGGGGGTCCAAATCTGCCGTGTCACTGGGGGTAAGGTCATATGCAGCTAAAATGTGGGGCTGACACCCACAGGGAGACTGCAAGTCTCCCCCCGCTTGGGAGGGAAGCATGTTTTTGAGCACGCGCTGCAAAACATCCCCTATATCTGCCACACGGCTGCGCAGGTAAGGGTCGTCCACATGGCGCATGACCTCCATGAAATTTTGCACCACAGCATAATACACCGCATCAATATTCTGCATGCGGGCATCAAATTCTTTGCGCAAACGCTTGAGGATGGTGCGATCCCTCAAAAACAAAAGGTGAGCATCAAAAATAGCGGCCTCCGTAGCACCGGAGAGATGCGCCACTCGCTCTTTCAGCGCATACAGCTCTTCCTCCGTACGCGCCAAAGCACTTTCAAAGCGAGCCCACTCGCTTTCCGTCTCAATGGGCAAAATACTGCGAGTAACAGGCGCAGGACACCCGCGAGCCTCTACTCGCAAGCAGCCAATTGCAATACCGGGGGATACCGGCAGCCCTTTCATTCTGCGCTCAAAACTCTCAGTCATAGGGAGCTTATCATGCTTCTCCGAACTTGGAGGCAACAAGCTCCTCCAACGCAGCAATGGCTTCTGCCTCATCAGAGCCCTCAACCGTTACTTCTATAACAGCACCACAACCTACCGCCAGCATCATGAGACCCATGATACTCTTACCGTCAACAGATTCGTCATCTTTCTCAACCGTAACATCAGATTGAAAACGGCTCGCCACACGCACGAATTGCGCCGCCGGGCGAGCATGAATACCGAGCTTGTTGAGAACAGTGAGTTTCTTTGTGATCATATCTTGTGTAGTTCTTTTGCTGCCTGCTAGTATACGACATTACTCCTGCGTTGGCGAGCTTTTTTTTACTTATTTTCGTATTATTCACCAAAATCTCATGATTTACTGCGCATGCCCCAAAGTTCGGTTCACTAAATAACCACACGTGTCCCAAAGTTTGGGGAATATAGCCCTTGTGTACTCAAAATCGGTGCGTTTTGTCGAATTGGTAGTTGTGGGGGAGAAGGCTATCGGAGTGTTGGACTTTAGTCCAACATTTTCGTATTTATAAAGGCATGCCACCATGAAAGTGGGACTTAAGTCCCACCCTACGATATAAACAAATTGCCATTTATCGAGTTTTTAGAGATGCCAAAATAACACGTATGCCAAATTATTAAATTGACTTTCAAGTAATTTATGCTAGAATCTGCGCTCGTTCGGCTGCGTGTTTCCATACGAATGTTCAGTTGAACAAATACAATATCAACCAATTTCTATTTATGTCAGTAGTCAAATTTTACAAAGAGGAGCATCAAGTACCCTTGGAGATGCACAAGGTGCGCGTGGTGCAAAAGCTTTTCCTGCCGAGCGTAGAGGAGCGTGTCGTTAAGTTAAAAGAAGCCGGCAACAACACATTCTTGCTGCAAAACCGAGACGTGTTCATGGATATGCTGACGGACTCCGGCGTAAACGCCATGAGCGACAACCAGATTGCAGCCTCCATGCAGGCAGACGACTCTTATGCAGGCTCTGAAACGTTCAACCGCCTTTCTCGCGTGATTGAGCACGTGTTCGGCACTAAGTTCTTCCTGCCTGCACACCAAGGCCGTGCCTGTGAGAACATTCTTGCAGAAACCTTTGTAAAAGAGGGCGATGTAGTACCCATGAACTTCCACTTTACCACCACCAAGGCACACATTACACGCAAGGGTGGCCGAGTGGAGGAGCTCCTCATCCCCGAGGGGCTTGACCCCAATTTGGAATACCCCTTCAAGGGCAACTTCGACATTGCCCGCCTGCGTGCCTTGATTGAGGAGGTAGGCCCGGAGCACGTACCTTTTGTGCGCATAGAGGCCGGCACCAACCTGATTGGTGGCCAACCGCTGAGCATGCAGAACATGCTGGATGTAGCCGCCGTATGTAAGGAATACGGTGTGATGTCCGTATTGGATGCTTCCCTGCTGCAAGATAACCTTTACTTCATTAAGACCCGTGAAGAAGCAGCTAAGGATATGAGCATTGCCCAAATCATCCGCAAGATTGCTGATGAGATGGATCTCATCTACTTCTCCAGCCGCAAGTTGGGCTTTGCCCGCGGTGGTGCCATTGTTTCCAACAATGAGGACCTTATCCTCAAGATGAAGGCCTTTATTCCGTTGTACGAGGGTTTCCTTACCTACGGCGGTATGGAGGTGCGCGCCATGGAGGCCATGGCCGTGGGCCTGATGGAAACTCTTGATGAAGAAATCATCAACCAAGGGCCCATTTTCATTGAGTACCTGGTGAAAGAGCTTTCTGACTACGGTATCCCCATGGTGAAGCCTGCCGGTGGTTTGGGTGCCCACATTAATGCCTCCGAGTTCTTGCCCAATATCCCGCACGAGCAATACCCCGCCGGCGCATTGGCTACGGCTCTGTACATTGCCGGTGGTATACGTGGTATGGAGCGCGGCTCATTGTCCGAGCAGCGCAACCCCGACGGCTCCGAGAACTATGCCGAGCTTGAGCTTGTGCGCTTGGCCTGCCCGCGCCGTGTGTTCACGCTTTCACAAATTAAGTACTGCGCAGACCGCGTTAAGTGGTTGTACGACAACCGCCACCTCATTGGTGGTCTTAAATGGGTGGAGGAGCCTGCCGTGCTGCGCTTCTTCTTCGGTAAGTTACAGCCCCTCAGCGATTGGCAGGAGCAACTTGCCGCCAAGTTCCGTGAGGATTTCGGCGACAGCCTGTAATCCCCCGCTACTGACAAACCTTTAATGAAAAGCCGCTGCCTGAAACTCAGGCAGCGGCTTTTTGCGAGATGTAGATAAAGGTTACTCCTCAACCGGGATAAGAGAGACCCCCCAAGACTGGTGCTCGCCCACATACGGCTGCTCAATAACGAATGTATTGGTACCCTTTTGCAGCTCAATTTCAACGGGCTCCTGCACCCACCAGATTTCCTCCGGTGAGAGGGGCTTCTCAAAGTTCCACGCATTGCCGGGGTGGTTATTTTTTCCGGCAAGCTTGTAGGTGCGGGGGCTTTTAATCTCTTTACCGTTAAGCCATATACGTGTACCACAGGCAGACCACTCGCCGTTTTTAGGCACACCCGTATAACGGCGGTTGGAGCGTGCAGGGGCATCAAACCCCAGCATAAACTTTTGAGGGCCGGCCTCCTTGGCTTCAATTTCTGTGATGGCCCACACGGTATGCCCGGGTTTGGTGCCGGAGAACATGCCGAGGTAACCGGTGTCGGGGCGTGTGCGGAAGTACAGGTTGGCGCAATGGGCACGGCGCACTTTGAGGTTCGTCATGTCCTTATTCAGCACTTTGTCACGCACGGCAGCCGCCTTGTTAGTAGGCACGGGCTCTACCACAGCCCACCATACGGCAGACTCAGGCCACACGGGGAATGCCTCCCCTGCAAACATGCTGTGGCGCAGGGCATGCATGCGATTCTCGAAAAGCTCGTAAGCGCGGGAGGATGCCGTTTTTGCGGCAGTCATTTCCAGCGGCAGGTGGTCGCCATCTGCCGCACCGCCTTTCCAGGCGCGCTCGGCCATGGCCATCATACCGGGCCACATGGTGCACATGCCGGGTATGTAGTCTTTGTTGTCCACCTTACCATCCGGCCAAATGCACATAATGGAGCCCAGTTTCTTTTCATCACCGGCGGCAGAGCCACAGGGGCGCATAAAGAAGTAACGGCGCACCAGCAAGGCGGGGTCGAGCAGGTTTGTATAGCCCATGGTGGAGTCGAAGGCACGGCGTTTAATGCGCTCCGGAGGAATAGATTTAGCAACAAGGTCAATGCCCTCACCCCAGCGCTGCTCGATGGAGTGCTCGCCTACGGGCAAATCTCTGCTGCTGGCCCATTGCATGGGTGTGCGACCATGAGATTGCAGCTTTTTGGTTACAAAATCAACAAACTGAGCCGCATTGGGGATGCGCACCTCATCCGCCCCGAAGTGAATGATGGGGCACAGCTCTGCCGGAATTTCCTTACAGAACTCATCCAGCAGTTCACCCACAATCTTCATGCCCTGCTCTGTGTGCATTTTAAAGCCGAAAGCACGTTCAAAATAGGCACTGTGGCCGGGCATATCCAGCTCGGGTATGACGGTGATATTGCGGGCTGCCGCATATTGAATCACCTCACGAATTTGGTCATAGGTGTAGGTGTCATTCTTATCGCGGGTGCGGTGTTTCGGGTCATTCAACTGCGGGTAGGCTTTACATTGCACGTGCCAAGCGGGGTAATCCGTAAGGTGCCAATGGAAAAGGTTTACCTTGAGTTGAGCCGCTAAGGAGATTTCTTTTTTCAAGCGCTCCACACTGCGGAAGTTACGCCCGCAATCCTGCATATAGCCACGGTACTGAAAGGACGGCCAGTCCGTAATGAGGCAATGGGGCAATTTGCCCTTACCGCCGGCAATCATTTGACGCAGTGTTTGCACACCATAAAATAAACCGGCCGGGGTAACGGCTTTAACCAGCACGCCCTGATCCCCAATGCTGAGGGTATAGCCCTGTGCGGCATGCTCGGCAGGTAAGGCATCTGCAGCTAAAGCCAGTTTTACGCACAGCAATTTTTCTCCGCCGGTCTTATTTTGAAGCAATTTTTCATCGTAGCGGAGAGCGTCCATCATCTTTAGAAAGCGCGCATCGCTTTCCGTAACCCACTCGTATGCCAAATGCGTATTTGTGGGCACGCTAATTTCACCATCGAGCCATTTTACCTGTTGCGGGAAAGGGATTAAAGAGACGGGGGCCTGTTCTTCCAACGCCAAATCATGCGGAGAGGTCCAAGTATCTTGCTCATGGGCAACGTCTCCATGCGGGGCATAGTCAAACATGGATGCATAACCACACGGAGCTACAAACAATAACGCTGACAATGATAATGTTTTGAGCATGTTCTATTATCTATCAAATGAGATTCTATATGTCAAGTCTAAACCACGGTAAATAAAGGCAGGCTAAACGCTCATTACTCGGCCACGGACGGCGCGTAAGCACCGGACTCCACAGCAGCATGTTTTACCCTCACCTCCGGCGTGCCGCGGCGAGAAAGAAATACCCCCTTGACATGACCATTGAGCTCGGGAGCCATACCGGGCAAAGCCTCGCCAATAAGGTGCTCCCCCAGCCATACGTAAAACCCGGGGGTATAACCGGTGGCAGCATCTCCCGTTACGTAGGCTACACGCAGCTCTTGTTGATTGGCAGACATATCCGCACAATACAATACCTTATCTGCTTTTTCACCCCAAAGTACGGAGGATTCCGTTACCGTAATCACCCCGGTATTCTCACCATTGCCCATGGTAAAACGCAAGCCTTCATTTGTAACCCACCCCTCTGTGGCGCCATTGCCTACACTGCAATTTACGGATGCGGTAAAAGTAGGGCAACTTATCTGTGGCAAAGGAGCCGCAGTAGTACGGGTTAAAGGCACCGTTGGAATGGTCACCAGAGTAAAATCTGCCACAGCTTTGCGAGGCAAGCCAACGGTGCGCCCGGGCACCCCGAGAGCCTCTGCTACCTTAGCAGCTATCAACAAATCCCCCTGTACGGTGGGGTGTAAGCGGTCCACCGCATGAAAAAACTGCACCTCTGCCACGCCGGGTTTATCCTCTCTGGACGGGTTGACCAATACCTCATTGATATCAACAAACTCCAATTTCTTGGCATCTGCCCACTTTTTAAGATTTTCATTATAAGCCATCAACGCCGCAAAATCGTCCGCTTTGTTATTATTACGGCGCGCATCATGCCATGTGGGTATGGGCAAAATGATAATGCGCATTCGGGGGTTCACCTTACGCAAAGAATCAACAATGACATCCAAATCACCCGTGCCGCTCCACGTGCCGTTTTCTGCCACGGAGCCAATGAGATTATTTTGGGCTTTCAGCATGTTATCCCCTGCCCCTACTCCGCCTTTATTTCCATAATCACCAAACGTATCATTGGTGCCAATCATCATCACCACCAAATCCGGTGTTTGGGTAGGCATATCAAGCTTAAACTTACCTTGGTAAGAGGCATCCAACCCCAGCCAATCAGCAATGTTGGAGTTACCGAGGCGGCCGGAGGAATTGATTCGCCCGGCTATCTCATACGCACGCTCGCTGCTCATGGCAGAGTGACGATTGTTAAAGGCAACACCGGCATAGAGGGTGCCGGGGTTCACACAAAAACGAGGGTTCTGGTTCCCCTCTGTAACACCTACAGCATTATACTTTACCCCATTATCTACCAAAATCTTGTGCAAGGGCCATCTGTATGATGGCGTGCCGAACCCATGTGTGATAGAATCCCCCACAAACATGACATTACCCAAATTCTGCGGAATCTCTGCGGCCGGTGCCACAGATGCGCCCAACGCCACCAACAAAGCATTACGAAGCATGTTCATGGCTTAATTCTACAAACTTGGTAGAATTTTGCAAGAATAATTTTTAAAAGAGTCAAAGCAATGGCGGCACAATCATATAGCCGTGGAAAAAGGGCTATATCACCGCAAGCGCAGGTCAGGAGTTAACGCACGAGTATAGGTATCATGCAAATGCAGGATATCGGATTCTATGGCAGAACCAAAAGTGTCCAGTAGCCTGCACACGCCGAAAGGGGATGTTTTCTGTTCATATAACGCAAGCCACTCTGCCATTTGGGTGGGGGCTTGCACAGAGTCCGTTAAAAAGGGGAAACGGGGCAGCCCCAAATGAAACGGCTTGGGGCTTAAGCGCGCCCGCCAGCATAACTGCCTGCGGCATAAGTTTCTGTATAACGGGTCCGCCTGCAACGTATGAAACAACTGCTCCATGCGGGGAGAAACCGGGCTAATGCCCGCCCCTTGCAGCAACACGCGCCAGCCATGGGCTGTACGATACACGCGAGCGGATAAGGAGGAATCCTCCGCACAAAGGGAGCGTACTTTTTGAAGCAGCAGAAGCTCCGGGGAGCGACGCAAACCGAACAGACGGCGCAAGAGAGAATCCTTAAAAGAGTCGACATCCACAAAGCAAAGGCTTTGAGAATTAAGCACCAAAGAGCCATAGCGATTGCGCGTAATAACATTATCCGCATTCAGTTGTGCGGCAATGGGTTCTGTAACAGTTACATGGTATTCCTGCTCATGGGGGAGCATATCTAACGCCCTCAACTGCGAAACGAAGCTTGGGTGAGCTGCAGGGTTGGCAAGATATGCTTGCCACAGCGCACGCTTATGCACCAATTGAGCACGTGCTTGCTCCATAGACTCGAAAGAGCTGCCACACAGCGTTATCTTACGCCCGCAAATCAACGTTTGTTCTTTTACCCAATGTGGTGGAATTTTCATGAGATAGAGCTTTCTGTATTTAAGGAGGGTAGCGCTACGGCCAGGATCTCACTAATCATACCATCTTTTACCGTCAGCAAGGTAGCAGATACCCCTTCCCCCTGTTGCGCAGCCAAACAACACACACGGGGTGCACCGTTATACTCTATTTGACGAACAGCAAAGCTCAACTCATTTAACACCTTGTGTTTCTGCCAATTATCAAAGCAAGAGCGCAGGTGGCGCAAAGCATCCGCCTTTGAGGCATACTCCAGCCCTGCTGTTTTAGAGAGGTAGTGCAGGTCTTCTCTCAAGTATGGCAGAATTCGGGTAAAATCCTGCGTGCTCATGCAGTCTGCAAACAATTCTACAGCCCTTTGCTCATCAAGAGTCCGGGAGGAAGCCATGCGCACACTCTGCGGCAGGGATAGGGATACGGGTGTACCGAAAAACTCTGCCTTAAGCGCATATTCTACCCCGTCTTCAGAATCAAGATGCAGCGTGACAAAGCAAATATCTGCAGGGCCATCCCCCTGTGGGGTTCGGTTCATGTGTGCCGGATATTTATCCGGGTAGAAGCGACTGCGATACCCCAATTGATCCTGCCGCCCATTGACCACGGTGTCAACCATTACAAAAAGGCGGTTACCCTGCGGGGAACGCAAGCGAAAATCGGGGCGGCCGAAACGATACAGCGGCACAAAGGGCTCATCCCAACTGTAGCCGGCACGTATAAAAGCGGCCACAAGCTCTGCCCAAGGTGCACTATAGGGCCATACGGCTGCCTTTTCCTTTTCGGCAAGGGTATCCAGCGCGTCCTCTTGTGCAGCTGCGGCAGATTGCGGTGAATCCGCCCAAGAGACGGAGGTATCAACCAAGGAATCCGGGGCTGCCTGCATGGCACCGCTCACAACAATGGTCTCCCCCACGTGGGGGATTCGACCTTGAAGCAAGGTAGCCGTCACATATACATTGAAGTGCAACTCAGGCAATTTTGCGGACGCCGCAACCTGCAGGCAATACCCGCGCGCACCGAAACAATGCACGGGTGTCACTTGCTGTACTTTAGTGCAAAAATGGGTTACATGCTTATTCTCCCCGATAAACTCCGGAATGAAAGCATCGGCCACCGTGTAAGAATTCGCATAGATATTGACAGCCCAACGCAGGTGCATGCCAACCTTAAGGCGAGCGGGGAACAGGCTCAGCTCTGCACAAGCGGCATGATACACACGCCCGCGAGCATCTAAAAGCTCTATGGAGTCCCGATGCAAGGCGTATATCTCCAGCTCATTTACCGGGTTTTCTGCAGAATAAAGCCCCGACCACAGAACCCTCAATGCCCCGTTTTTGCTTCCGGAGGTTTGTACCATCATCAAGGGGAAAGAGCCATCCCCCGAGCAACGCAGCGAGCTACCTTGCGGCATGTGTTTATGCGTGGCAACACCGGCAATGTAAGGGTAAATTTGCATGCCGCCATTGGCGACCTCTCGGGTAAGATTGTGCGCTTTAAGGGCAGACGCCCCCCCGAAAAAGCTAGATGAGCAGTGAGGCTCGGGCAAAAACTGTGCAGCAAGAGCATCCGTACTCCATTTACCGTCAGCACGCAGCGTGCAAATCTGTTCCGCCACGCAACGAGCGGCATCCACCCGGAGGTGTTGCACCACGCAAGGCAACACGCAGATATCAATATCTGCATGCGTTGTTGCCCAATCATATTGACGCGGCGAAAGCGCACCGACAGAGGCAACGGAGCTGATACACAATACATATACACCCGTTTTTTTACGCCCTTTTTGCACCATAAAATGCGGGGAACCATCTGCCAAGCGCAAGGATTCTATCATGTTATCCGTGATTTTACCCGCTATATCCTCGCCAATAAGTTGAGCAGGTATTTGCTTAGCTGCGGCAAAGAGATCGCTCTCTTGCCAGCAGCTCATTTCTGTAACGGCGGATACAGTGGTGGCACGAGCCAATACACGCGGAGAAATCGGGTGAACGGACATGGCGGTTACACGGCTCCTTGTCTGTCAAAAAGTTCTTTATACAGCGGGCAAGTAGCGTAAAGCTCATCATGCGGGCCATCCCCCACAATGCGCCCATGGTCGAACACCAAAATGCGGTGAGCATTGCGCAGGGTGCTGAAGCGGTGAGCCACAATAAGGGTTGTTCTACCCTGTGCCAAGGAATCAAGCTCCTGCTGGATTTCTCGCTCGCTCTCGGCATCCAGAGAAGCCGTAGCCTCATCCAGAATAAGTATGGGGGCATCCTTCACAAAGGCACGGGCAATAGCCACGCGCTGGCGTTGCCCCCCGGAAAGCCCGGCGCCCCCCTGCCCCAGCACGGTATCAATACCCTGTGGTTGATTATCAAGGAATATGGAAACACGGGCAGCATTAGCGGCAGATTGAATTTGAGCCTCTGTAGCACCGGGCTTACCCAAGGCAATGTTCTCTTTGATGGAGCCGCTGAACAACAGAGCCTGCTGCCCCACGATAGCCAACTGCTCACGCAGGTCATGCATGGTAACATCTCTCACATCCATACCATCCACACACACAGAGCCTTGCGTTACCTCATAAAAACGGGGTATTAAGTTAGCAAAAGTTGTTTTGCCGGCACCGCTGGGGCCCACCAAGCCCACAATTTGCCCGGCAGGGATATGGATATTGATATCTTTCAACACGGGCTTGCCGGTATCATAAGCAAAGGTCACATTGCGGAAATCAATATCCCCGCGCACACGCGGTGGCATTTGTTTGGGATTTTGGGGATCTGCAATGGGGTTTTCCTCATTCAGTATTTCCTCCAATCTCATCAAAGAGCCCTGCGCCTCATTCATGCGATTAAAAGCCTGCCCGGCTTTTTTCATGGAGTCAAAGGTAAAGAACATGGCCGCGGCAAGCGCCAAAAAGTCCTCCAACCCCATGCCGCTCTGCTTGCCGGAGATAAGCAGGAAGGAAAGAGCCAAGGCTGTAACGGTCTCCATAATAGGAATAATAAGCCGCTGGTACTTAACAAGCTTAACTAAATTACGCTTATAAGAAACGGAGGCAGAGGCAAAGTCCGCAATCTCGCGGGGTTCCAAGGCATACGCACGAATCTCACGCTGGGTTTCGAGATTTTGCTGAACCACGGTATTAAGTTCCCCCAGCTCAGCCTGTGCTTGCTGTGCGCGCATGGAGATGCGCTTACCGAAGCTGATAATGGGCCACGCAGCCAAGGCAATAAAGAGAAGCACAAGAGCCATCTCCGGGCTACCGGTGCTGAACAATAAATACAAGAACGCGCAAAAAGCACAGATACAGGTAATGGGCTGTTTTACCAGATCATTAGCCACATGAGAAAGCACATTTTGCACATTACCGGTATCCGCAACAATTCGGCTCACAATGTCGCCCTTGCGCTGCCCCTCCAAATAAGCAATGGGCAATTGTTGCACATGGTGAAACACGGTGGTACGCAGGCTTTCAAGAATACGGATACCCAATACATTAACAACTACATGATTTCCCCACATGGCCACCCCGCGCACGGCAAAAACCAAAGGCATACTGGCACAGGCAAGCAACAGCAGGGTGCTGTGTTGTATTTGCTGCAAGCTTGGTATGTATTGCATGAGCAAAGGTTGCTCCCCGGCACCGTCCCAAAAAACAATGGGGAACACGAATTTAACCATCAACGGCACGCCTAAGCCACTGGCAGCGGCTGTAAGCAACCCTGTTATCAAAGTAATAATCAACCACCTTAAATGAGGCAGTAAAAAGAGCTTGGAAAAATTGAGTATTCTGCTAATCATACAAGGTTCTCCTTTTCTTCTTCGGTTGCGTTGCGCACCTGTTCATCGTAAAGGGACCGATAAAGAGCACATGAGGCATACAGCTCTGCATGAGAGCCATCCCCCACAATGCAACCATCATTAAATACCAAAATGCGCTCAGCTTTGCGGATTGTGCTGAAACGGTGAGCAATGATAAAGGTGGTGCGTTTACTTGCCATATCCTCTAACGCACTCTGAATAATGGCCTCACTCTTCATATCGAGCGCAGAGGTAGCTTCATCCAATATCAGGATGGGGGCATCTTTGAGTATGGCACGAGCAATGGATACACGCTGTTTTTGCCCGCCCGACAAGCCGCCGCCACCCTCTGCCAGCATCAGGTTATAGCCCTCGGGCTTTTGCTCGGCAAACTCTGTTACACAGGCAGCGTCTCCGGCTCTGCGTACAGCGGCATCATCTGCCCCGGGGTTGCCCACACGTATGTTTTCTGCAATAGTATCCCGGAACAAGGCAGCAAATTGAGACACCAGCCCTATGGCTTGCGTACGCTCTACCCGTGAAATATCACGCAAATCAACACCATCTATTTTCACAGCACCATTAACAGGGTCGTAAAATCTGCAAATCAGGTTGATAAACGTTGTTTTACCGGAGCCACTGGGGCCCACCAATGCCACCGTTTGCCCGGCAGGCACATGCACGGTTACATCATGCAAAACAGTTTTCTCTTCATTATATGAAAAAGTAACATGTTCAAAATCGACATCTCCACGCACCGTAGGCATAATACTGCGCGGCTGCTGCGGCTCGGGCGTTTCATCTTTTGCCTGTGCAATTTCATTAATCCCATCTATGTAGGTGGCCATAATACGGCAATAGTTAGCTACCGTTCCCAATCTCTTAATAGGATCATAGCAAAAATAGAAAGCCGTGGCAATGGCCGTAAATTGAGATAACGTAAGCCCCGCCCCGCTACTGCGATATAAGGAATACGATAAAGCCAAGGCACTCACAAACTCAATGGACGGCGCTACGGAGGCTTTCCATGCTTCAACGCGTATAATGGCTTTATTGAAACGAGCAATACTGGCAGAAAGCAACTGCTCACGGTGTTGCTGCAAGTTAAACGCGCGCACCTCCCGCTGTGCAGCCAGGGCCTCCTCCACATCCGAGGTAACGGAGTTCATACCGGCCATCACCTTGCGCATTTTTTTAACCATGCTCTTGCCTACCCAGCGAACAATGGGGATGCACAAAGCCGTAATCACCAAATTACCCAGCAAAACAGCTGCATTTTGGTTTGTAACAGCCACATACACCAAATAGCCGATAGCTGCTACCAAAGTGAGCGGCTGCACCACTAAATCATTCAACACCTGTATAAGCTGCTGTTGTAGCCCCTGTGTAAATTGAATAACGGTAGTCATCAATTTACCGCGAGTATTGCGATCATGAAAGGAGAAGGAGAGATACTGTAAACGCGCAAATAAATCCGTGCGCAAATCCGTCATAACACCCACACCTGCTTTAGTTAACAGATAGGCGTTAAAATATGTGGCCAAGCCACGCAACATCATCACCACCGGTATAAATAATGCTGCCGCCCACATGATAATAACAGCCGCCTCCTCTCCGCTGTTTACACCCGGGGCAAAAAATCTGACAACAGCCATAAACCACTCCGGCGGTGCCTCTGTACCAAATACTATGGGTACAATACTTTGCACAATAACCGGCAAGCCCACACCGGCAGCGGCGGCGGCCACTACACCGGCAAAAATTCCACCTATTAACCAAGATTTATATCGAGGCAGATATTTGCGCATAATCGGGCGAGCCAAATCCCAAAAACGTTCCTGTTCCGCATTACTCATATACCGATGCACAGTATACCACACCACCC
Source organism: Akkermansia sp. (assembly GCA_017399165.1). GTDB lineage: Bacteria > Verrucomicrobiota > Verrucomicrobiia > Verrucomicrobiales > Akkermansiaceae > Akkermansia. The sequence continues at coordinate 16,355 of JAFQEF010000017.1, forward strand.
CCTGCGGTATCAATAAAAAAGACAAGAAATCCCCTACTCTCCCTGTAAAATTTGATTCTTTACACCTAAAAAACAACCCGCAGCATTTCTGCCACGGGTTGAAAGAGTAAAATGAGCAATCAGCTCAACGGCATCAGTGCTTCTTGCAGAAGTCCTCCAAGCGGTCGAGACCCTCCTTGAGCACATCGAGGGAGGTGCAGTAGGAGATACGGATGGCATTATCGTTACCAAAGGCGATGCCGGGTACGGCTGCCACCTTGTAGCGGTCGAGCAACTTGTCGCAAAGGGAGAGGGAATCCATACCCAGCTCTGTGGTATCGATGAAGAAGTAGAAAGCACCCTTGGGCTCTACTACCTTGATCTTGGGCATCTTGGAGAGACGGTCAAACACGTACTGACGGCGGAAGTCGTACTCCTCTCGCAGGTCGGAGATGAAGGATTGGTCACCCTCCAAAGCCTCGATGGCACCATACTGGCAGAAAGTGGTGGCGTTGGAGGCACAGTGGTCCTGAATCATCTTGATGTACTTGGCAATACCGGCAGGGGCTGCGGTGTAGCCCAAACGCCAGCCGGTCATGGCATAGCCCTTGGAGAAACCGTTGATGGTGATGGTAAGGTTATAAAGCTCGGGGCTCAGGGAGGCCATGGAAACATGCTTCTCATCATCATAGATGAGGTGCTCATAGATTTCATCTGCAATGATGAGGATGTCCTCCTCCACAGCCACTTCACCAAGGGCGCGCAGCTCTTCCTCCGTGTAAACGGCACCCGTCGGGTTGTGCGGGGTGGTAAGGATGATCATCTTGGTGCGCGGGGTCATGGCGTTTTCAAACTCCTCGGCAGTAATCTTCCAGCCGTTCTCGGGCTTGGTCTCCACAAACACGGGGGTGCCACCGCAAAGCTCAACCATGGAGGGGTAGCTCACCCAATACGGGGAGGGAATAATAACCTCATCACCCTCGCTGATGGTAGCACGCAGGGCAGCATAAACAGCAGGCTTAGCACCACTGCATACGCAAATTTGGTCGATGGAATAATCCAAGTTATTGTCGCGCTTAAGCTTATCGCTGATAGCCTGACGAAGTGCGGGCAAGCCCACGGACGGCGTGTACTTGGTGGCACCTTCCTCCAAAGCCTTGATAGCGGCAGCTTTGATGTTCTCGGGGGTATCCTTATCGGGCTCGCCACCGGCGAGGCCATATACCTGCTCACCCTTGGCCTTCATCTCTTTAGCCTTGTTAGTAATGGCCAAAGTGAGGGAGGGTGTAAGTGCAGCTGCTGTAGGTGAAATAAAGTCCATTGCTGATAAAATTGTTAAAAATCCTTATATATTGCGGCACACGCCTGCACGGCGCGACACGCCTATACTAATACGCAAGACCTACTTTGGCAAGCAAAATTTACCCTGTTGACGTGCAAAATACGTTATCCGCTTGACGCAGTATGAATGCGGGCGTAAAATACAGGCAAATGATACGCGCCGTTCAGCCATCAGACGCACCCGCCATTGCTGCTATTTATGCGGATTATGTGCTCCATACCACTATCTCTTTTGAGCTTACACCACCCACTGTACAGCAAATGCAAGAACGCATTGAGCAAATATCCTCCCATTATCCCTATTTTGTATGGGAGGAGGCGGACGGTGCCATTTCCGGCTATTGCTACACCCATGCCTGGAAGGAGCGCGCTGCCTACGCCCACACATGGGAGACCACCGTTTACCTTGCCCCTCACGCTATGAGCAAAGGCATAGGCACAGCCCTCATGCAGCAGCTCATCACCGCCTGCCGTGCCGCCGGGGCGCACGTGCTCATTGCCTGCATTACGGATACTAATGCCCCCAGCCGCGCTTTTCATGAAAAACTGGGGTTCCGCAAAGTCTCACACTTTCCGCAAGTGGGTTACAAGTTCGCCCACCGGCTGGATGTAACGGACTATGCGCTCTGCCTACACCCCGCAAACATATAACTGACACATTTATACAAGGTTTCGTCCCGAGATTCAGCTTGACAAAAAACACAATCACACTATGATACCCGAAGAGATCTGATCGAAGAAACCAACATACCTGAAAAAAATGGATACCGAAAAGAATACGCAAGATTTTGAAAAAACGAAATGGATGCAACGCATGGCGGATATTATAAAAGACCCGCAAATGCTGGCAAAGTTTGAAAAAGCCGTAGGAGATTGGCTGGCAAAGAAAGGGAACAGCAATGCCACGGTAAAACGAGCAGACCAAGCCTACCGTTTGTTTAAGAGCGGTCAAGGCAAAGAGCTGCTTACCCCTCGCAATGTATTGCTGCTGGGGGCAGCGTTGCTATACCTCATCAGCCCGGTGGATAGTATACCGGATTTAGTACCATTCATTGGGCTGCTGGATGATTTGGGGGTGCTCTCTCTAGTGTTGTCTGCGGTTATACCTGCATTTATCAAGAATGAGATTCTGCAAGAGCAGCGTGAGGAATTGCAGCAAGAGGCCTTGGCTATTGAGCAAGATTTAAACGCCACCCCCAATTCAGATGCGGAGGCCCGCATAAATGATACCCCCACGGAGGACGAGCAAGCCCCTGCGGCGTCGGCAGACCGCTCATTTTCTGCCGCCATACGCCGACTGGCCGCAAAGTTTATGCCGAGGGCTAAGAAATAAAATGTAAACATCTTATTCATTTCACCATAGCAAAAGCCCCTGCTCCCAACAACGGGAACAGGGGCTTTTTGTGAGTACGACCGACGCGATATGCGTACTGCGGTGAAAGTCCGCGAAGAGCCGCGATGATGCGGAATCCCAGACCTGAAGAACAACTGCGGGGAGGTAACGAACCGTGGAAAAGGAAGTTCGAGGGGAAATCCCGAC
>JAFQEF010000018.1 GCA_017399165.1 Akkermansia sp.
AGTCGGGATTTCCCCTCGAACTTCCTTTTCCACGGTTCGTTACCTCCCCGCAGTTGTTCTTCAGGTCTGGGATTCCGCATCATCGCGGCTCTTCGCGGACTTTCACCGCAGTACGCATATCGCGTCGGTCGTACTCACAAAGAGCCCCGCAACGGAGAATGACCGCTGCGGGGCTCTTGATTTTGCTCTGCAATGAGCAAGATTAGTACTTGTAGTCGATGTAGAACTGGAACTGCCCGCTGCGGTCTACGGCATTACCCGTCTTGAAGGGGATGGCGTAGTCTACGGCAATGGGGCCCATGGGCAGGTTAAGGCGCAGGCCGATACCGTAGTCTGCGGAGATGTGACCGGTATCAAAGTCGAAGCTGTCGCCGTTGACAAAACCGACATCCACAAACGTGGCAAAGCGCAGGGAGTCTACCAAGGGCAGAGAAAGCTCAAACTGAGCAAAGGCAGAGGTGTTACCACCCATGGACTCATCGCCGGCAATGGCGGGGTCCACCAAACCTACATCATGATAACGGAAACCACGCAGGTTGTTGGGGCCACCCAAGAAGCAACGCTCGAACAAGGGTACCTGCTCATCGCCACTGGTGGTATCTACCGTTTCCACACCAAAGTTGATGCTCCAAATGGAGTCCCACACAGAGTTGTAGTAGTAAGAACCGGCAATACCCACGCTGTAGGTCTCTACCGTGCTGCCGGGGCCGGACCATGAGCCGAAGGCCTCAAAGTGACCACCCTTGCGCGGGGTAATCATGGCGTCTCGGGTATCATACTCGTAGGCAAAACGGATATTGCTGCGGGTGAAATCACCGCAGTTCTCGCGGAAGAAGGCGGGGGCATTGCCCTCCGGGTCCAGAGAATACTGCTCCAGCGTGTAGGTAAGCTTCAGGTTGTGCTTATCATTGATAGCCTTGCGGAAGAAGACGGAGAAGCCGTAATTCTGCTGCGTGTAGTAGTCGCTCAGGTAAGAGTTGTCGGAGTAGTACAGGTCTACACCCAAAGCCAATTTCCGGTTCAGGAACCAGGGCTCCAAGAAGCTGATGACGGCACTCTGCGTATCGGTACCCAATCTGCCGGAAATAGTGAGGCGCTGGCCACCACCCACGAAGGTGCCGTTGGTAAAGCCCATGATATCAAAGTTGCGCTGCGTGACGGATGCATAGGCATACAAGCTCTCGATGGAGGAGAAGGCAAAGCCGAACTGCAAATTACCCGTACCCTGCTCACGCACGTTGACGTTGATGTCTCTGTACCCGGCAGCACCGGAGGCAGACTGAGACACCTGCACACTGCCCTTCTCGAAGTAGCCGAGGTTTTCCAGGCGCTTCTTGGCGGTTTCAAGGTCTACGGAGTTAAGAGGGCGCCCGGGCTTAATGGGCAACTCACGCAGGATGACGTGCTGCTTGGTCTTGGTGTTGCCGGCAATATTAATGCGGCCCACATTGTAGCGGCTACCCTCTGCCACCTCATAGCAAATGTCAACCAGGCGTACGCCGTTGGCATCCACACCCACCTCGTTGATATCGGGGCGCACATCGGCATCCGCATAGCCCTTGGCACCATAGTAGTCGCGGATCATGCGGGTGTCGTCGGATACCTTTTGGAGGGAGTAGATATCGCCATCCAACATGCTCAAGCCGGGGTGCAGCTCTTGCGGGGTGTAAACGGAAATACCCTTAAAGGAAACATTGCGCACTCTGTAGCGCGGGCCCTCGTTAACATGCACGCGCATGGTGAGGCGCTGCGGGCCTGCCTGTTTGCCGTTGTCAAAGTACTCCACCTTGGTGATTTGGGCGCGCAGGTAACCATAGTTGCGGTACAGGCGCACTACCTCTTGCAGGTCATCCTGCACTTTCTCGCGGTCTACACGGCCGGATTTGGTGAACCAGGTAAAGAGGCCACGCTCCTTAGTTTGCATCACTTGGCGCAGGCGCACGTCATCAAAGTATTTATTACCCTCAAAATGGATGTGGTCCATGGTAACTTGGCGGCCCTCCTTAATATCAAAGTAAACGTCACGGTACCCGGCACGGGCCGTGTTGGCATAACGCCAAGTTACGGTGGTATCCGGGTAGCCGGCATCGTTATACATCTCCAATATCTTGGCGCGGGCGGATGCCAGGCTGCGGTCATTGAATGCCATACCGGAGCGTATATTGAGCGCCCCTGCCGTTTGGCCGGAGATATCAATCAGCTCCTCACGCAGCTCATCATCCGTAAAACGGGTATTACCGGTAAAACCCACACCGGCCATCACCCCGGCGGGGCGAACCTCAAACACAACGCGCAACCCGTTCCCCGTCGGCTCTACGGCAACACGGGCATCGCCGTCCACCAAGCCACGCTCAATGAGGCGAGAGAGGTCATCATTCACAGTCTCGTCAGAGTACTTGGTGCCGGGGCGGGTCTGGATGGCATCCATCAGGCGACTCTCGGGCAGCACGCCCTTGCCGGAGATGTAGCGAATATCCACATCTGCCACGCGTTGACCGTTGTAGCTCATCTCGTCAGAGAAAATACCGGTGTTACCGCGCAGGCTGCTGTTAAACTCATCTATGGAGGCGGCATCCACATCCGCACCGGGGCGGGTCAAATAAGCTTGGGGCTGTTTGGCTTGTGTATCATCCACAACTTCTCCACCCTTGAATGCCTGTTCGGCAGCGGCTTCCTGGTCAGCCTTCTGCTTGTCCTGAATCATGGCCTTCATGAAGTCATCATCCTCTACCCCCTGCTGGGCATAAAGGGGCATACAAATAGTAGCGGAGATAGCCAGCAAAGCGGTTCTCCAATAACGCGCGCGTGTTTCCATAAAGGCATTTTAACGAGTGCCTCACACCGTGTCAAGCACAGAGTAGCTCCATGCACCCAATTTTTACGTAACACAATCTAAAAATTGCTCTGACTAAATACAAGACCCTCTCCTTAATTATATTTAACAAGAAATAAAAAATCGCTACCGGTAAGACTCCCCACCAATAGCGATTTTTTTTGTTAACGTGGAATCTGACAAATTAGAGTAATGTTTGTTACATCCCACAGATGCGGAATCTTAAATCAGCGGTTTCCTGAAAACTCTACATTGATGCAAGTTCGGCCGGTATGAAGTAATATCATTTTTTTGTCTTTAAGCTTCTATCTGTGTACAATTTTCCTATTGTTATCCCATAGCTCTGTCCCTCAGACTG
>JAFQEF010000019.1 GCA_017399165.1 Akkermansia sp.
ATATCTGCATGGATAACGCATGGCTGCGAGCAGAGGGATATATCTCGTTTTACCAACTCCTCAAACGCTGATTGGAAACCGCCGTATGCCATAAATGGCACGTACGGTGGTGTGTGAGGGGGCGAAAGCCCCCTACACGATATGGTTGGTTTGAGACTTCTCGAACCGTTGGCTCTGCCACTGATTAGTGGCGGAGGGAAAGACGAACAAGCAAGCTCTTGTAGAGCTCGTTGTTGGTGCGCTTGGCATAATCGAGCAGCTTACGGCGGCGGGCAACCATCATGAGCAGACCACGGCGTGAAGAGTGGTCGTGCTTGTTGGTGGCAAGGTGCTGCGTAAGGTGGGCGATGCGCTTGGTAAGCACAGCAACCTGGTAACCGGTGGAGCCGGTGTCTTTCTCGTTGATCTTGAAGTCGTTGACGTTGATTTCGCTCATTGTCGTATGTATCTCTTGTTAATGGGTTGATTTTTCGTGGCTGCGGCAAATCGACCTTGAAGAGGTGCGGGTATAATAGCAGCTTATCTGCAAGATGCAAGACAAATTTCAGATTCCATTGTAAAAAAATTGCATAAATAACGCCGTGGCGCATTTTCTGTTTGACCTATCCACGGATTCTGTGTAGACTACGCGTAGTAGAAAACTTAACTTTATGGAAACATTAGCCGACATTTGGACTTGGATTCTGAACCTCCTGAAAGCCGCGGATTTGTTGCCGCATTTTGACTCTGCCGTGGGTATCTTTTGCACTATTGCTTGGGCGGCTACGCTGATTTCTCTGGTCATGTTTGTGGTCTCTGCCGTGGCAGATGTTGCCGACGGTGCGGATGCTGCGGACGCCGCGGGGGATGTGGATGGCGATGCCGGCATGTTCTCCACCCGCGCCATTATTGCATTTATCCTGGGCTTTGGCTGGGGCGGTTATCTTACGGTGGTGAACGGCTCCGGCGTGGGTATGGGTATTACGGTAGGTCTGCTATTGGGTATACTCATGTTTGTGTTGGTGGCCGGGCTCATGAAGTTTATCTATAGCCTCAAGTCGGATGGTTCTCTCAAATATGAAACGCTGGTGGGTATGACAGGCACGGTATATGTAACCATACCCCCGCATGGCGAGCCGGGCGGGCAGGTGCAGGTGAGCCACCCCAGCCAGCTTATTACCATGGCTGCTATTCAGGAGGGCGACACTCCGCTGCCTGCCCAAACCCGCATAGAGGTAGTGCATGCCACCACGTATCAACTTACCGTGCGTCCCATCGGCACGGATTCCAAATAATCTCAACCCCCAATCCTAATCAATGAACACAACCATACTCCATATGCTGGCTGCATCTTCCCCCGCATCCGGTGATTCCGTAGGAGGCATCGTAGCCGTTATCGCGCTCGTTGTCTTTATTCTGGGTACCATAGCCGTGCTGTTCAGCCGCTATAAGATGTGCCCGTCAGACAAAATTCTTATCGTTTACGGTAACGTAGGCGCGGGCAAATCTGCCAAGTGTATACACGGCGGTGCCACTTTTGTGTTGCCCATTGTGCAGAACTACGCCTTTATGGACCTCAACCCCATCAACATTGATGTTCCTCTCAAGGGGGCTCTCTCCAGCCAGAATATCCGTGTAGATGTTCCGTCCTCTTTCATTGTGGGCATCAGTACTCGCCCCGAGATTATGCAGAACGCAGCCAGCCGTTTACTGGGGCGCACGCGTCAGGACATCCGTGATCTCGCATCCGAAATCATCATGGGCCAGATGCGTGTGGTGATTGCCTCCCTTACCATTGAAGAGATTAATGCCGACCGCGAAAAGCTCATTAAAGGTATTACCAACGGTGTGGATGTTGAGTTGCACAAGGTGGGCCTTTACCTCATCAATGCCAATATTACCGATATTCGCGATGCTTCCGGCTACATTGCCGCCCTTGGTCAGGAGGCTGCCGCCCGCGCTATCAACGATGCCATGATTAAAGTGGCAGAGGAAACCCGCCGTGGTGAAATCGGTAAGGCAGAGGCCCTGAGAGACCAAACCGTGCAGGTGGCCATGGCCAACGCTGCCGCTGTGGAGGGTAACAACGAGGCCCAAATGAAAGTGGCAGACTCCAACGCCCGCCTCAAAGTGCGCCAGGCAGAGGCTCATCGTATTGCCGTGGTGGCAGAGAAAGAGCAGGCCGCCAAGGCTGAAGAGGCCGGTTACATTGCTAACCGAGAGGCAGAAATGAAGCGCGCCGAACTTGAGCGCGCCACCCAAACCGCAAACGAACTTGTGGCTGCCGAGATTCAAAAACGTAAGCAAGAGATTGCTGCAGAGGCTGTTGCCGCTGTGCTCGTGAAAGAGCAAGAGGGTAAAGCCCAAGCACTTGTTATCGCCAACAAGGCAGAGGGTGACGCCGCCCTTGAGCTCGCCAAAGGTGAGGCAGAGGCTCTTCTGCTCAAGAAGAAAGCAGAGGGTGAGGGCCTTGAGCTGGTGGGCCGTGGTCAGGCGGCTGCCATTCAGGCTGCTCTTGAGGCTAAGGCAAGCGGTTTCCGCCAAATTGTTGCCGCCGCGGGAGATGCCCGCTCTGCCTCCGGCTTGCTTGTTACCGAGCAGCTGCCGCAGATTGTGGAGACTCAGGCCAGCGCCGTGCGTGGCCTCAGCTTCGACAAGGTGGTGGTCATGGGCGGTGGCAACGACAAAGCCGGCTCCGTGGGTGGCTTTGTGCAAAACTTGGTCACCGGCACACTGCCGTTGCATGAGCTTGCCTCCAGCGTGGGTGTAGAGCTGCCTTCTTACCTCGGTAAATCTACAGAGGAAGCTGATAAAACGATGTCCGCTTCTTGATAAATAACGCTTTTGGTTTCGGATATTTTAGCCCCTGTCATCAAGTGGTGACAGGGGCTTTTCTGAGGAATTGATTTTTTGTTATAAGGATATGCAAGGTGTCTATTTCGGTACAGTATTAATCTTGCCCTCCGTAAGTACCGATAAAGCCTTGCCGACTTCCTTCTATTAAGGGCACTTCGATAAAGGGTTTGTTGCCGATGATGGCTGCTTCTCGGGAGAATCCGCCGCCATATATATTTTCCCCTCTTATGCTGTAAATGGCTTTGGCTTTGGACATGACGTACAAATCAACAAATGTCTTATCTGTAATTTGTTTGTTGGCATGTTTTGATATGTGTCCTACCGTTCCCGGAAGATGTTTAATGTAGTCGGGGTGTGTTGCATTTAAAAAAGAATTACTGTCTGAGAAAATAAGCACATTTCTACACCCGGTTTCATGGCAAACTTTTTCTATAACTGAGTGTACGGTATCAATCATCATCTGCTGCTCTTGCGGGGTTGCTGTTACTTTTCCTGTTATTTCTACTTGCTCAAAAAAGTTTAAAAAACGCAAATGAAATGCTATGTATTCGTTTTCTCTCACACCTATTGTGTGCATGGCATTATCAATTAGAGTTTGCAGGTACTCTGACGGGCGGAATAGTTGTTGATGGACGATGTGGTCGGTATATTGCGGATAGACGCCCGCGTTTTTCATTTCGGATATAATCCCATCTGCGTTGTACATGTGCAGCTCTCTATTGTACTTGCATTTTGGCAGCTCTCTGTAATTGTAACATAATGCAATGTTTTTCAGGCAAAAATCGATTTCTTGTTTCTTGATACTCCAATTGATTTCATTCGGAATAAGATACTCTTGCAGTACACAATCTTTAACGTGGTGATATAAGTAGAACGATTTATTGTTAATGGCTGCGCAAACATATGCTGTTCTGATGGTTCGAAGACGATCCGCTAAGCCCGCCAGCCCATATTCATCACTCATGTATACAATTACTCTGTTACTGTTTTTGGGTTTAGAAAATAAACCTATTTTGTATTGACATTTACGTAATATGTGTATTAGTGTATTTAGGTGCGTGTCCGATATCGGTAGCTCAGTCTTAAAAAATAGCCGATATAAATTTTTGACTAATTTTAATCGAATGATTCCTAAGCTCTTCTTTATAGCCGTTATTCTCATTTTTGGGAACTCTCTCTAATTAGTGGTGATTTTTGTTTGAACAAGCTGAAAATAGCATTTTTTTAAGCCCAATGCAACGATTTTTCCTTTTTATACGGTGAATTATGGATAAAATTGGGCTATTTTCGCTTTATTTTCCCTTTATTCGGTGCTATCTGGACACAGTTGTCCCGTTCTACTCAAAAAACAGAATCTTTTCATGTTATAAAGCAGGAACACAAGTCCGTGTCTGACTTTGCAACGTGCAAGCCCTATACTGCGTACTATGTCTCCTCCAAAGTGTTTGATTGCTCCGAATATATACTCTATGCCGCATCTGCGTTTTGCTATTGCTTTATTCCTCTTTTCTTGCCATTTTGTCAATTCTTTCTGCCCCTTAATGCGTCGCTGAATAATGCGTGGCTTTACGCCTTTTTCTCTTATTTTTTTGCTGACGACTTCGACGAAATATCCCGAATCTGCCAGCAGCTCTGTCGTTTGAGCGGCAGCATCCTCTGAAATTAACTCAGCGCATACATTGCTGTCATGTGTGCTGGCCGTTGTCGTTTCATAATTCTCAATGATTTAGTTTCTTCATCACTCATTACGTGAGCTTTGTATCCATAGTGTCGCTCGTCTCTTTTCTTAGTCCAGGTTGCGTCTATATCCTTGTGCGCCTTTTTCTTTTCACTCCATGATTCCGGGGCCTTTCCGGTTTCTTTGATGATTTTATTCTCTTCCGGTGTATTCCTTTGCCTTGGTGCTTCTTGGAAAGTGGCATCCACCAGTTTTCCCTGACTACACTTCAGGCCGCGATTCTTCATCTCAGCAAAGAAAAGTTCAAACAGCTGTTTTGTTCCTTTCTCTCCCAATCGTTCTCGGAACTTCCATATGGTACGCGCATCCGGTACGTCATCTGCATAGCCAATACCTACAAATCGTTGAAAACTCAACCTATCACTGAGTTGAAACTCCATTTCCTCATCACTCAGATTATAGAGAGTTTGCAGTATCAGTATCTTGAACATCTGCACTACATCATAATGAGGTCTTCCTTTACTGCTGAAATGGCACAACTCTTCAAGTTTATCTCGAAATAGCTCGAAGGAGATGTACTTCTGCAATTCGTCCAACCCGTGTGGTACTGTTGCACTCCTTCGGAATTGCAACAAATCGGGAATATGTAAGGATGGGGCAACTCTAGCTTTGGTACCATGCGCTTATTATACCACGCCGAGGTGTCTTTGGAAATTCCGAAATGCGTTTACTCGCGACTTTTTAGAAGTCACCTTTTGTATTTTACGTCCTGAAATTTTATATCATGATTTTTACAATTGTGTCAATATATAATTCGATATGTGTATGCCTCTTTTTCTAAAATGTCGGTAAATCCATTTTTTGTGAAAGAATAGTTCGCAAAGTGGCGTACATATAGGTAGAATATTTTGCAAAGATGAAAAAGAGCCTGTTGAGTTTGTGTTGCGTGTTGGTGTCTTGTACGCACGAGCGGCCGTTTACGGAGCTGTTGTCTGTTTCAGAGTCCGCGCTAGTGGTGCAGGACTATCTGCACGAGCACCGGGTGGATGTAAATGCCGTTGATGATATCCGGTGTGGGCGCACCCCTTTGTTTTTTATAGATGTAGATGATGATGAAGACCAAGGGTATGCCGTAGCGCAAGCTCGCATACTGGTGCAGCACGGGGCAGATGTTCATGCGAGGGATTGCAAGGGACTAACCCCGCTGTTGGCGTTGCCGGGTATCGGCTCCCCATATGCCGAGGACCGCGGCGAAGTGCAGGGGGCCTTAAATATGCTTGATTTTTATATTTCTGCCGGTGCAGATGTTTTTGCCCGCAACAACTCCGGGCATAATGCGCTGGATTTGGCCTACAGTCAAATTCATGATTATTCGCATAATCCGCAGATGGTGAAGAAGCTTAAAAAATTGGGGCTTAAATCTACCATTGACAGAGAGTTGGTATGGTGTGCCATGAGGCGAGATGTTGCGGGGGTGCGCCGCCTGTTAGCTGCCGGGGCAAGTCCCGATGCATGTAGTGTGGATGGTGTACCGGCGCTCATTGCCGCCATGGGTACCCCCGTGACCGGTGGTGCCCCGAAAGACGTTAAAGCGATTGTTAAAGTGATAGAGCTTTTGCTGCAAGCGGGGGCAGACCCCAACGCCGCCGAAACAACCTATTTGGATGCCTGCGCGCTGCGGTACGCTGAGTGGAATCCTCCGGCTGTGGCTCGACTGTTGCTTCGCTATGGTGCCAATGCCAAAAACTTGCCTGTGTATGATTACGGTAACGATGGTAACGGCTATGTGTCGCTCATGCGTAAACATGGTGCCGCTATTATTAAATATCGAGGTGGGAAACAGGGCGTAACGAATTGATAGTCAGTTGTGTTTTTTTGATGGATTTTTGAACGAATTCAATATCAAAGGAGTCTATAAATTAGTGTTATTTTGTTACTTATTACCATGAGATCTTTATTGCCCATTTTATTGTTTTCGGCGAGCCTGCCTGCGGTTGAGCCTGCACCCGGTTGTGAGGGGGTAGACGGCACTGTGTCATCTGAGTCGCGAATGTCTGCCAATGAGCGTTTGGTGGAGATTCTGAAAGCCGACAGCCCCGAAATCCCTGCCGATATTTGGGAGTGCACTCATGCCGTTTGCAAGAAGCCGTTCAGGTCTAAACGCAAGGGCGAACCCTCCTTTTTTGCCGGGCGGGTGGAAAACGGCGCCTTGCTGCGCGCGGCTGCTCAGTACAATGCGGTTAATACCATCAGCTGGTTGCTTAAAGAGCGTAAGGCCGACCCGCATGATATGCTGTGGGATAACTACGGCAGCCCGCTCAGTGATGAAGTGTCTCCCCTGCATGTTGCGGCACGCTATGGCTCTGTGGAGGCGGCGCGTTTGTTGCTGGATGCCGGGGTAAATCCCAATGTGGTGGATAAGCTGGGCAATACACCGTTGATGTTGGCTGCGGCATCGGGTGGTGAAAATGCGTATGATATGGTGAGCTTGTTGCTGGCCCATGGGGCGAATCCCTCCCTGCGCAATTATGTGGGTAAAGCTGCGGTAGATTTGGTGCCTCCCCGTGCCCAAAGGGTATTCGGCAAATTGTGTTGGTATGGGGTGAAACCGCAGAATGCGGCCCGCTACAATGCTTGGGTGCGTGAGGAAAGCATGAGCTTCTCTTCCGATAATCCGGTTCTTTATTTCTGGTATGCCGTGCATGCGGATGATTTAGTGCAAGCAGAGGAGTGGTTGAAAAAAGGGGTAGACCCGCAGGCGGCTGTCATGGGTGTGCTTCCCTTGTGGGTGGCCATTAACCATGGCAATGCAGATATGGTGCGCCTGTTGTTGCGCTATGGGGCAGAGTTCCCCGAGTATGCGGATAAAGAATTTTTCCCTTGGCTGTATGCTGTGGCTCTTTGCGGAAACCCGGATATTTTGGACTTGATACCGTATGCCGAGCCCAAAGAGGATGTGGCAGAAAGCCCGCTCGTGGTGGCCTTGCGGGGGCGGTGTAGCGTAGAAATGGTGGCGGCTATGCTCGAACGTGGCGCGAATCCCGATGCCCGCTCTTTAAATGCCGCCCGAGTTTATACATGCCACCAAATTGTACGCAATCATACCCATGATACGCAGGTGCTCCGTCTTCTCCATACGTTGAGAGAGGATTGGTCTTTGTATGAGACCCCTGAGGAGTTGCAGGAGTATGTGGAGCTCCCCGGGTTTTTCGCGCTTGATCAACGCGGCGTATATGCTCGGACTCCGTCTGCCCTTTACCGTGAGGATAAGAATGAGGCTGCGGCGAGTATGCTGCTTGCCGCCGGGGCAGATGAAGCACCCGTGTGTTTTAAGCGTAATCCGCAAACCATGCAGTGGGAGTTCGGCACCGCGCCCGCTGTGCAGGATAATGCCGCGTATGCGCAGCAAACGCAACAGGCATTAGTGCAGAATGATACCTCCTACTTTGTTGCCATGGCAAAGGAAGACCTGAACCGCCGTTTTGCCCCCGTCATGTGTGCCGCAAGTGAGTTCGATCTCGGCAATCGCTCCGGGCGGTACTACATGGCTACCCCACTTCATCATGCTGCTGCCGGCGGTAAGGTGAGCATCCTGCGTGTTCTCATTGCCCGTGGTGCCGACCCCGAGCAGGCAGATGCCTATGGTAAATCGGCCATTGTCTATGCAGCTGCTAATGGGCATGTAGAATGCGTGCGCCTGTTGCTCAATGCCGGGGCTAAACAATATGGCCTTGCCTTGCAAATGGCTGCTCTTTGTGGGCAACACGCCGTGGTAGATTATCTGCTTGCGCGTGGGGTGCGCCCCGGCTTGGCTCCCGAGTACGCGTTGATGAGCGAGCACCCGCATACAGGCTTACTTACCCTGCGCAAGCCCGATGCAGATATGGCCCTGGGCCTTGCCGTGAGGCTGGATTATCCCCAAGCCGTGCAACGTCTCATTGCGGCGGGTGTCAATGTGAACCGCCCCAACTTCTTCCCCTTGCATGAGAACTTTGATGTAGAGGTACTCAATGTGTTGATAGAAGCCGGGGCAGACACGAATCGGAAAAATAAAGACGGCCTCACGCCTTTAGAATATCACCGCAAAAACGGCCACACTGCCGCCGTGGAGTATCTGGAATCTGTAACCCGATAACGCACATGAAAATCTCGCTCCGTTGCTTGCTGCCGTTCTTGATGGCGCCTTTGTTATATGCAGAGGCTTCTGTTGCTCCTCAACATTTGCCCTTGTATAAGGCCCTATGCTCGGGAAATGAAAAAACGGCGACCACCGCAATGGAGGAGGCGCAGGGTGAGTATCGTTTTAATAACGCCTTTTTTGAGCTGTGCGGCGCTGCTATCAATCAAGGGGATGTTAACTTCTTTGCCAAAATGGCTGCAGTGTATCTGGATGAAATCTGCGGGCCACTGGACTCTCCCTTTGCGGAGGTGGATGGGCATCCTAAATCCACTCATTATTTTGCTGCTCCTTTGTTGCATGCTGCCGCTGCCGGAAAAACGGAAATTGTGCGTGTGCTTTTACAACGCGGAGCAAATAGGGAGGAGACAGAATATTACGACCGCACAGCCATTGTATACGCCGCAGCCAATGGGCACTTGCCCTGTGTGCAGTTGTTGCACCAAGCCGGGGCAGATAAAGCGGACATTGCATTGCAGGCGGCTCTGCATTTTAAACAAATGCACGTGGCTGAGTATTTGCAAAGCCACGGAGTACAGTTGCCTGCCGTGGGGGATGTCTCTTTGTCCTTAGCGCAACGTACCCCCACCGGGGAAACGGTGCTGATGCAGGCGGTGCAAAGCGGGAATGTGGAGCAGGTCGCATACGCTTTGGAGGAAGCTCCGCATTGGGTGAATTGTCAGAACTCATACGGGCGCACGGCCTTGATGATGGCTCGCAATGCAGCGACAACACGCCTGTTGCTGGATTACGGGGCGGATGCAAATATAAAAGATGACACGGGTTATACTGCGCTAGACCATGCTTTTGAACGGCGAGATGCAGAGGTGGTACAGCTGTTGATGTCGGCAGAGGCTCTCTATGCCCAAGCTTCGCCTGCGTTGTTGTATGCTTGCTATACAGCTGATGCTGCATTGGCTCGTCGGGTGCTGGCAGAGCACCCTGCGGATGTGAATATGCGGGATTCTCAAGGGCTGAGCCTGCTGTCTTTGGCGGTGCGTTCCCGCTCCTCAGAGCTTGTACGCCTCCTTTTAGATGCCGGGGCAAGGGTGGCCGGCTCCGGTGCATTAGCGGTGGCCATAGCCCATGATGACGTAAATTGGGTGCGTGAGTTTATGTGGCAAGATTCTGTTACAATGAAGCCCGATGTTTCTGTTACGCAGGGTAATCCCAGGCAACGGCATTTAAATGCCTTGTTGCAATTAGCACTGTTGAAACGCGCCGTTAATACACAAAAAATGCTCATCAACATGGGCGCTGATAAGTGTGGGGAATGGATTATCCCCCTGCCGAATTATAATCGATATACACGCGTCGATCCTAATGCCGTCTGTTTACCGAAAAGTCGGTACGATAAGCCCGGTTTAACCCTGAACTTTGAACGGGAAGATGAGCGGGACTCTCAAGCTTTGCCGATGTTGGGAGTCTCGGAGTCGGGGGCTGTGCAAATGGATACTCGCCGACTTTACGGTGCTATTGTAAGGAATGATGTGAGTATGGTGCGCATGCTGGTACGCAGTGGGGGCGGGCTCTGTGCCACCGGTTCTGAAACGGTGGCATGTTTACGGGCGGCATTGCGGGGCTCATCCCCACATGAGGTGTTGCCTCTGTTGCTGCAAGCCGGGGCTGATATCAATGCTGTTGATGCCGAGGGGAATACGCTTCTCATCCTATTGGCCCTTGATTCCTATCATGAGGCAGAGTTGCTGAATTTGTTGGCGTATTCTCCGAATGTTAATGTGCAAAAGGATGGTAAATCTGTGTTTGAAATAGCTCTTGAACATAAGCGTCTTTTGTTTGCTTTGCATATGCTGCGCAATGGTGCCGCCCCCACGCAGCGTCAACTGCAATGTTTCTTTTTTGCTGTGCTGCGCGAGCATCCCGAACACGCCGCTGAACTGCTCACTTGCTACGGGGCATCTCCCACCGAGCCCGAACCTTCCACAGGCCTCACCCCCATGGACATCGCCACCCGCAGCGGCAATGCAGCGCTTGTTTCCCTTCTCCAATCTGCGCTAAATAAGTGATATGTTAATCGGTTGTTTAAAATTTCGTCTTTATGAGAGGTTTTATTTCGTCCTCTAATTTGCTGTAAAAAAGTATAATAGAAGAAGGGGAAGGCTTTGTCTTGCAAAGTAACAAAATTGTGCTATACTTGTGCTGAGCTAATATAGAGCGAGGGATGAGACTATTTGCTCATTATTTCTGCAAACTTTTCATTCGAAATAGCGAAGCTCATACACATCGTTTCTAATTAAAATTATATTAAGGTTATATGAAACTTATGCCGGAGGCCGAGAAAGAAATAAATGAGTCGGATTGTAAGCTCTTGAGTCTTGTGGTTCCATGCTATAATGAGTCTCTTGCGCTTCCGTGCTTTATGAAAGAGGTGGAGCGTATTCTGCCTCAAATTGAGGGGATATCAATTGAGGTTGTCCTGATTAACGATGGCAGTCAAGATGATACCTTAGATACGATGATGAAAATGTGCAAAATGTATTCGTATGTGCGTTTTGTATCGTTTTCAAGAAATTTCGGGAAAGAAAGTGCCATTTTGGCCGGTTTACGAACGTCGAAAGGTGATTGGGTGGCTGTGATGGATGCCGACTTGCAAGATCCTCCTGCCTTGCTCCCGGAAATGTTGCGTTTGGTGCGCGAAGAGGGGTACGACTGTGTGGGCACTCGGAGAACAACCCGTACAGGAGAACCTCCGATACGCTCTTTTTTTGCAAGATGCTTCTATAAAATTATTAATAGAATAGCGGATGTTAAATTAGTGGATGGCGCAAGAGATTATAAATTACTTTCCAGGCCGGCGGTTGATGCCTTAGTGGCTTTGCCGGAGGTTAATCGATTCTCCAAAGGTTTGTATGAATGGATTGGCTTCCGCACTAAATGGATAGAGTTCGAAAACGTAGAACGTGTTGCAGGTGAAACGAAATGGTCATTCTGGGGGCTTGTTAAGTACTCTGTTGAGGGGATATTGTCCTTCTCTACGGCTCCCTTGGTTCTTTCCGTATTGTTGGGGATAAGCTTTATGCTACTCTCTTTGGGGGGGATTGTGTTTTTATTCATCAGGCAGATGCTCTACCAAAACTCTGCATACGGATGGACCTCCATGGTGTGTATTATACTTTTACTGAGTGGTGTACAGTTATTCTGCCTTGGCATTATCGGTCAATATATTTCAAAAATGTATACGGAAATTAAGCAGCGACCGCACTATATTGTTGATAAAAAATATTCCGCCGATAATTAAAGGTTACGTGTAATGGAATTTACTGATGTTAACGGAGGACGCTCTAATGGAGGGGTAGCTTAAGGTAGCCACCACACGCGGTATTTTTTTATCTCCGTGCTTTACATTCACATACATTCGCCCTTTCTGTAGTATGGCGGGGGTGATTTAAGTTGAATGCCGAAGCATTGTCCTCTATTTATTTTTTGAACCAAGGGGGAATATTGTTGATATGCGGAAATGTTCTGTACCACCACCATGGCCCACTCCCACCGTCTTTTTGGTAAATTCCCATCGGATTGTGGATTCTAACAGATTTCCCTTGCAAATTTCCTTTTATGGATAAAAGATATTTGTCAGGTAGGAGGGAAGTTAAAAGTAAACAGAAGACTGTACAAATCAGCATTTGAACTTTGAAACGATACTTAAAGAATATCCACAATATGCTTCCTATAATCGTGGCTGCTAATGCTCCGGTCATGTGAATAAAACAAACAGAAGCAAAGACGAGATACAGTATATACCAAATAATACGTGATTTAGGAGCATTTAGAAAGGATCTAGAAAAGAGGATAGCTATATAGAATGAGGTAACGACAGAACCTTTCATTGCAACATCACTATGATATACAAGCCCTGTGGCTATGATGATGATATGAGTTCCCAGAATTATCCATAACAGGTTTTCACGATAGAACATGCGTATTAATAAACCCGCTATTCCTATATTGAAAAACAAATAGAAACAGAAAAAGCTCGTTGCTTTAAGAGAAAGAAAATTTTGCGGATGAAATTGAGATACGTTGTTACTTAAAGCGTAATATGATAATATAAAGAAGCAAAGAACGTATGCGGATACGTTTTGTGATTGAGTTAACGATTTAAGAAGCTTGCACCAATTGTGTTTGATAATAAGCTCCTTTGGAGAATAAAAAAAATCTTTAAAATATAAATATGTCAAGATGGGGAGCAGTGCCATTGATGACATAGGAGAATACATAAGTGCGAGGGTGCCCAACAGAGGCGTATATACCTTTCTGATGTTATCATGCAACAACATTCCACATATCAAAGATATGGGAACAAAGACATGGCAAATATTTTTCATTGAGTAACTTACTGTTTCCGTAATATAATTGTAGTCACCTGCTACATGATCATTCAAAGCAAATGCTTCTGTGAAGGTCTTATCTATACTCCAAGGGGCAATAAGAGAGCAAGGCACTAGCTCTAGCCCGTTCCAAGTCATGATAATAAAGGCAACACCAAACGATACTATACCTAAGAAGCGGTATACATATATGATAGCCAAAGTAATACCGATACAAAACCATGCGAAATTGGCCCATAATGCTGCGGTCCATCCGAATAGTTTTCCTACAAGGGCTGCTGGTAGCCAGCTCTGAAAATAATATAGGAAATAACGACCGTCGGGGAATTTAGGTGGCCATGAGTTATATACTAAATCGTAGAAAATATCGTTGCGAACAAAAAAATCGACATGTTGTTTCCAATTCCACGTTATTCCCGTTAAGAAAATATAGATAAAGAAAATAGTTAATCCCGGAATTAGCTCCCTATAGCTTCTTTTGAAGCTGGAGATAAATTGAATTTTTCTTGACCGGAAAAAAAGTTTGAGCAAAATAATCGTAAGGATGAGTATTATGGGTACTGAAATCCAGATGTTGAACCAGCCGAATATAAACAAAATGCACGGAATAAGTAAGTAAAGAAAAGCAATTGCATCTAAAGTAGTTGTGTTGATTTGCTTTGTATTATTATCGGTGTTCATGTTTTAGCTGTTTTTTGTGAAATGTGCTCGTGCTGCTTTTTTTACTCTGTCGGTAAATTTATGCTAAGCTGGCGCCACTCTTCCGACACCTTGGAAGCCAATTTACGCATTCTCTCTTGTGAATATCTGGCGTATGAAGTTCTTATATCATTCTATACCCTTGATGTCAATCCATTTTTAGCTCGCTTCTTTTAGTATGAGAGGTTCCTCACCCATCTTCTTCTCCATTTCGCTCATACGTATACTTCGTTGCAAACATTCGCCAAGCATCTTCTTTGCCTGTTTTTTGCATTCATTTACTAATTCGGGATAGATGAGGTGCTTTGAGGCTATCTGTGCAGTTTTTTTCGCTCTGATACCACCTTTTGCTTGAGCCCTGCGGAGTGTCGTCCGTTCTTGTATTTTCCAGTTTTGCGTGTACGTGTGTTTGTTGGGGTATATACGCGCACGATATTTTGTACAAGAAAAAGAGGGCATAGAATGTTGTCACAGAATCTGGGGCATTTATATTCGTATAAAAATACAAAAATGCTTTAAATCTCGTATATAATTGGTATAATCTTGTGCATGCACGAATCGGCTTCTCAATCTCCGTCTGAGCAATTTTGGTTTAGCCGTATACGAGAATTAGAGGACGAGATAAAGCGTTTGCGGGCAATACTGAAGGCGCACGGAATGTCCGAGAGAGGAGAAGAAAAGGACGCGCTCTCTTCTCCATCGCCTATGATACGTATGCCGATGATTACGGCGCAGCATGCGCGTGTTTTGTATTCTTTTTTCAGGGGGAGAAAGGATGTTTTCAGTCGCCGTAATGTGAATAAGGAGGGGCGGGGTGTTTATTATCCTGTATGTGAAAATTTTTGGGTTTATGGTAAATGTCCGCGTCGGGATGGTGAAAAAGTACGGTGCATGGATTGCCCGAATCGGCAGTGGATACCGCTGAGCCAGCGTGTACTGATGCGGCATTTAAAGGGAGCAGATGAGGATGGGCGGGATGTTGTGGGGATATACCCCATGCTAGAGGATGAAACGTGTTGTTTTTTAGTGTTTGATTTTGATTGCCATGATGAAGAGATTTACTTTGATTGGCGGGCAGAGGTAAGTGCTTTGCGGGCAATATGTGAGCACGAGGGGGTGGATGCCTTGGTTGAGCGCTCGAGATCCGGCAAAGGGGCGCATGTATGGTTGTTTTTTGCTGAGCCCATATCAGCAAGCGATGCTCGCAGATTTGGTTCGTGTCTACTGACGAAAGGGGCGGAATCCGTTAATCAGAAGACCTTCATATCATACGATCGCATGTTGCCGGCACAAGACCACATGCCGGAGGGCGGATTGGGAAATTTAATAGCATTGCCCTTGCAGGGGCGGGCTTTGCGTGCCGGTAATAGTGCATTTGTAGATGCACAATGGGTGGCGTATGAAGACCAGTGGACTCACTTGCAGAAGGTAAAGAAAATACCTGCTTCTTTTGTTAGAGATATGATACGGCAATGGGGGGCTCATGGTGATACCGGGGTGTTATCTTTAATAGCGGATGATGAAGCGACTTCACCGTGGAAATCACATGAGTTTATATTGCACGCGGAGGATGTGGAGGGAGAGCTGATTTTGGTTGATTCTTGTAGGTTGTATGTGCGTTCAGATAATCTGAAAGCCAGGCTTTGTAATACACTGCGGCGTCTGGCCTCGTTCCGTAATCCTATGTATTTCAGAAATCGTGCTATGGGGCTTTCTGTAAAAGGGGTGTCTCGTATTATTCCCTGTTTTTCGGAGGATGAGGCCTATATAGGTTTGCCGCGCGGTAAGCGGGAGCAACTGTTACAGTTGGCGGAACAAGCCGGTATTGTAGTACGGTATGAGGATATTCGCAATGCCGGGCGCACCTTATCCGTTGAATTTACTGCCACCTTGTACCCGGAGCAACAAAAAGCGGCGGATGCCATGTTGCAGTACGATATGGGGATATTGCAGGCTGCAACTGCCTTTGGAAAAACCGCTGTTGGTTCATACCTGATTGCTGCTCGCAAGGTTAATACGCTGGTGTTGGTGCATAATCGGGAGATTATGAAGAATTGGGTGGATGATTTGACTCGTTTTTTAGCATTTACAGAGCCCTTGCCCGAGTATACTACTCCTACGGGGCGTATCCGCAAGCGTAAAAGCCATATAGGACGTTTATTTTCTGCGCATGATTCTGTGGGTGGTTTGGTAGATGTTGCTATGTTGCCGTCTTTGGGGAGTGAGGATGCCATAAAATCCATCGTACGCCAATACGGCATGGTGATAATGGATGAGTGCCACCATGCCGCGGCGTATCAGGCAGAGCAAGTGCTCAATGCCGTTACTGCCAAATATGTATATGGGTTAACCGCAACCCCTAAACGAGATGACGGGATGGACCAGAAGCTTCTGATGTTGTTCGGGGCTATTCGCTATAAATTTACGGCTCGTCAACGCGCAGAGATGCAGGGTATTCGCCACTTGCTTTATCCGCGTTTCACGCAATTTACATGTTTGTCAGAATCCTCAAAAATTCATGATATTTATCAGATGCTTATTGAGGATGAAATAAGAAACCAACTCATAGTGAATGATGTAACGGCCTGTTTGGCTGAAAAACGCACACCTTTGGTGATAACCAAGTTTAAGCGCCATGCAGAGTATTTTGTGCAGCAGCTTCACGATAAGGCTCAGCATGTGTTTTTGTTGCAGGGCGGGCGTAATACCAAAGATCGGGAGTCTTTGCGTGCATCAATGCTGGCGGTTCCTCCTCAGGAATCTGTAGTGCTTGTCGCAATCGGCCAGTATATTGGAGAGGGGTTTAATTATCCGCGTTTGGATACCCTGATGCTTGCCACACCGATATCGTGGGCCGGTAATGTAGAGCAATATGCCGGGCGCCTTCACCGTGATTATGCTGGTAAGCAAGAGGTTGTCATTTATGACTATGTGGACATGCGTGTGCGTGTGTTGGACCGCATGTACGCAAAAAGACTTAAGGCATATAAAAAGATAGGCTATTCTGTATATCAGCTCGGTTCGTTATTTGAAGCTACTGCCGATTCTTCTTTTTATGAAGGGGCTCAATATGAACCCGTTCTTGAAAAAGATTTACTGGCCGCGAGTGAGGAAATTATCATATCATCACCCATGCTTAATAAAACCGGGGCAGGGTGGTTGTGTTCTATTGCCCCGCAAATTGTGGCACAAGGTGTGAATATTACCGTATTGACGCTGCCGCCGGAGCTTTTCTCGGAGCGGGCGACAGAGCTGTCTCTTATCATTGCTAATCTCAAAAGTCAGGGAATAGAGGTTCTTGCTTGTGAGGCTCTCCATGAGCATTTTGCCGTTATAGACCGTACATTTGTTTGGTATGGTAATGCCAATTTCTTATCCCTTCGCAAAGTGGAGGATAATGTGATACGTATCAAAAATTCATGTGTAGCAGCAGATATTCTGTGCGCCATAGCAGATGAAACTAACTTAAAATGTAATCAAGGAGCGTGAATATTTGCTTACCAATTGCAGGGAGTTGAAGGAGTATGTTGTTTCTTTTTTTGAATGAGTCGTTAGGCGCGTTTGTTCCACCATGCTCCCGCTTGTTGACTCATAAGCGCCATGCGTAAATCCTCTTACGATTCCTTCCCCCATCCTTTAATTTCGGCGTATTGGAAAAAGTAGCGCAGGATGCGTGCGTAAAAGATACGTTTGGCCGGGGTGGCGGCAGCATTGAGGATGCGGCGGGTCCATTCCTCGCGGTCCAGGGAATGCATGCGGGTTTGTGCCAGATCCGGGTGGGTGTTGAAGATGGTACGCAGGGCAAGGGATGCACGGTTAATTTGGGATTGGAAGACGCGCCTTCCCTCCGTGCGGATGCGCAGGTAATCCAACCAAGCTCCTACAGCATAAGAGAAGGTAACATTGTGGCCCGTTGCTATGGTACGCTCTGTGGTCATACTGAGAGTATAGCGTATGGTGCAGCCCTTGTCAAGACAAATCAACGCCAAACGGGCAAGTTTGCTCGTTTGGCGTGGTGCTTACAGGGGGCGATGGCACTTTATTACACCTCGGACATAGGGGTGGCTACCTCGTAGCCGCCGTGGAAAATGCGCTTGGGTTGGGAGCAGTTGCTGAGGATGCCTGCTACAAGAGCCGTGGTGATAATGATGATGCTTGTTTTCATGGTGTGATATAAAATGGTGTGTTATGGGGCAGGCTGCCAAGCCGGGCCGGTATACTGTTGCGGCTGTCGCCGGGCGATATAGATGGTTTGGTCTATGGGGAAGCTGATGAGCTCTGCCGTGATGAGCAGGGTGTTTTCTGTCACAAAAAACAGGAGCCCTGCTGCCACGTCTATTGCCATTAACGGCACGCCTGCTGCAAGGCGCAGGGGTGTTTCTGTGCCTGCTTTATCTTTGAGGGGCAATCTGCAGAGCGGGAATACCGTGTCGGGTTTCCGTATTTTGCGGGCTTTTGCAAAATCGAATTGTTTTGCCGGAATGCAGGCATACTCGTTGTATACCTGCCGCTCTCCGTCTATCCAAACGGGTTGCATCCATACCTCTTCGGGGATGTCGGGGTCTATGATGAATTGCTCCTGCATTTCGGTGGCGGTCAGGGCCGGGCTTTCCGGAACATCATTGCGTCGAATGATAGGGCGGTTGACCTTGGCGTATTGAATGGTGCGTTTTTGGTATAAAACCCCATTGAGCCGGTACAGATATTCATCCTGAGTCTGCCCCCAAGACCCGGTTTCTACGTATACCGGGTGCCCAAAACAGTCGGTGGATTTCATGCTGCGGTGGGGAAACATCTTGTCCACCATCGCAACGCGGGCATCGGGCGGGGTTACCAGCTCATGCAGGTTGCAGGTAAGGCGAGGCCCGCAGCTGCAGAGCAAAAATACTGTTGAACAGAGTAAAATGAGTCCGTGTTTCTTCATATTATGGTGTCAGATATTTTATCTTTCTGCCTATGTTAAGACATTTTCGCTTTACCCCCGCAGTTTTTTGCTTCGGTTATGACAGTGTTAGTGTACACAGTTGCGGTATACGGTCTCGGCATCTGCAACATTGAGCACCCTCACGCCCGGCAGTAGTCCGCCTTCTCTCACAGAGCAAGCCCCGCGCGCCATGGCGGCAAAGTCTGCCTCTGCGGGTATGCCCAGCTCGCTCATGGTTTGCGGCAAGCCCAATTCTTTGTACCAAGCGCGCAGACGTTGTATGCCCTCGGTGATGACCCTTTGCGTATCGCGGGAGGCGGTAACCCCCATCACATTGACGGCCCATTGGGCAAAGATACCCGGGTTGGCCTGCCATACGGCTTCAAAATAGGCAGGCACAATGACAGCCAGCCCCGCGCCGTGCGGTACATCGTATACGGCACTCAGCTCGTGCTCCAGCGCGTGGCAGGTCCAGCTTTGCTCTCTGCCTATACCCAAGATATTGTTGTGGGCTATGGTGCCGCTGAGGGCAAGCTGAGCCCACGCTGCTTCATTTTGCGGTTCTCTGCGCAAAATGGAGGCTTGCTGCATAATGGTGCGCATGGTGGCCTCGCACAGGGCATCGGTGAGCTCCGTACCCTGCGTGTTGGTGAAGTATCGTTCGAAAATATGGCAGAGCATATCGCAGGCCCCGTAGGCCATTTGCTCGGGGGGCAGGGTTAGGAACAGCTCGGGGCTTACAATGCTGAGCATGGGGCGCAGCTGCTCATGCCCGAACCCCAGTTTACGGTTGTTGTCTTCATCAGAGATTACCGTATTGGGGCTGTTCTCGCTCCCCGCTGCGGGCAGGGTAAGAATAGTGGCAACCGGTAAGGGGGTGGCACTCAGCGTCTCCTCTTTGGTGTAAAGTTTCCATACATCTCCACCATGCACCACGCCCAAAGCAATGGCTTTTGCAGAGTCTATCACACTGCCGCCACCCACGGCCAAAACACAGTCCACTCCCTCTCTGCGGCACAGCTCAATACCTTGCCGTACCAGGCTCAAGCTCGGGTTAGGCTTCACCCCACCCAGCTCGATAAAGGAGATGCCGGCACCCTGCAAAGCCTTCACCACAGTATCATACAAGCCGGTGCGTTTAATGCTGCCACCACCGTAATGCAGCAATAACTTTTTCGTTTTGCCTTGCAACAATGTGCCCACGTTTTTGTACTCCCCGTGCCCGAAAACGTAGCGTGTGTGGTTGTAGTAGGAAAAATTAATCATGGCTTGTGTTTTTATTTAATCGATATATGGCAGGTGAGTCAAGAAAAATCTGCGTGACTAAATGTGGGGTATATTGTGGGTAACCGGAATTGCTCGTAAATTTAATTCACGGCAAAATGATTAATCTTGCAATGCGTGGCTGATATGTTATACTTTGCTGCGTGATGAAGGGAGTAACAGACAGCGGCTACCGGCCAGAGCCCCGTGTGCGTGCCATGGTACGCGCCTTGGTGCTTGTGTGCATGGGGCTTGTATTGGCAGCAGTGGGGTATGGTACGTACCTGATGAATACCGCGCCTGCCGTGCAGGAGGATTCCTTGCAGTTGGACCCTGAGGAGACCGTGTTGTTCTACCAGCCCGAGGAGTACAGCGAGCTTACCCCCTTGGCAGAGGTTCCGGCAGAGCTGGATTACCTGAACCATACCCGTTATCTTGTCTGAGTCGCGTCAGCGTATTTTTGCTATGCATCCAACACCAACGGAGCCTGACGCTGACCTACCACCGCCTCAATTTCGCCCCTTACCCCGGGTAGATGAGTCTGCAACGGATTTGCCGCCGGAGTTTGCAGCAGCGGCAGATACCGCAGCCCCCCCGCCTGCGCCCACATTACCTGTGGCGGTAAAAGCTCCCTCCTCTATTTCAGCTGCACCCACCGTGCGTCGCCATGGGGCAGGGCGCATAGTGCGGTCTCTATTTTGTGCAGCCATTATATCAGCGGTGGGGTCTGCTTGGTTTTATTGGCATGGGCAAAGCCCGCAAGAATCTTACGATGCTGCTATACAGCTGGTAAATCAAGGCAACCTTGCCGGGGCTTTCCCTCTGCTTCAGGAAGCCGCCGCCGGCGGAGTTGCTGCGGCATATATGCCGTTGGGGCAATGTTTTGCGCAGGGTGTTGGCACCACGACAAATGCACCGGTTGCGCGTACTTGGTATACCAAGGCAGAGCAAGCGGGGGTTGTCGCTGCAACTGTGGCTTTGGCAGATATGGATTTTGCCGAGCAAGAATACCCCGCTGCCATCACCCGCTACCGCAAAGCGGAGCTGCACCTCAACTCGCAGCAATGTTACCAATGTGCCGAGGCCTATCACCGCAGTGCCCCCAATGCCGCGGACCCTGCAGATTTTATGCAGCAAGCTATATACTATTATAGTAAGGCTGCGGAGCAGGGGCATGCCGCCGCTGCGATGTCGCTGGGCACCTGTTGCTACAAAGGGGTGGGTTGCCCGCAATCTGTCGGCGCGGCGATTAAATGGTTTACCGTGGCTGCAGAGCAGGGAGATGCCGAGGCGCAGTTTCGCTTGGCATGGTGCTTGCTGGAGTCTGCCCCCGAGCAGGCAGCCACCGCCGTGCAGTGGCTTGCCCGTGCTGCAGAGCAGGGTAATGCTGCCGCTGCTTATGACCTGGCCGTATGTTACCTGAACGGTAATGGCACTGCCGCTTCTCCCGAGCTGGCTGCCCACTACCTGCAACAAGCCGCAGCCCAAGAACACCCCGCAGCCATGCGCAGGCTAGCCTTTTGTTACAGAGACGCTACCGGCTTGCCCCGGGATATTCAGCAGGCATTACATTATTTTGCCAAAGCTGCCGCCGCGGGGGATGCCGAGGCTCAGTTTAATTACGCTTGGAGCCTGCACCATGGCTATGGTGTGCAAAAGAACCTGCAAGCGGCACTTCCGCTCTACCTCAAGGCCGCGACTCAACAGTACGCCCCGGCTCAAGATGCCCTCCATGCCCTTTACCTGTACAAGCTCATGCCGGATTTTGTCCAAAATTTGCTCCAAAAATCCCAAAATTATCCAAAGATGTAATTTTTTGTGAATTTGTGCTTGCATTTTTCTTAAGTAAGCGTATATTGCTCTGCACGCAACCGTGCTGCGGAGTCGCAGCACAATCATACATCACTAAACAAACACATCATTATGGCTCGTCTTTTCGGTATCGAAATACCCAATGAGAAGCGCATTGAGGCCTCCCTGTGCTACATTTACGGCATTGGGTCCTCTACCGCCAAGAAGGTGCTTGAGCAGGCCGGTATCTCTCCGGACCTTCGCACGGGCACTCTCTCCGACGCTCAGCTGACCAAGATCGTACAGGCTATCACCAGCAACAACATCCTCATCGAGGGTGACCTCCGTCGTGAGAAGCAGCTGGCCCTGAAGCGTCTTACCAGCATTAACTGTCTGCGCGGCATCCGCCACCGCAAGGGTCTCCCTGTTCGCGGTCAGCGCACCCGCACCAATGCCCGCACCCGTAAGGGCCGCAAGAAGACCGTGGGCGCTAAGAAGTAATTAACCCCTTTAGATAGAAGATACTGAAAATGGCTGAAGAAACCATCCAGCAGGAAGAAGTAAAGGACGTAGTGGCCCCCGCCGTTGAGGCCCCCGCTGCAGAGGCTCCCGCAGAGACTCGCAAGCCGGAAGTCCGCCGCGACATCTTTGCCGAGCTCGGTCTCGCAGACGATGACGACAAGATCAAGATCCTCAAGGCTAAGGGCAGCAAGAACGTTACCACCGGTATCGTTCACATCTCCTCTACCTTCAACAACACCATCGTAAGCGTAACGGACCTCAAGGGTAACGTTATCGGTTGGTCCTCCGCAGGCAAGCTCAACTTCAAGGGCAGCCGCAAGAGCACTGCATACGCCGGTCAGGTTGTATGCCAGGACGCTTGCCGCCAGGCCATGGGCCACGGCCTCAAGGAGGTAGAAGTTCGCGTTAAGGGGCCGGGTTCCGGCCGTGAGTCCGCTGTGCGTGCCGTTCAGACCATTGGTCTGGAGATCAGCGCCATTGTAGACGTCACCCCCATCCCCCACAACGGTTGCCGCCCGCCCAAGGCTCGTCGCGCCTAATAGCAGTTTAATAACCCAGAAGATAGATTACTACACAAGATTATGGCTCGTTACACAGGTCCTACCGCCAAGATCAGCCGTCGTTTCGGTGTTGAGCTCTTCGGCCCCAGCAAGGCTTTTGCCCGCCGTCCCTTCCCTCCGGGTCAGCACGGTGTGCGCGCCGGTCGTAAGAAGAAGTCCGACTACGGTATCATGCTTGCCGAGAAGCAGAAGCTGCGCTTCATGTACGGCGTGCTCGAAGGTCAGTTCCGCAAGTACTACGAAGAAGCTTCCCGTCGCTCCGGCGTTACCGGTGAGATCCTCCTTCAACTCTTGGAGCTCCGTCTCGATAACCTCGTATATCGCCTCAACTTTGCCAACACCCGCGCCGCTGCTCGTCAGATGGTGTCCCACGGTCACATCACCGTGAACGGCAAGAAGGTGAACATTGCCTCCTACAGCTGCAAGCCCGGCGACGTTATCGCCGTTGCTGCCAAGGCTCGTTCCCAGGCTCTTGTAAACCGCTTCATGGAGCTCTCCGCTTCCGCTGTAACTCCCGATTGGCTTGAGCTCGACGCTGCTAAGCTTTCCGCTAAGCTCGTCCGCATCCCCTCCCAGGAGGAGATTGCTCCCATCGTCAACGTACAGCTCATCGTTGAGTTCTACTCCCGCTAATAAGTACCTATACTTATTACACAAAAAGCCCGCGCTCCTCACCGAGTGCGGGCTTTTTGTTCAGGCTGTGTACCATTATTCGCTTTTCAAATCGGAGGGCGGGTTTTTGGTTCTGCTCCCCCTACAACTTGCCATTTTCTAATGATTTAAACATGTCTATATCTTTTAATATATGTTATTTGGTGAGGGCATGCTTGCGCTAGCCAAACAAATTATATTGGAGTGGTTATTAAAAGACCCTTGTTTAGGCTATCGACGCCTGACAACCCACGTTAGTAACGCCTTACAATATCAAGTAAACAGGAAATATGTAAGGAGGCTGATGAAAGAGCCGGGGTTAAAGGCAATCTATTGTAAGCGTAATACAAGCAAACCACATCCGCAACACGAGAAAGTACCTTACTTGCTCAAAGGTATGCAAATAGACAAACCGGACATGGTATGGGCTACCGATATAACCTATCTGAAGGTGGAGGGAAGAACATATTATCTGTGTGTCGTCATAGATTGGGCAAGCAGAGAGGCCCTAGTATAACGTCCGACAAATAAATAGACTGTTTTGTGTCCGTATGCGAGCCAAATTTCAGAGTCTGTGAAGCGGGCAACATTTTTAAATAGAAATCGAACTCAACTGTCACCCGTTTCTCGGGTTCGAATTTATTTCTTACCGGTTCGAGTGGTTTCCGTCTTCGGCAAGCGAAACCACTCGAACCGATAAATAATACACCGAACCCGTGAAACGGGTGATAGTTAAGTTCGATTCCGAGTTGACACCTATGCTTATGTGCTCAGAT
>JAFQEF010000020.1 GCA_017399165.1 Akkermansia sp.
CTATCGCGGCTTACCTTGGGCTATTGGTCTTTCACCCCGCCGGTTGGCGGGGCTGTAAGCAAGCTTGCTAACGCAAGCATGAAGAGTGCCTACGGCACATGGACAGTTCGCCCTCCGGGTGGGCGTAGACGCCGTAGGAAATGAAGCCCCCTGCGGCTCACACTGAGGAGCCCCACAACTACCATTTTGTAGGGGTGCCGGAGATCCGTAGGATGCAAGATAAATAGTTTTTGTTGAGTTTTTAGAGATGCCCTAATTGTACCCGCACGCATACCGTTTATAAAAAGCGGGACTTGGGGCTTCGCGTCTACGCTTGCTACGCCCTCACAAGAAAGTCCCGCCCTACGATATCTCTTCTATGCCGGAGCCGTCAATGAGTAAATAGGGAGATTATTCATGACTCACGCTCCTCTCTTCCGTAGATGTTCACGTTTAACCCCAGCAATGCCAATAATTGCAGGATAATACTCACACTTACCCCGCGCGTTCCTCGCTCAAGTTCGCTCAATAATCGGGGGCTGCATGGTACCAGCATCGAAAGCTCGGCAATGGTTAACCCTTGTTTCTTGCGTCGCTCACGAATCATAACACCTAATTCTTTCTCTGTTGTGATAATCATGTTCCCTTTTGGGAATATGATGGCATTTTTTTTGAAGAATTGCAAGCAAATATTCCCAATTCGGACAATTTTATTTAAATTCGTGCAAGATACCGCAAAAGAATCCCAAAAGGGAATATTACAACACATACGTGCAGCAATTTAGCCGGTGCAAGAGCCGCGACACCGTTGATACATGCACGATTTCTGCCGAATTTCCTTGCAGAAGCAGGGGTAAACAGGTAGAATGCTACACATGAAGACCACGCTCAGAATCGGCACACGCGGGAGTGAATTGGCACTCAAACAAACCGAGATGGCCATAGAATCCATCAAAGCCCACAACCCGCAGGTAGAGGCGGAGATTGTCATCATCAAGACCGATGGAGACACCCATACGGATATACCGCTGTGCAAGGTCAACAAAACAGCCGGCACGCAAGACAAAGGTGTGTTTGTTGCCGCCATTGAGCGAGCTTTAGCCGCGGGGGAGATAGACTGCGCCGTAC
The DNA here is from genome assembly GCA_017399165.1 of Akkermansia sp. Lineage (GTDB taxonomy): Bacteria > Verrucomicrobiota > Verrucomicrobiia > Verrucomicrobiales > Akkermansiaceae > Akkermansia. The sequence goes on from JAFQEF010000020.1 coordinate 1,108, forward strand.
ACAGCCTCAAAGACATGCCCGGGCAGCCGGACCCCGCTTTTGAGATAAGTGCCGTGCTGCCGCGCGAGGATATATGGGATGCCTTAATCCTCAAAAAAGGTGCCGACACCGCGCACCTCACATTAGGCACCGCCAGCGTACGCAGAGAGCAGCTGATACGCACCTACTGGAGCGGCACCGCCAAAACCGTATCCATACGCGGCAATGTGCACACACGCCTGCGCAAACTGATTGAGAGCGATGAGCTGGACGGCATCGTACTGGCACGCGCAGGGCTCAACCGCTTGGGGCTCACGGGCGACAGCATCACCATAGACGGCACTACCCTGAGCGTGGTAGACATGAGCAAGGACTCCTTTATGCCGGCCCTGTGCCAAGGGGCCATTGCCATTGAAACCCGCAAGGGAGACACCGCCACCCGCGCTTTAATTGCCCCCGCCAATGACCACGATACCGAGCTGTGCGTGCGTGCAGAACGTGCCTTTTTGGCCATGCTTCAGGCAGATTGCTCTATACCCGTGGCAGGCTATGCCACCCTTAACGGGGATTTTATGATGATGCGCGCCATCTACTTTATGCCCAACGGCATGCCCGTGCGTGTCACCCACCGCGGCGAGACCGACAAGCCCGAGGAAGTGGCTGCCGGGGCCTATGCCAAGCTGCAGGCTGCCATTAGCCCCGCTAAATGATACACCCTGTTACCTTTTTGCTTGATTTGACAACAAAATAACGTTAGTATAGACTAAAATTCAAGCTATGACTGCTACAGATCTTACACATTACGAGTTTGACGACTGTCTTTGGGTACGTTGTGCCGGCAGAGGCAGCTTTGTCAACAGCCCCGCCCTCAAAGCATTGGCGGACAAATATCTGGAGAAAGGCAGCGGCAATATCGTTATTGATTTGGAGATTTGCCCCGGGGTGGACTCCACCTTCATGGGTACCTTGGCCGGGCTGGCACGCAAAGCCCTGGCATTGGGCGGGGCCGTGCAAATTGCCACCCCCACACAGCGCACCCGCGCCGCCATGGAAAGCTTGGGGTTGGATATGATATTGGACCTGGACCCGCAAGATGCCCCCTGGCAAGCAGATATTCAACAACGCCGCTACAAACTTGCAGAGCAACAAGCCCCCAAGGCAGATGACAGCATTGCCGACCTCTCCGAACCGGAGCGCACCCGCCACGTGCTGGAGGCTCACAACACCCTGAGAGAGCTCAATAAAAAGAATGATGAAACATTCGGCTACGTTTGCGAAACCTTGGAGGAAGACCTGAAACGCCACGAAAACAAGGCAGACACCCCGTAATGCACGGCAATGTACAGCAAGCCGCCGCGCTGTATGAGCAACTGCTGCACTGCGTCTATGCGGAGGGTATGCTGCAAGCGGCAGAGCCCACCCCATCCTCCATACCGGAGCTTGAGGCTCAATCCTTATGGATGACAGGGCTGCTGGGGCAAGGGGGCAACACCCTGCGCCACGGGCAGGTGCGTATCATAGACTTCGGGGAATGGAACCGCAGTGTGGGGCCGGATTTTCTGCGGGCAGAGATTGAGCTCAACGGCACACGCCTGCGCGGTGACATTGAACTGGACCCCACCGCTCAGGATTGGGAGCACCACGGCCACGGTGCAAACCCTGCCTACAACAATGTGGTGCTGCATGTTGTGCTCACCCCACCACCCGCCGGCTGGTACACCCGCGACTCCCTGCACCGGGATATCCCGATTCTGCCCGTAGACCCGCAGCTTTTGGCAGCCGCAGTAGGCAAAACCACCATGCCGCCCACCGAGCCTACGGAGCTGTGCCGCGAGCCGCTCAACGCCTTATCGGCAGAGCAAATTGCCACCCTGCTGCAAGCTGCTGCCGGCTACCGCATTTTGCGCAAGCGCAGGTTGTTCCGCCTTAAAGCAGAGCACATAGGCCTGCCCCAAGCATGGTTCGAGGCCTTGGCAGAAACCCTGGGCTACAAGGTTAACAAACAGCCCATGCAAATGCTTGCACGCCGCGCGCCCCTCAAAGAGCTCGGTAAACAAGCAGAGGCTATACTCTTTGGCACTGCCGGCTTTTTAGTGCCCGTGTTACCGGAATCCGCCCCGCAGGAGACCCGCCACTACCACCGCAGCGTGTGGGATGCCTGGTGGGCCCTGCGCACGGAATATGAACTTGGGGAGGGCCGTGGCATCAACTGGCAATTTGCCCCGTTGCGCCCGGGGAATCACCCGCACCGCCGTGTAGCGGCTTTAGCCGTGGCAGCGCAACATTGGCAACACATAGAGCCCCTGCTCAAGGCAGAACGGGCCGATGCCCTGGTAGAGAAACTCACCGCCCTCACCCACCCGTATTGGGACACCCACTACACCCTGCCCTCTGCCACACAAAGCAAGCGTACCGCCCTCATCGGCGAGTCCCGCGCCAAGGATTTTCTCATCAACCATGTATACGTGCAAGATGAATCCCCCGCCGCATGGGAAACCTACCTGCGCCTCAAGGAGAAGGACACCCCCTCTGCCGTACGCAACACCGCAGCGCATCTTTTCGGCACCCGCACGGACCTCAAAAAACTGCTCTCTTTATCCTACGCACAGCAAGGGCTCCTGCAAATTGACGCAGACTATTGTGCCACCCACGCCTGCTGCGACTGCTGTTTCCCCGCCAAATTGAAAGAGGCATGCCAAACGAGCCGTTTTTTTGCATGAGATAAACGATAAGGGATTTACGATTTACAAGTTGCTAATTTTTAATAAAATAAAACAGAATATTTTTTTTCACAACGCTCCGTTAAACGTTGCAGTGGATAAATTTCAGTTACCGCGCTGCAGTTTGCAATACTTTAAACATTAAAAATTCAACATCAAACATTTATTCCGCTCCCGCTGCGCGGAGAAGCTCAGCGCAGTCGGTGCGGCCTTCTTTTTCAGCGATTTGAAGCGGAGTTTTGCCGTTGTTGTTTTTGGCGTTAACATTGATAATACCGGGCAGGGTAAGCAGGTGCGCCACAATATCGGTATAGCCCCAATATGCGGCGCATGCCAGTGCGGCGTTGGGGTCTGCGCCCTTATCGAGAGCCAACAGCATGATATCCTTCAACCTGCCCTCCGCCGCTGCTCTGAAAGCCTCAGTCGCGTCTGCCCCTTTGCTGAGCAATAACTGCACGATATCCGCGTACCCGCGGAAAGCGGCAGAGGCAATTCCCAAATTCGGGTCTGCGCCCTTGTCCAACAACAGCTGCACAATGAGCAAGTGGCCACAGTAGGCAGCACTATCCAGCCCTAAGTCCGCGTCTGCCCCTTTATCAAGCAAAAGTTGCACAATGCCGTAATGCCCACTCTGTGCCGCTACATCAATACCGGCATTGGGGTCCACACCTTTGTCCAGCAATATGCGCACAATGTCCGCATGCCCATTACCGGCAGCTTCTGCGAGGTCGCCATCGGTGGGTTCAATCCCCTTTTGCAAAAGCATCTGCACAATATGTGTGTGGCCATATTCTGCTGCGGCGACAAGCCCGTATGTGCCATCTGCGCCTTTATCAAGCATGAGCTGCACAATGTGAGCATGCCCACCCTCGGCGGCACCAATGATGCCGTTGTTGGGGTCTGCCCCTTTGTCGAGCAGCAGTTGCACGATGTCGGCATCCCCGCGGCGCGCCGCGTTCACAATCCCGTTGTCGGGGTCCGCCCCTTTATCAAGAAACAACTGCACCAAGTCCATATGCCCCCCATCGGCAGCGCCCGAAATACCGTAGGTGGGCACAGCGCCTTTCTCAAGCATCAGGTGAACCAGCTCCCTGTGCCCACCTTCTGCCGCGCCGCGTATCCCGTTGTTGGGGTCTGCCCCTTTGTCGAGCAGCAGCTGCACAAGCTCTGCATTGCCTGAAAATGCGGCTGCCACAAGCCCGCGGCTCGGGTCTGCGCCATTGTCCAGCAACATGAGTACCAAGTTTATATGCCCCGCCTTTGCCGCGCCGGCAAGTCCGTAGTTCGGCTCTGCCCCTTTGCCGAGCAATAACTCCACAATCTGCACATGGCCGCCAAGCGCTGCGGCCTCAATACCCCAAGTCGGGTCTGCACCTTTGCTCAGCAATAAGCGCACAAGCTCCCTATGCCCACCCCGCGCCGCACCTACGATGATATAATTAGGCTCTGCCCCATTCTCCAGGCATTGGCACACAAGCTGGGTATGCCCGGCGGCGGCTGCCCCGGTAGCATAGATGGAAAGATGATGGTGGCTCAGTTGCGGCATGGCGGCGGTATTACCTGCATAACCTGCATGCAACAAATCCGCGTTTTCCGATACCTGATAGGTCGAAGCATCCAAGAGCTCCAGGGTAGAATCCGCAAGAGAAGCCCCCGCCGCAGTTGCCGAACACGGGGCAACGCAACCGAGGACGAAAAAGGCTGCTAAGGTAAGAATCGGGCGTTTCATGGTAAGCTCAAATACGCCCTGAATATAACATAATCCCCCCCGCATAGCAAATAAAATTCTCCCCCTGCGGTGTATAATAGGGAATCTCTAAAAACTCTGGTACCCTCACAAATTGGTAGTTGTGGGGGAGAGTCCGCGAGCGTTAGCGAGCCGAATTATTGAGCCCGTGAAGCGGGCGACATTTCAAATAGCGAGTGGTGGAGCCGCGCAGCGGCGCAACCACTCGAATTAATTAATTATAAAGGGAACCCGTGAAACGGGTGACACTTAAGTCATGTTAAAATCCATAGAGATAGATAA
>JAFQEF010000021.1 GCA_017399165.1 Akkermansia sp.
GATAAGTCCTCAATTCATTTGTAAATTCACATTGCAACAGTTCGTTTCCCAAATCTAAAACATAAGATTTTGATGATTCTTGCCCTTGATTTTGCCCTTATAATCTTTCGGGACAAGGGTAAAGCGGTGTAACACCGTATAGTGGGATGAAATGAGTTGTTTGCGAAAAACCCTTTATTTTCAATGGTTTTAGAGCGTTTTATGGTACTTTATGAACAGACAATAATATCTTAAAAAATCATGCTATTCAAATTAATATTTATCGAATAGATGATATTTTTTTAGAAAAGGGGTTTAGGCTCTCCTAACAAGTGGAATTTGCCGTACATTTTCCCTGCTTGTTACGGTATGAGACAAAATAAAAAGCCTCCCTTGTGTAAAGGGAGGTGGCAAAAATCTTTGATTTTTGACGGAGGGATTGTTGGTCATCTGCACTTAACAATCCCCCAGTCTTTTTGCTTTGCAAAAATCCAGCCCCCTTTACACAAGGGGGCCTTTTTACTGTCCTTAATGGTACGACCCTTACGGAGCGGTTTTTTTGTATTAAAACGGGCATACTGTCCCTCAGGAGGGGATGGTATGTGTACAGCCGTATGGGATGCGGCAAACGGCCTGTTTGGCCGCACGCTGGATCTGGAATATACCTATGATGAGCAGGTGGTGATCGCCCCCGGCGACCTGTTCGGCGGGTGGTACCGTATGATCGGGGTGGCCACGGTGGCCGACGGATACCCGCTGTATTACGATGCGGTCAATGAAAAAGGCGTAGCCATGGCGGGTCTGCATTTCCCCCGCTCCTGCGCCTATCCCCCGCCACGGGAGGGGGCGGTGAATGTGGGTAGCTTTGCCCTGATCCCCGCCCTGCTCAGCCGTTGCGCCTCGGTGGAGGACGTGGTGGCGGAGATGCGGCGGATCTATCTGTGCAGCCACGCCTTTTCAGAGGCGTTCCCCGCCACCCCGCTGCATTGGATGGCGGCGGACCGCCACCGTGCCGTGGTGATCGAGGCCGTCGTGGGCGGGGTGCAGGTAACCGACAACCCCGCCGGGGTGCTGACCAACGAGCCGCCCCTGGCCCACCAGCTCAGCCACCTATCCCACTTTGCCCATCTGTCCCCCGCCCAACCCACGGGATGGCAGGACCCCCTCAGCCGTGGGGGCGGCACCGTGGGGATGCCGGGGGATTATACCTCCCCCAGCCGCTTTGTGCGGGCGGCCTTTGGCGCCGCCCACGCCGCCGCCCGGGAGGGGGAGGCCAAGATCAGCGCCTATTTCCGACGGATGGCGGCGGTGGAGATCCCGCCCGGCTGGGTGCAGGCAGAGGATGGGCGGACGGTGGTGACCCACTATACGTCTTGTATGGATTTAGAGCAGCTCGCCTACTATTACCGCACCGCCGGGTGCCACCGCATCACGGCGGTACAACTGCCGGACGTGGTGGACGGCCTTATAACCTATCCCCTGCGCAGACAAGAGGATATACGGTGGGAAAACGAATAGAAAACAACCATCAATTCTCCACACAGCGGGAGGACTTCGTTTGCGACAATAAAAAGAGAGCAACCCATAAGCGTCGTACAGTTAAGGACAGTACAACACGACACAAAAACACCCGTAGTTTTTTAAAAACTGTGGGTGTTTTTAATATTCTCTTTCTTTGTTAGTCAAGTTGTGCTATAATACAACTAACCGATAAATAAGAATATGTAGGTGAGATAATGATTATTTTAATTACCGGAGCATCGCATACAGGCAAAACCGCCCTTGCTCAAAAACTGCTTGAAAAATATAAATACCCCTATCTTTCAATCGACCATCTGAAAATGGGTTTAATTCGTAGCGGCAACACAGAACTTACCCCTATGGATGATAATGAATTAACCGAATACTTGTGGCCGATTGTTCGTGAAATGATAAAAACTGCCATTGAGAACAAGCAGAACTTAATTGTCGAAGGTTGCTA
>JAFQEF010000022.1 GCA_017399165.1 Akkermansia sp.
GGTAAATACATATAATGCCTTAATTCAAAGCGCAACATTATGCCACCCCTTGCGGGGTTCTCATCTATTTTTTGCATATTTCCCGGGGTTTCCGGCTTCGGCAAGCCTACGCCGTGACAAGCCGCCGCTGATGCGGCTCCACGCCCGGGCTATTCTATGACGCCCCTAGGGCTCAAAAAGTCGGCTCGCTAAAGCTCGCGGGGTCTCCCCCACAACTAACAATTTGTTTATATCGTAGGGTGGGACTTCAGTCCCACTTTCATGGTGGTATACCTTGATAATATATTGGACTAAAGTCCAACACTCCGATAGTATTCGCCCCCACAAATTACCATTTTATTCATTGAGCCCACTCGTAGCTTGTAGGTATCTGCTATCTCACACAGCAGGCAAAAAGCCGCTGTCCTGTAACAGGAACAGCGGCTTTTGAATAGAAGAATCTCTTTGTTTATCAGCGACGGCGGCGACGTGCAGCCAACCCTGCCAATGCCAGCAGACTCAGTGTAGCCGTGGTCGGCTCGGGAACTGCGTATGTTGATACAGTTGCCGAGGCACTCTTCAGAAGAACGGCATTTGAACCTAAGTTTTCACCGGTCCAACCGGGAGCTCTCATGCCAATGGAGTATTTTGCATTTTCGCTAGGAGTCGATGCATTCCATGTCACATCTGTAGATTTCAGAACCCCACTGAAAGAGGTTGTTGTGAAGGCATCATTTGAACCTTCCTTGTTAATGGTGCCGGTATATCCACCATTAGCGAATGTGATGGCTACTTCGTTTAAACGATTGCCATTGTCGTTATTAACACTCACATTGACATCACCTAACTTGGTAGAACGGGTGTCGCCCAAGGTGAGGTAAACACCTCCTTTGTACAGAGCCAATCCGATTCCATTGCCCTGCTGTCCAATTTGGATAAGCTGAGTTTCTGTATTGCTGCTGGTGGAACCGAAAGCAAAGCTGAAGTTCAAGGTCAATGCAGTTGCTTCTGTTTGAGTGGGAGAGATACTCGTCAATGCCGATGTTATGGCATTGTATAATGTAAAAGTACCAGTCTCATGAATGGAATAAGCACTCAGATAACCATAGTTGCCTGTTGCTGTCGTTACTTTGTTCTCGAACACAGTTCCAGCCATCACTGCGGCAGATGCTCCTACAGAAGGGCTTTCCGTGGTATCATCTCCAGCTGTTACCCAAGTGTACGTTTTGCTGCCTACTTCTGCGGCAGCCACACCTGCCAAAGCCAGAAGTGCTATAATTGTTTTTTTCATGTTAATATGATTTGATTTTTAATTGATAACTCAGCTCGTGCAGGGGTACTCGTTCCCGCGCGCGTTGGGAGGCTGAGAGACCTGCCCCGGGCTGATGACGAAAATATACAGCATTTTGAATGCTGGAGATGCGAGAAATAACCAACATTTAACGACTAAGGGTTACTTCTCGTCGGAAAGAATAGCTAAGAACCAATAACCAATTCAACAAAAATGCATTATTTTTAGTATTTTCAGAATTTTTGATTGCATCAGCATTCAAAATACAGATAGCGAAGATGACGCCGCTTTATTTACATTCCCACAATATTGCATCGACACGAAACCCGCCCCCGTTGTCGGGGTAAAATGCAGATTTTGCACTTTTTTACCGCGAAAGCGTGAACCCCGCGCCACTACTGGAAAAGCCCCGTAAAAATAGCGGTGGCGTTTTGGTGGCATTTTTGTATGCGTTTTTACGGGTATTTTAGGCATATTTAAGGGATTTTAGGGCAAAAGAAAAGCGGCTTGCGTTTTAACGTAAACCGCTTAATTTGAGCTACTACAGACGGGACTCGAACCCGTACGCCTGTTGAAGGGCGGGAGATTTTAAGTCTCCTGCGTCTACCATTCCGCCACTGTAGCAGGGGTGGGCAGCGGATGCTGCGCAGGGGTATTCAAGCACAATAAGGGAGGCTTGACAAGAAAAAAATGAGACAACGGGGAAGATATGTCGCAATTAGTCGGGCAGGGTGTCGCCGGCGTATACCCAAGAGATGTTTTTGGGGATGTCGGGGCGCAGGGCGTTACCGACGGGGCAGGAGCGTACGGCGGCCTCCATAAGGGCGCGAACATTTTTTGGGGGATTCATGGGGACGGATATTCTGAGGTCGAAGGCACAAATGCCTGAGGAGTCTTCTTTGCAAGAGGCTTGCACGCTGATGCCGTCTGTGGGGAAACCCTTACGTTTACCGGTGTAGGCGAGCATGCTCATCATGCAAGAGGCGAGGGTAGCGCCGAGCATAGCGGATGGCGGCGGGTACTCGCCCCTGCCGCCCAGAGCAGTGGGAATGTCTGTAATAAACGTGGCGTTGCTGCCTTTAAAAGCGCTGTGGCAGCGTAAATCGCCTGTTAACATGGTGACGGTTGAAGTGTCTGATGTGTTCATGATGCGTACTTTATAAGGTTAGATGCAAGGTGTCAATCTAAATAATCCGGGGATGAGAGGGTATAAAAAACTGATTTTTCGCTTCATGTCTCATCTTATACTCGACAAATGGTTCGAATTATGTTTTATTAGGCACACGTAATTTTTCAGCACAATGAAGTCTTATACCATTTTCCAGAAGTCGGATGACGAGACCGTCAACAATTTCCTTGCATGGATGCGCGACCAGGAGCGCGGTGTGTACCGTGCCGCACTGCGTGAGTTGGGTGCTCTCAAAAAGCTGCGCCCGCAGTTCTTGCAGCAGAAGCCCTTGGAGGAGCAGTTTGCCTGGATTAAGAAGACGCTTGCCTGGAAACCGGCAGAGACCATTGCTGACCACCTGCTGCAGGTATGGCTCATCCGTAAGCATGAGGGTATGCTGATTACCTTTATCGAGAAGCTGGGTATTGCTCACAACGGCCACGGTGTGGTGGATGTATTGCCCGAGACTCTTGACTCCGAGAAACTTACGGAAGCTGTGAACGAGCTGTTTGACAAGTACCCCGCCGGTGCCGTATCCGTGTATCTGCACATGTTCCAGAACCAGACCGAGGAGGGCTGGCCTGAGTTGCAGCAGATTCTCGACACCGATGAGCGTGTCACGATTCGCTAATATAATACGGTTCCCCTCGTGACAGAGGATGAACAATATATGATGCTGGCTATGCGCGAGGCTGAAAAAGCCCGCGCTGTCGGCGAGGTTCCCTGCGGCTGTATTATCGTTAAAGACGGTCGTATTATCGGCCGCGGGTGGAACCAGGTGGAAACCCTCAAGGATGCCACCGCCCATGCGGAGATGCTGGCGCTAACCGCCGCACAAGCCGCCGTGGGTGATTGGCGGCTTGAGGGTTGCACTGTGTATGTTACCAAGGAGCCATGCCCCATGTGTGCCGGGGCCATGGTGCATTGCCGCCCGGACCGCGTGGTGTTTGGTATTAAAGACCCCAAGGGCGGTGCTTGCGGGGGGTGGATTCACTTGCTGGACTCTAACCCACCGTTAAATCATAAATGTGCCGTAGAAGGCGGGGTGCTGGGGGATGCCTGCCTGGAGCAGTTTCAGAGCTTTTTCCGTGCTGCACGCGCCGCTGCCAAATTGCGTAAACAACAACTCAGAGAACAGCAACAGGACGATGACACCGCAAATTGAATTATACCTGAATACGGAGCGCGACTGGGTGACGGAAGCACTCAAAGAGCGTTTTCAGGCAAGCTTGCAAGAGCTGCTGCCCGTGCTGCTGGCAGCCCCCAAGGGGCCGGACCACGTGTTATCCGATTTGCCGGTGGTAGAAATTGCCGTGGTGGATGATGAGGCCATTGCCCGTGTGCATGCTGAGTTTTTAGATGACCCTACAGAGACGGATGCCATCACTTTCCCGTACGGTGAGATTTTGGTGAGCTGTGATACGGCATGGCGCTATGCCCAAGAGCATGGGTTGAACCCGCAGGAGGAGCTTTTCCGCTATATGGTACACGGGCTCACGCACTTACATGGCTATTTGGACTATGAACCGGCAGACCGTGAGGCGCTTTTTGCCGTGCAAGAGCCGTTGGTAAAACAATTTTTTGTGAAATAAAGCTTGCGAACTTGCCGATTTTTTGGTAAGATGCGCGCGCTTCGCTGCTTCGGTAGCTCAGCTGGATAGAGCACGAGCCTTCTAAGCTTGGGGTCCCGCGTTCGAGTCGCGGCCGAAGCGCTGCAAAACGCCTCTGATTCTCCCTGTTGAGTCAGAGGCGTTTTTTTATGCAGAATACGTACTTTTATTTATCTTTACAGTCAGTGTGTTTTGTGCTAGATTGGTCGCATGCGTAAATTGAATCTACCATTGTACAGCGTTATCATTGCCTCCTTTGCCATGGTGAGCTGTAACACGGCTTATCAATATGCTCCGGTTGCTCATGTGCAGCCAAGTGCCGTGGCGGTGGATTCATACGCGGCAAAAGAATCCCTTGTTCCCTTTACGGCACATAACCGGGGTGGTGCCATCAGCTTTTGCCGCGCTAAGCTCAATGCCGTGGCACCGGCTTTTGCCGTTGATTTGCAGTATGGCAACCCTGCCGCGGAGATGTCTGCCATTGCACAGGATTTGTTGGATACCGGCCTGGCGGTTGCCATGGAGATGGAGAGCACCGGTAGTCACGTTGTTTTCACCCCGGAGTATTCTGATTGCGTGCTGATGCTGCGTGCGCACCGCAACCCCGCGTATATAGGCACACTTGCGCCCGCCACTCAAAAGGCATTAAGCAAAGCACAGCAAATCGTAGCGCAGGTGTGTGGACAATATGGGGCAGATTATGAGCGGGCCGTTGCGCTGCATGATTATATTGCCTTGAATACCCGCTATGAATCCCGACTGGGGATTGCTGCTCAGGCAGATGCCACAACAAAACTACTAAACGAGGGCGTTGCCGTGTGCGATGGCTACGCCCACACCTACGGCTTGCTGCTTAGTATGGCCGGTATTGAAAACCAATTTGTTGTAGGTAAGGGGGATGATGTGGAGCATATTTGGAACCTGGTGAAGCTGAACGGCAGTTGGACCCATGTGGATGTAACCTATGATGACCCCAAGCCGGATAAGCCCGGGCGTATTCTGCACTCTTATTTCGGTGCATCGGATGCCCGCATAGCCACCAATCACCAATGGAAACGTGCTGATTTTCCGAAAGCCACGGTTAACTCCTTGTTTCATCCCACGCGCATGGGGCACCACTTTGCCTCTGTGCAAGAGATGCTGTATTGGGCTGCCACTCAACGTGTTGGTTATCCGTGGAGTGTTACGGTATATGTAGATGAATTGCAGCACTTGCGCTCGGAGTCTGCGGCGCACGCCAAATTGCAGAGCGCAGCCACAGCCATGGGGGTAGATAAGCTGCGCTCCGTTGCGTTGGATAAAGGCAGCCGTGGGTCGGTGTATTGTTCTTTCAGTTATTGATTTTGGCTTGACAAATGGTAGGAATAAGCGTATAGTGGCGCGCGCATGGCTACGGATATCCGCTTTAAGAGAAACTTTTCCATCATTGCTCACATTGACCACGGCAAGACAACCTTGTCTGACCGCCTGTTGGAGTTTACCAATACCATCGGCGAGCGAGACAAGCAAGACCAGTTGCTGGATGCCATGGATTTGGAGAGAGAGAAGGGGATTACCATCAAATCTCACCCCGTTACCATGAGCTATAAAGCTAAGGATGGCAACACGTATGACCTCAACTTGCTGGATACCCCCGGCCACGTGGATTTCTCTTACGAGGTATCCCGTTCTCTTGCCGCTTGTGATGGAGCCGTGCTTATTGTGGATGCCGCACAGGGTGTGGAAGCCCAAACCTTGGCGAACATGCACTTAGCCCTTGACCAGCAGTTGGAGATTATCCCCGTAGTCAATAAAATTGACCTGCCCAGTGCCAATTTGCCTAAAGTATACAAACAGCTGGAGGATGTTGTGTGCATACCGAGAGAAGAGGCCATCCTTTGCTCCGCCAAGGCCGGTATTGGTATTGAGGAGGTGCTGGAGGCTATCGTGCAGCGTGTGCCCGCCCCTCAAGCTGCGGAGGATGATTGCCTGCGCGCTTTGGTGTTCGACTCCGTGTACGACTCCTACCGCGGCGTTGTCTCTTACGTGCGTTTGGTCAGTGGCAGCGTTGCCCGCGGTATGAAGGTGAAGCTTTTTGCCACAGATGAAACCTACGAGGTGAAAGAGGTGGGTATCTTTACCCCCAAGATGCAGGCAACCGAGCAGTTGGAGACCGGCGACGTGGGCTACATTATTGCCAACATGAAATCCGCCGCAGATGTTAAAATTGGTGACACCTACACCAACCTGCAAAATCCCTGTGCGGAGCCGCTGCCGGGCTTTAAGGAGATTCGCCCCATGGTGTTCTCCGGCATTTACCCTGTAGATTCATCTGATTATGAGGCTCTTAAAGCCGCCATGGCAAAACTGCAAATTAATGATGCTGCATTCACCTACATGGGAGAAAGCTCCGTGGCACTTGGTTTCGGTTTCCGTTGCGGTTTCCTGGGGCTGCTGCACATGGAAATCATCCAGGAGCGTTTGCGCCGTGAGTTCAACATGGATGTTATCTCCACCTATCCCTCCGTTATTTATGAAGTGACCAAGACAGACGGCACGGAGCTGTTGGTAGACAACCCCAGCATATTGCCCGACCCGCAGGAGATTCAGGAGATACGCGAGCCCATTGTCAAGGTGTTTGTGATGATACCTGCCGACTACATTGGTGATATCATGCGTATTGTGATGGAGAAACGCGGTGAAGTGATACACACCGAGACCATTGACGACACTCGTGTGATGCTCACTTGCCGTATTCCCATGGCAGAAATCTTGGTAGACTTTAATGATAAACTCAAATCTACCACGCGTGGCTATGGGTCCATGGACTACGAGTATGACGGCTACCAAGCCGCTAAGCTTGTTAAGATGGATATGATGATTGCCGGTGAGCCTGTGGATGCTTTCTCCATGATTGTTCACCGCGAGCGAGCAGAAGCTCAGGGCCGTGAAATTGCGCTGAAGCTCAAGGATGTGATACCAAGACAACTTTTCACCGTTGCCATTCAGGCTTGCATTGGTGGCAAGATTATTGCCCGTGAAAGCATATCTGCCATGCGTAAGAATGTGACCGCCAAGTGTTACGGTGGCGACGTTACCCGTAAGCGCAAGCTCCTTGAAAAGCAAAAGGAGGGTAAAAAGCGCATGAAATCCATCGGCCGCGTCAACATACCGCAAGAGGCATTCATCAATGTGCTCAAGACGGGTGATTAATACGCGCCCCCATGTTTTTCTCCTCCCCCCCCCCCTGGGTAGACATTACCCGAGGGGGGCTTTATCTCAGGCCTACTTCTGAAAGCTACACCAATAAAAGGCGGGACTGAAGTCCCGCCCTACGATATAAACAAATTACTATTTGTTCCCACGCGTACGGGAAAAGGCTATGTCGTCGCTTTACTCCTCCGCAGAAATATGGGCGGCGTGAATATGGAGCAACGGTAAAGGGGCGGGGGTGTCCTGCAACCAATCTGTGTGCGTGGTGGTGATGAAGATTTGCGAGTCCGCCGGTAGATTGGCCAGCAGCGCACGGCGGCGTGTGGGATCCAGCTCCCCGAAAATATCATCAATGAGCAGGGTGGGAGCATGGCCCGTTTGCACTTGTAACAGCCCGGCCTGTGCTAATACAAGAGCCGTGGCAAGGGTGCGTTGCTGCCCTTCGGATGCAAACTCTGCGGCATTGCGCCCACGGATGCAAAGCTCAAAGTCATCCCGATGCGGGCCTACGGTGGTGAACCCGGCGCGGGTATCTGCTTCGGTTGCCTGCTCCAGCGCCTCTGCCAGCGGCAAGGTGGTAGAGGGGCGGTAGGAGATGCTGATATCCTCCTCACCGCCGGAGATATCGGAGTGCAGGCGACAAATGTGGGGGCGCAGCAGTTCTATCAACCTAGCACGCAAGGTGCAAAGAATTTCACCATTGCGCGCCAGAATTGCTGCATAACTGCGCAATGTGTCTTGTGTGTGGCGGGGATTACGCAGCAACAGGTTGCGTGACTTGAGTGCTTTGCGGTATTCCAGCAGAGCCGGGCGGTATGCCGGGTGCCATTGAGACCCCAAAAAATCCAAATAATCACGGCGGGCATCTGCAGAGCCCGTCACCAGTGCCATGTCTGTATTGCCCAGCCATACCACGGGGCGAGCATCGTACAAGTAGTCCGTATAATCTCGCCTGGCTGCGCCGTTTACCTGCATGCTCAGTTTTTTGTTTTGCCAAAGCAGGCGGCGGATTCCTTCATCCGTATCAAGGGAGATACCGAACTCCGCCGCGTTGTGCGAGGCTAGGCGATCCATGCGCGAGGTGCGGGGGGAGTGCAGTGTCAGTGCAAAGCAAATGGCCTCCAGCACACTGGTTTTACCCTGAGCATTGCTACCATAAAGCAAGGCACCCTCAGTGGGAATATCCCAGTTGAGGGTGGGGTAACAGCGAAAGTTGCGCAGTCTCAGGGTGAGCAGCATTGTCTACTAAATCAGGGCTGCGTGGGCAGGGCGCGTATGGCGTCCATTATCTTTTTGCCGAGAGCCAAGTGACCCTCGCGACCACGGGGGCGCAGCTCCTCTGCGGTAAAGGGAATGGGATCCCCCACGCTGACGGTAAGAGGACGGAACTTGAGCTTTTTGGAGTGAATGGGCAGGGCATCGTATGCACCTTCAATGCGCAGCGGTTGAATGGGCACCCCTGACAGCTTGCTCAGGATAAGACCAATGCCGGGCATGGCATCATGAATCTCACCATCGGGGCAACGGGAGCCCTCCGGGAAAATAACAATGCTGCCGCCGGATTTGACATGGCGCAACACCTTGAGAATGCTACCCGGGTCGGGGCGCTTTTGGTCAATAGGCAAAGAGTTGCACAAGGGCATGGCCCATTTCATGAACCAGTGGTCAAACAGCGTTTTGCGAGCCAAAAAGTGAACGGGGTTTTCAAAAATGGTTGCCAACAGGGGCGGATCCAAAAAACTCTGGTGGTTGCATACATAGATGCAGGGGGTGCCATCGTCTATCAGTTTGTCGCGGTTAATCAGTTTAACGCCGAAGAATGCTCTGCTGAACCCTTTAAAAATGGTATGGGCCAGAAAGTAAACCGGATTCATGGATAATGCTGCCATAATATGTGGGGGAGAGATGATGTTGATGTGAGAAAATCAGGCCATTCTGCTGCGGATGTCTGCTGCGATGTGGGCCACCACCTGTTCGATGCTCATGTTGGAGGTGTCGACCAACTTGGCATCCTCTGCCATGGTAAGGGGGGCGCAGGCGCGGGCAGAGTCCTTGCGGTCTCGCTCGGCAATGGAGTCCGTAAGCCCTTGGGCCGCACGGCGTGCAGCACGCACCTCCTCAGAGGCGGTTACAAAATACTTATACGGAGTATTGGGGAATACCACGGTGCCGATGTCTCGCCCCTCCATCACCACGGGTTCTGCCGTGTTGTATTCGCGTTGTTTTTCAACCAACAGGGCGCGCACCTCGGGAATAGCGGCAATGGTGGACACATTGTCATTGGTGGATTGCAGGGTAAGCTCCTCTGACAGAACGCGACCATTGCACATAACGGTGGAAACCGCGCCATCTTTACCGAAAGAAAGGGGGATGCCGGGCAAAATTGCCTTGACGGCCTCTGTATTGGCGGGGTCTATGCCTTGTTGCAGTACATACCATGTAACGGCGCGGTACATCGCCCCGGTGTTAATGAAAGTGAAACCTAACTCTTTTGCAATCAGTTTGGCTACGGTAGATTTTCCGGAGGCTGCAGGGCCGTCTATAGCAATGGCTGGAGGATTCATACACGTGTAGTATACTACGTGCGGCGCGCTTTGTCCAGCATAATCAACGCCGTTTACGCAGGGATGCCGGTAGAATTTTAAGCTGCTCGCGGTATTTTGCTATGGTGCGGCGGGCTAGGGTGATACCTTGCTCTTGCAACAGGGCCTCCAGCTTAGTGTCGCTCAATGGGTGCTGAGGGGATTCTGCCGCTATCAGCTCTCTAATTTTTTGTTTGGCCGCATCTGCAGATACGGCTTCCGTTGCTGAAATGGCGGTAGAGAAAAAGGCGCGTAGCTCAAACACGCCCCTGCTGCATTTCAGGTATTTACCCCTTACCGCACGGGATACGGTGGATACGTGCAGCTCCGTATCAGCTGCAATCGACTCCATCTTAAGTGGAACCAAAGGTGCGTTTTTATGCAGAAAGAAGTTTTGCTGACGCTTAACAATAGCCTTTGCCACAGCAAGTAAGGTGGCTTGGCGTTCTCCCAACGCGCGCAGGAGCTCCCGCCCCTCTCTGAAACAGCGGGAGAGAAACTGCCGCACCTCCGCTTTATCCGCATGCTGTGCCATCATCTCGCGGTATTCGGCAGACAGCGCCAAACGCGGGCTTGCCTCTTTGGTGAGGGTGACAAGCAGTTTGTCACCATCCTGTTGCACCTCTATATCAGGGGAGATGGTATGAAGCTCTGCTCTGGAAAATCCGCTACCGGGGTCCGGGTTGAGTCTGGCAATGCGGCGGGCGGCCATTTCTGCAGCTGACTCATCAATATCAAGAGCTTTTGCAATATCTGCATAGCGATGGCGCACCAAGTCCTCCCAATGCATGCGCAGCAGTTGCATGGGTAATCCGCCATTTTCCCCCAAGCGTTCCAGTTGAATCATGAGGCTTTCTCTCAAATCTTCTGCCCCCACACCGGCAGGCTCCAAATCCTGAATAGCATAGCGAGCCTGTTGAAACAGCTTGTTGCTTAAGCCCAACTCCCGTTGCACCGTAGCGGGAGATTCAGCAAAGAAACCATGTTGGTTCAGCCATGGTATCATTTGCAGGGCCGCAGCTTCAATTTTTGGGGCGAGCCCACTTTGCCGAATCTGCTCCTCCAGGTGCTCCGCCAATGTGGGGGTGGCACTCAGGCTCTCCATGGCAAAATCTCTGCGGGCGGTATAGGCGGTATCTTGGGGCTCCGGCTCGGGGTGCAGCTCCTCCAATGCCGGGTTTTTTGCCAAGGCCTCTGCTATGAGCTCCTGCAACTCCGTTTGATTAGCCTGCAAGGCACGCATGCTCAATTGCATGGCGGGTGATGCCACCATGCCTTGCTTCATGCCCTGTATCATTTCAGCAGAACTCACGCGCGCAATTGTAGTCTATTTGAGCAGATATGGCAAATGAAATTATTCGTAAGTCACAATGACTTTGGCAACATCCGGCAACTCGGCGCGCAGTCTCTTGTTGATGGAAGAAACACGGTCATGGCTTTCTTGCACATTCAGGGAGAATTCCGTGGGAATGGTGACAACGCACAGACGGTGATTGCCTTGGGTATACAACTTGATGTCTGTGGGCAGGGGGGCGCCCAGAGAAATCATGGCGTGGCGCACCTTGTTCTCCCAGTCATGCGGTATGGGCGTGCGAAAATCCGGCAGCTCGCGCACATCCGGCTCAACATGCACCACCACAGAGCTTGCGTTGAGTTTGCGCTGCACCTCACTACGGAATGCTTGGATGGCTACGTGCCAACCCTCTATCGTGGCATGTGGCGGTAGCTCCAAATCCGTAAAGATGACTAAACCTTGGTCCGCCTGCATGAGGATAAGCCCGTGTACACCGAAACGGTGGGTAAGGGCAATGCGGCGAATGAGCAGCTCGGGGGTGTCTGCCGGTATGGTGCCGGGTTGCATGTGTACAATGGTTTCTGCCTCGGTAAAGGCGGTGGCAATCAGCTCTTCAATGGCATCCGCAATTTCATGTGCCGTGTCCACGTGCAATTCGCAGGGCACGGCTACCTCAATTTCCGTGTAAACTTTTAAACCGACCTCTCGCACGCGCATGCGGGTAACGGGGTATGCGGGCATGCGGGTTTTCATTAAGTTGCGTATTTTTTCTGCGGCGTCGCCGTCTACCTTATCCATCAGGTTGTTCACGGCTTTAAGGCCCAGCTCCCAACAAATGTGCAGTATCAGCACCACTACGCCTAAGGAGGCCAGCACGTCTGCTCTCAACAACAGCCAGTGCAGGGTGCTGCCCGGCTCTGTAAACCCTACGCATGCTGCACCGGTAATACCGAGCAGTACAGCGGCACTGCTCCAAATGTCGGATGCAAAGTGCGCGGCATCAGCCTCCAACGCGGCACTTTTGGTTTCCTTTGCCACGCGTTTGAGCATGGCAGAGCGGTTAATATCCACAGCAAGAGACACGATAACCACCACAAACGCCCAAATGCTGGTTTCCACATGCAGGGCATCGGGGTTATCGCTCAGCAAACGCTCAACTGCCTCTTTTACAACCCAGCCCGCCGTTAAAAGCAAGAGCAGCGTCTCCACCAAGGCCATCAGATTTTCCACCTTGCCGTGTCCGTACGGGTGCTCTTCATCCGCCGGGCGTGCTGCTATTTTTACGGCGAACAGGGACCCTAATGCCGCCAGCAAATCCAAGGCACTGTGTAAGGCCTCCGATAATATACCCAGTGAGCCCGTTATGATACCCACAATGAATTTCATCACCGTGAGCAAAGCACTCCACAGCACCGATGATACCGCCGCTATTGTCTTTTTTGTGTCTGCTGTCATTTTGAAAGAATCATTCTAACATGACTCTCAAAATTTAGTCAAGGCAAACACAGCCAGCAAATACGTGACTGACATAGAATATCTGCCGTACAATAGACCCGAGCCGGGATTAACCGCCCTCAATGGGCAGTCTCTTCGGGTGTATTTCTTTCTTTATCAAGGAATTTTGTCTCTGCTCCTGCAGCGTGCAGTATTTGCATGCAGTCTGTATGATTTCTCATGGCTGCATAAAAATAGGGAGTGTTACCCTCTGCATCGGGCGTGTCTGCATACGCTCCGGCTTGCAGTAAGAGCTGAACGGATTCTGCCATACCGGCCTCTGCTGCAAGGTGCAGCGGGGTAACGCCTTTGGTGGCATCGGATTCCAGCAGAAAGCCCTCGCTTGTGGTGGCAAGGTTGGGTGTTGCACCTTGAGCCAAAAGGAGCTTTACCATTTTCGGTGTGCTTTCGGCGGCGGCAAAGTGTAGGGCCGTCATGCCGGAATCAGATCGGGCGTGAATGTCGGCTCCCTTTTGCAGCAGCAGCTTCGCTAACACAATATCTCCTGTTCTTGCTGCCTCCATTAACGGAGTGTGCAGCAAGAGGGTAGAAGGCAAATTGGGGGATGCCCCGGCCTGCAGCAGGGTTTTAGCTAATTCTGTTTGTCCCTCACGGAACTCGGTTTTCAAGTGGGTGCCATCGCACTCTGCATTGCTTTTATCTCCAATGGCGAGGTAGAGCGGGGATTCTATGTCCGGTAAGGTGGCAACATTCGGGTTCACCCCGGATGCCAATAACACTTTCACTCTCTGCAAATCATTATCTTTTATCGCTTCAATCAGCTGCGTTTCCGCGACACTAGCGGGGCGGCAAGAATGGTAATATTGAAAAAGCACGGCTTCATTCACGTCAGCAAGAGGTATGTAATCGTCCCACTCTTGATTAATGCTGTTCCATCCGCCTTTATATCCGGCTTTGTGAATAAGCAACATCAGAGGCTCCTCTTCTTTCGAAGTCGTGTTGCTGTATTCTGAATACTCCACTTTACCGTTTAGTGAGTTAATAAGCCCGGGGTCTCCCTCTGCCGCAGCCACGGCAGGAATGCAGGGGACAATCAGTGCGCACATTAAGAAAAAGATAGATAATTTCATGGTGCGGCTTGTTCTATAAGTGTTGCAGAATCCGAGAACCCTTTTTCTTTTGCATAGTCAAGGGCCGTTTTACCCGCTGCATCTTTTGTGGCCGGATTTGCCCCGGCCTCCAACAGAAGCCGTACAACCTCTGCGTTCTCTTCTTTACGGAAGCGTATGGAGTTGATGAGCGGTGTAGTGTATCTGCCGTTAACCTTGCATTGGCGGTTTACATCTGCCCCGTGTGTAATGAGCAGGGCGATGGCCTGCGGAGAATTGACGCATACGGCAGAATGTAAAATGCTTTGGTTGAAGCGGTCCGTGTAGTCGGCTTGCGCCCCTGCCTCTATGAGTGTTTGAACCAGAGTATCCTCTTGCACGCGCAAGGCCACGCGCAAGGGCGCACCGTTGGATACACCCTGTATACCGTTAGGATTAGCCCCCAGCTCTAATAACAGCTTAACCATGGGCATGTTTTTGGCATTGATTGCCAGAGTGAGCGGGGTGTCGGAGCCCTCCCCTAAACGCACATCCACCTTCGCCCCGTATGCTGCCAATTGGCTCACAACATCCGGATTATTACCGATAACCCCGAATGCCATGCTGCTGTGGGAGAATGTATCTACGGGGCACCCAAGTTCATGCAGCAGCCGTACCATGGCCAAGTTGCCACGCGCAGCGGCTTCATCCAGCGCTGTGCCATATCTGCAATACATGCCGAAATTGCAGTGTAAGTTATTGGAATCTTTAATGTTGGCACCGTGTTTTACCAACATGCGCACGGCTTGCTCGTTGTTATATTCAACGGCAACATTAAGCATTTTGCGGGAGCGATTGCTAATGGCATTCAGGTTTACTCCTTGTTCCATCAATGCTGATAAGGTATCCTCATGCCCGTTGAGCACGGCTGCAAGAGCTGCTTCAAAACCAATACCCTGCGGGTTTTTCACATCTGTGCCTTGCTGTATCAGCCTCAAAACTTCTGCCGTGTTACCGGCTGCAGCTGCTTGCAATATGGCAGATTCTGAGCCGCTTGGTGCCCCATGCTTTATCAGTAAGTCAATGATGTGTTGATTACCTGAACTTTGCGCATAACTGAGGGCAGATTTGCCATTGATGTCTGTTAGTGTGGCGTTTGCACCGAGCTTGAGCATAAGCGTTACCATGCTCAAGTCTCCCTTGCCGGCGGCCAGCATCAGAGGAGTTTGCCCCATATTATTAACGGAGTCGGGTGAAATGCCGGCTTTAATAAGGAAATGCACAATCTGCACCCCGTCAAACTCTGCACCGATATTGCGGTTGATTTCAGGCGTTGTGTTGGGTGTAGGGAGCGTGTTGAGGTCTTGCGGGCACGGCGTGTCGTTATTGAACCCCTTTTGTACAATATGGTGCAGGGCGTTGTTGCCTTGGGTATCTTGATGTTGCAGCATTTGCGGAGCGGCACGGTGCAGCATAATGGCGGGGTTTATGGTGGTTACCATCATCAGCGCGCTTTTACCTTCGGTATCTGTCATTGTGGGGTCTGCCCCCAGCTCTAATACACAAGCGGTAAGGTCTGAATTGCGCCGTGCCATGGCATGTAGTACACAGTCACCCATTATACCGCGGCGGTTTAAATCTGCACCGTGGTTTACCAGCAAGCGCAGCAGCCCTGTATGGCAGCAGAGGGTAAGTGGGTGCCAATCCTTTCTGCCGTTAACGGAGGGTTGAAAATTGGGGTCGGCACCGTGTTTGAGCAAAAGCTCTACCACTTGCAGGTTGGGGCTCATGCCATAGGTGCTGATGAGAGCCGTTTGGTTAAACGCATTCGCATAATGAACGCTTGCCCCGGCTTGTAATGCTTGTTTTACATTTGTCAGGTTGCCGTGTTGTGCTGCGCTGAGCAGTCTTTCATCAAGTTTTAATTGGGCGGCGGCTTTTTCTCTTCGTTCAAACTCAGCTTGCTCATGGGCAAGCAGCTCGGGGTGATTCTCGTGCAACCATTGCATGATGCGCTGCCTCCCTTCTACGGAGTAGGGGTAGCTTGCACGCGCTGTCAATAGCCTTTTTTGCGCTTCATGCACGGGTTGCAAGGGGGCACCCAGCTGTAGTAAATGGAAAAATACGCGGTCGTAGCCTTTATCGACGCAGTAACTCAGTGGCAGGTAGCCCATGGTTTGCATATCTGCCCCGCAGTCTGCCAGTATGTTGAGAATCTCAATAACCTGCTCTTGGGGGGTGTTTTTTTGTGTATGGAGCAGTAGGGTAAAGAGCGCTGACTCCCCTTTGCTGCCGGCAGGCCTTAATTTGCAGCCTATTTTCTGTAATGTTTTCAGTGCCTTTACATTTAATGAAGATACACAGGCTGATAATGCGTCTGTTTCTGCAAGGGGAAGCCCTATCTCTACCAAGAAATCAATGCATTCACAAACGGAATCTTGTCGATAATTCAGTCTGCCGGCACAAGCTTGTGCCATCTGTAAATCCCCCGGTTTGATGCTTACCCCTTGTTGAATCAGCAAGCGCATGATTTCTACGGAGTTTTGCTCCGCTGCGTTCAAAAAGGGAGTTGCTCCGATTTTATCTGTTGCGTTGATGTCTGCCCCGTGTTGCAGCAGTAATTGAACCGCCTTTGTATTGCCGAATCGTGCGGCACAGTGCAGGGGTGTTGTACCGGGTCGAAATTCCCACACACCGCCATTATCCATGTAATCATCCGAAACGGAGGCAATATCGACCAGTGCCCCTTTTTCTAACAGCAACTCTGCTATATCGTGATGATGCAACGCAGCAGCCCAGTGTAAGGCTGTAGTGCCGTTCTTTTCTCTGCTATTGACATGAGCCCCAGCATTTAACAAAAGCTCAACGGTGGCTTTGTCGCCGCTGCGGGTGGCTTCTATGATGGGGGGTATTCTATCGTAAGAGGCGCAGGTGTTCGGGTTTGCGCCTGCCTCCAAGAGTAATTGCACAAGTTCAACCTGATCTTCATAAGCTGTTACAGAAGCAGCTCTTGAAGCCCAGCCCTCGCATTCTCCGATGCGTTTGTTGCCTATGGCTGCATATAACGGGGTGCAGAGCTCCACGGGTGCGGAATCCGCATCAGCCCCGCCTGCTAATAGCTCTTTAATTAAATCCTTGTTGCGTTTCTGTGCTTTACAGACACAGAAGAGAGCTACATTTTTATCTGCTCCGTCTGCCACGAGCTTACGCACTTGCTCCCAATCCTCTTGGATACAGGCATGGATAAGGCTGTTATAATGCTGCCAATTGAATGCAGTGTTGCGTACATAGGGTATGGCTTCCGGGGGCGCAGGCGGCTCTGCCGTTTGCGCAGATAACGTGCTTGAAAAGAAGGCCAGGCTGAGAAGATAGTGCGTTTTCATGGTATTTTCTCTATTATGTACGCCATTTATTCTGGGATTCTTTCAAGAAAAGTGAAAATAATTTGCTGACGGTTCAGGTTTTATTTATCCTTACTGAGGTCAACAACTTGGTCAATGGTGCAGGAGCAACGTTGCCCGCCGCTCAAGAGGAGTAGCGAGACCTCAAGCTCATCGGGCAAGTGTTCATCCTGCACCTCACTGAATACACAGAATAAAATGCTGTCGGGGGCATTAAAGTCTCTGCTGACACTGTTGGTGCCGGTGACTTTGAGGTTGTGGATGCTGCTTAATTCTTCTGCGTGTGCAGCATCCACCGAGACTCGGAGGCAATCTACGTCCTCCGTGCCTTCTGATTTTTTGCTGAAGTATTCAATGGTAAACACACCGCATTGGGTTGAGCTGCCCTTGCTCACTGTCACGGGTGGCAATGCCTTTGTCTCACAGAGGGAGCATACTGTGAACTCCAGTGTGCCCTTTACATGAAGCTTTAAGCCGGAGGGTGCGGAATCTTTATTGATGAGCTCTGCTTCAAATCCGTCATCCGGGGTGTATCCTACGAATCCTGCTTTCAGAGGGATCTTGCAACCGTTTTCATCCGTCACCGCGCCATCGAAACGAGCCTCCGTAATCTTGAAGCCTTTTCCTTGTTCCTCCCAAAGCATGCGGGTTTCCTGCAGAAGCGATGAGTGGCATTGCTGCCAGCTCATGCGCAAGGCGTTTTCTGTATCGGCGTGAGGGGTGGGGGAGATTTCTGTTTCAATGTGGCTCAGTTGCACCTGCTGAACTTTTGCTTTGGGGGTGGGCGGAGGTGTTGATGGTATGAGATTGACGGATTGATTAACCGCAGTGGTATAAGTTTTAGCTTTGCCGCAGAGCACAATTTGCAAGCTGCCGTGATCTACCTCAATCTTTTCCTCAGAGCAAAAACAGACGGAATCAGGTGTATACCAAACCTCTTCTTTGGCGAGAGAATCATTACTTCTGCTCCATACCTTGCCGTTTTTATCCGTAAAGATAATATCGACAATAGCTTTAGATGATTCTTTCGTGCGATCCGGTGGCATCACCATAAAGGTGTGTTTTTTTGTGCCTTCTCCGGCATCGGGCAGGTAATGGATAATGTAGCCTGCGGTTTTGTATTCGCCGCGTCCTTTAATGGCAACGGTGGGTGTTTTCTCGGTTTCTGCCCCGGTGCGAATCTCATAACTGAGCGTTCCTTTGAGGCGGAGCTTGCCGGATTTGGGGATTGTTGGAGATTGGAAAGAAAGGCCGATACTATTGCCGTTGTTGTAAATGGTAGGGGAGGAGGCGCTGAACTGCGCTCCATCCGTCAGGCTGCCTTTGAACCGGATATTACAAAGGGTGTATTCTGTAACGGGTGGAAAATCCGGGTTGTTAAGGTTGCTGTTGTCAATGGATGCCGATAGCTCGATACTGCATGGTGCAAGCGGGGCTCCTTCGTCATCCGTAACAGGTGGCGCCCATTGCGGTGCTTGCGGTGCTATGGTAACTTGGGTGGTGTAGAAGCTTGCTTCCTCTTGCCCGCAGCAAAGAGTGCTTAACAGCAATAAGGTAATCAAGGGGCGTTTCATGGCAATTATTTGCTGTTCAGAATCTGAATCTTTTGGTTGAATTGATAGGATCGTGCCCATGCTTTACGGCGCAGGCGCAGACTGATTTTCCCTTGTTGGGGCAGGGGCGGCTCCTGTGCATGGTAGGTGTAGGAGAAGAAGGTGATATCCCCGTTGCCGAAGGTGCCCCATTGCTCAAGTTCACCGTCCATATCCTCATAGATGATGATGTTGGTGATAAGTTTATCAAGCTCGTTGTTGCCATTGCACGGGGTGATTTCGATGCAGGATTGTT
This sequence comes from Akkermansia sp., assembly GCA_017399165.1. Lineage (GTDB taxonomy): Bacteria > Verrucomicrobiota > Verrucomicrobiia > Verrucomicrobiales > Akkermansiaceae > Akkermansia. The sequence continues at coordinate 18,909 of JAFQEF010000022.1, forward strand.
TTATCTTTTTGGCATCCTCTTTCTCCTCTGCATAGAAACTGCTGTCATACCCATCGTCTTCTTCTTCAAGTTCTTCATCAACGTCTACCATATCTTCTTCCTCCTCTTCTATACTTCTCTCAATCTCTTTTTCTGATAACGTGAGGTCAAACTCGCCGATGGACAATTTACCGGGGATTGTGTAATTGACGGGTTGTGTTAACTCTGAGTCATGGTTGTAGTGGGCTTTGTATTGCAGACTGCCGATGATGAACCATGTGCCGAGATTCGGCAGTGTTTGCGTAGAGTTAAACTCCATGGTAACAAGCAGCACGCCGTTTTCCTCCTGCACTTCGGTGTGTGTAGGGGTTAACACGGTGCCCGTGGCATCCGTCAGCTTCAGGTCTGTTTTTACAGAGGTTACACAACTGCGCCCCACCAATACATAGCCGTCGTCTTCCTCTGCCCATATCTTTTCTTCTTCATAGCGATTGGGGTCTTCCTCAAAGTTCTCCGGCGGGCACTCAATATCTTTGAGACACCGCTCATGCAAGGCTTTGTCGGTCAATGCCGCAAGCTTAAGTACCAGGCAGGGTTCATTCTCTTTGGGTGAGGGCGGGTAAAAATCCACACTACGCACATGCAATTGCGGTGCCGTGTCCGCTGCGGCGCAGATGCCTAATGCTGTCGGTATGAAAAAGAACAGGTGTTTCATGGATGCATGGCATTATAACAACCCCTTTTTCTGAGTCAAGGAAAATAGGAGCCATGAGGATGAAGCTGTTTCTTGTTCTCAAAAAATTATATTTTATTGCAAAGTTTGCGCTTGCTATATGGGAGAGATTTTGGCAGAATAGCGCGCATGGCGTATCGTACAATAGTGGCTTTTTTTATCCTTGCACTGGCATGCATGCTCGGTTGCCAGCAGCAGGGTATTAACAGATACCGCAGGCCACCCGTTTACAAGTTTAAGCAGGACCGCACCCCGTTGGTGCAGCGTTCTATTACCCGTTTAGCTAAAGAAGCTAACATTAAGATCCGCATGATGCCCTCTAACTCACGCCAGCGGCGTGGTGCCAAGCGCATGCGCCCGTCTTTCATTACCATTCACAGCACGGCCAATCACTCCCCGACCTCTACGGCCATGCAGCACTCCCGCGCTCTTTGTCGCGGTGCATTCACCAACAGAAGCTGGCACTTTACCGTGGATCAATTCATGGTGGTGCAGAATCTGCCCTTGCATGAAACCGGGTGGCATGCGGGTAATAATGCCGGTAATCAGCATTCCATCGGTATCGAGATGTGTGAGTGTGAGAGCCGCGGGCATAACCACTTCCGCACATGGGATCGCGCTGCCAAGCTCACCGCCGTGTTGATGAAACGCTATAATATACGCCTGCGCTTTGTTGTGCCACACTACCACTGGACGCACAAGAATTGTCCGGCCCCGCTCATGAATAATGGGCGCCCCGGGCCTAAGTGGATGTGGTTCCTCTCTCGCATTGACTACTATTTCCGCTGCATCAATCAAGGTATGTCCAACCGCTGATGCCTACCCACGGTACACTCCGCTTGGCGGATCCTCTCTGTCGTCTGCCGTTTCTTTCTACCAAAGAGCTGAAAGCCTTGCAGGCGTCGTCCCTCACCACGGTGGAGGATATCTTGCTGCGTGTACCGCGCCGCTATGAGGATCGCCGCAGCACCAAGCCCATTGCCTCCCTTATCAACGGGGAGACGGTCAGCCTTTTAGTGCATGTGTACAGTGCAGGGTGGAGATTCTCCTACAAACGCTATTTTGAAATCAGCGCCGGGGCTGCGGATGAGCCGCAGGGGGCTCGCATTTATTTACGCTGGTTCAATATGCCGTATGTGGCTAAACTTTTAGCCATGGGCATGAATATCTCCGTGTACGGCAAAGTTAAGGAATATGCCGGCAAACTCACCATGACTAACCCGGATTTCGAGATTATGGAGGATGAGGATGCCGGGCACCGCTTGGTGGAGGCCGCCATGGGCGGAATCCCTGTTCCTGCGGAAGAGATGCCGGAGGCGGAGTTGATACACACCGCACGCATTGTGCCTATCTACCGTGGAATATCCGGCATGGCAGCACGCAGCTTGCGTACCTTAGTATGGCGTATTTTGCAGGACTTACCGGCAGACACCCGTCAACCCGGCTACGATGTTGCCCCTGCCTATCCGTTCCGTGAAGCATTGCAGGATATTCATTTCCCGGCCTCCCCGGAGGCTGCGCATAAAGCTCGCATGCGTTTTGCGTTGGCAGAGTGTTTCCAACAGCAATTTACCGTTGCTTGGAAACGCCGCCGCACGCAGGGCAAAGCCGGGCAAATAACGGCTGCAACGGATGGTTACTTAACGGAGCTGCTGCAATCTTTACCGTTTCAACTTACTCAAGCGCAGCAACGGTGCGTGGCTGAAATTCGTGCGGATATGGAGCGCCCACAGCAAATGAACCGCCTTTTGCAGGGGGATGTTGGCAGCGGTAAAACATTGGTTGCCCTGTGTGCTATGCTTTTGGCTGTAGAGAGCGGTAAAACTGCCGCCATGATTGCCCCTACACAGATTCTGGCAGAGCAACATTACAACAACTTCCGGCGCTTGCTGAAAGATATGGATGTGCGGTTGTCTTTGCGTACCTCCGACCGCGCGGATGATTCTGACATTATACCCGAAGCGGCAGGCTATGCGGATGCTTCTCCGCGAATTATCGTGGGTACACATGCGCTGTTGTACAAAAAGAATCGCCCTTTGAATTTGGGGCTTGCCGTGATAGATGAGCAGCATAAATTCGGTGTGGCTCAGCGAGAAAAGTTCATTAACAGCGGGGAGAATCCGGATGTGTTGGTCATGACAGCCACACCGATTCCTCGCACGTTGACGCTCACTTTGTACGGTGATTTGGATGTTTCCGTTATCGATGAATTACCCGCAAACCGTGGGGAGATTGTCACCGCCTTGCGTACTCCTGCGCAGTTGAAAAAGATTATAGCCTTCATGCGCACCGAGCTGGATGCAGGGCGGCAGATTTACATTGTTTCTCCACTAATTGAGGAGAGCGAAACCCGCCGACAAGCTGCGGCTGTCAATGAGTTGGAAAAATGGCGCGGTATTTTCCCCGATATTAATATAGGGCTACTGCACGGCCGCCTTTCTGCCGAGGAGAAAGATGCCGTGATGGCGGAGTTTAGGGCTGCAAACACCAAGCTATTGATAGCGACCACAGTGGTGGAAGTGGGGGTGGATGTACCCAATGCCACCATTATGATGATTAATGATGCGGACTCCTTTGGCCTTTCTCAGCTGCACCAGTTGCGTGGGCGTATTGGGCGTGGGAAATATAAGAGCTACTGCATTTTGATATCCAACGCAAAAGCAGGTGAGCCCGGGCGGGATAAATTGGAGGTTTTGTGCCGTACCCTCAATGGGTTTGAAATTGCGGAAGAAGATTTCCTGCTGCGTGGCCCCGGGGATGTGCTGGGAACGGCGCAAAGCGGACTGGGCTCCGTACGCTTTGCCGAGTGGCTCAGTGATATGCGGCTCATTCACCGTGCCAACCGAGATGCCGCTGCCATTCTTGATGCCGACCCCGAGCTCCGCCGCCCCGAGCATGCTCCCTTGCGAGAGTTGATTCAGTTTGAGGAAGAACAGGGTACTGTAGGTTGAGGTAAAGAATGAGCCATAAAACGATTTTTTCGTTTATCAAGACGTGCCAAAAACTTGTCAAGGGGAGAATGATGTGGTATAATACGCGCGCTGACTGAAAATCAATTAACTGTAAAAGTGACCGATGCCGCTTTGTCGCCCCATAGATACGCATGGACACCCCATATTCCTGATTGGTATGATGGGGAGTGGTAAAACGACTGTCGGCAAAGAGCTCAGCAGATTGACCGGTTTGCCGCTTCTGGATATGGACTCGATTATTGAGGAGCAGATTGGCAAAAGTATACCGGAGATTTTCAGAGATTCGGGAGAGGCGCATTTTCGCGCGTTGGAAACGGCGTTGTTGCGCTATATAGAGAAAAATCCCGCATCGCCTGCGGGGCCTGCCATTATATCCACGGGGGGCGGTGTGGTGCTGAGCCCCATAAACCGTGAGATTATGAAGCGCGTGGGGTTTGTTGTATGGCTGGATGTTGATACGGAAGCCGTTATCGAGCGAACTTCTCGCGCCTCTAACAGACCTTTGCTTAATACGGAAAATCGCCAAGCCGTTATAGATAATTTAATAGCTCAACGCGCCCCTTTGTATGAAGATGCCGCTCACCTGCGCATTGAGACTGCTCAGTTAGAGGTATTAGCGGTGGTGGATGTTGTGCATGATGCCGCTGTAGAATTCTTTTCACATTCAGAATCTTGAAATCATGAATTTATCGAATCGTCCTCGTCGCAATCGCAAAAGTGCAGCCGTGCGCAACCTGATGCGTGAAACAAACCTAACGGCCTCACACCTCATTTACCCCATGTTTGTGCAGGAGGGTACGCAAAACACACCCATTGAATCTTTGCCGGGGTGCACGCGTTGGTGTGTGGCTGATATTGCAGCAGAGTGTGAGCGTTTGTATGCCATGGGAATTCCATGCGTTGACCTTTTCGCCGTTGTGCCGGAGACTAAGAAAGACCCCGCCGGAACGGAGGCTTGGAACCCCGAGGGCGTGGTGCCGCGTGCCATTGCGGCCATTAAAGTCGCTGTGCCTCAAATGTGTGTGATGACGGATGTTGCGCTCGACCCGTTTAACACCTACGGGCAAGATGGCATTGTGCGTGAGTATGACAACGGTAACTACGAAATTTTAAATGACGAAACGGTGGATGCCCTGTGCCGCCAAGCCCTTTGCCATGCAAGAGCAGGGGCAGATATCATATCCCCCAGCGATATGATGGACGGCCGCGTGGCTGCCATACGCGCAGCGTTGGATTCCGAAGGCTTTACCAAGGTGTCCATCCTTAGTTATACGGCTAAATATGCCTCTGCGTTTTACGGGCCGTTCCGTGGGGCGTTGGGCAGTGCCCCCAAGTTTGGTGATAAAAAGACATACCAGATGGACCCAGCCAACAAGCGAGAGGCCTTGCGTGAGGCCGCTTTGGATGCAGCGGAGGGCGCAGACATGCTCATGGTGAAACCCGCTACCCTGTATCTGGATGTAATTGCTGAACTGAAGCATGCTACGCATTTGCCGATAGCGGCATACCATGTAAGCGGCGAGTATTTGATGATTAAGGCAGCAGCTGCCTCCGGTTGGTTGGATGAGCGCAGCTGCATGTTGGAATCATTGCTGAGCATTCGCCGCGCCGGGGCAGATATGATATTAACGTATGCTGCACCTCAGGTGGCGGAGTGGCTTGCGGAAAACCCGCTGAATTAACTTGATATACGAGCCTTAAAGTAGTAGTATAACGCCATGGATATTGCACGCGGAGCTTTTGAGATTATTGTTCTCTGGTTTGTTTTTTACCAGTTATACCGAGCATTCAGAGAATCCCGTGCGGCTGCCATCCTGGCCGGCTTGGTTACCATTGTGGCGTTGGGTGGCTTTATTTTGAGAATAACGGGTGCCACCGTGCTGCAAAGTATTGTTGGTGCCATATTGGGGCCGGGCACTTTGTTGGTGATTCTGTTTCAACCCGAGCTGCGCACGGCTTTGGCCAAGTTGGGGTCTCACCGTCTGCTCGGAAAACTCTGGAAACAAGAGGAGAACCAAGACTTGGTTGCCCGTATTTGTGACTCTGTTTCATACTTGGTCAGCAAGCGTTATGGCGCGTTGATTGCTATCTCTCGCAGCAACAAGTTATCTGAGTTTGTTAAAACGGGTACAAAGTTGGATGCCGTGTGCTCCCGTGAGCTGCTGGGCACTATTTTTCACCCCAAGACCTTGTTGCATGATGGTGCGGTTGTCATTACCAATGAGCGCATTGTTGCCGCAGGTTGTATTTTGCCGGTAACGGCTAAAGAGCTCAAGGACCGTTCTTTGGGGTTACGCCACCGTGCCGGTATCGGCGTGGCAGAAGTGTCTGATGCCGTGGTTATTATCGTTTCAGAAGAAACCGGCACCATTTCCTTGGTGGTGGGTAATATGATGCAGAGAGATGTCTCCGTCTCCATGCTCTCCACCCGCTTAACAGAACTTATTTATCATTACGCCTCCCATGAACAGGATCAGAAATCTGATGCGGCATAAATTGCAACGCTATGGCACTAAATTGGTGCGCAATTGGAAACCCAAGCTCATCACCTTGGGCTTGGCCATTGTGGTGTGGGGGCTTGTCAGCTATAGTAACTCTGATAAGCCTGATGAGTGGGATGAGGATGATACCAGAATCGTTATACCCGAATAAACATGAAACAACATTATTTTATTGCCGGCACGGATGCCGCCGTGGGTAAAACGTATGTAACCTGTGCTTTGTTGCGTTCTCTGTGTGCTGCGGGTGTCAATGCTGTTGGCTTCAAACCGATTGCTTGCGGAGACCGCGCAGAAGCTCGCAACATGCGAGATGCCATTGCCGCACCGACACTGAATCTGGAATCCATAAACCCCGTTTATTTGCGTACAGGTACAGACCCGCAGATGGCGGCTTCTTTGGAGCGCAAAGAAATTGATGTTAATGAGATATGCGCCGCTTGGCAACAGTTGGCTCAGCAATATGATGTGGTGCTTACAGAGGGTGTGTACGGTTGGTTAACCCCGGTGGCAGCGGGGGTAACAATGGCAGATGTTGCCGTAAAACTTAATTTGCCCGTGATTCTTGTAACAGAGAACCGCAAGGGTGCTGCCGGTGTGGTGGCTTTAACGGCCAAGTCTATAGAGCAAAGCGGCCTTAAATGTGTGGGTGTTATTTTGAATCACCCCGGTGAAGAGTGGGACACCGCCGCCGTAACCAATGCAGATTTGATTGAACGCACTACCGGATTGCCCGTTTTGGCGTCTCTGATACACGGGGACGAACCGGAGTGGGATATGTTAGCCCTTTAACGCCTGCCTTTTATTGCCCGTTGAGCAGGCGTTGAAGCTCCGTCATTTCACGGAAAAGCTCAGCAATGGCATCCTGCGTCAGGTTGCCGTTGCGGATAGCTGTCTTGATGGTGTCCATGCGGGCACTCACGGCGTCTCTTGCGGCGTGGGCGCAGGCTTGCTCCATGAAGGCATCTGCATCTTGCAGCTCTATCTCTGTGTTATCGATATGGCGAAGGGCTGCAGCTTGCTCCGCAGGCAGCTGTGCAACAAAGCCCTGCCAAGCTTGCTCATCACCCGGCACGGGCAGAGCCTCCAGCAAGCGTTGTAGAATTAGCCCTCCGGCTAAGGTGTTGATGGGGCCCTGCAGCTCTTCAATTCTCTCTACCAGAGCTTGCTGTGCTGCCTTGTTCTGGGCGGAGTAGCAAATGAGGTTGCGAATGGTCGGGTGCAGACGTACTGCCGTTACACGGGCAGGTGCGAGCTCGTGCGGGGCGGTATCCGTTTCCTGTTCATCCTCGGTGTAATCCTCTTCATAATCCGGGGCAGGTGGGGTATCTTTACGGTTGCGGATGATGTCATTCACCGTGCTGCGCAAGTCCTCCAAACCGGTGTTGAGTCGTACCGCCAAATCCGCAATCAGGATATCGCGGCGTATGGGGGCTGTGATTTCGGCGGCAAGGTCTGCCATGCGGGGCACGAGGGCAGCGCGGGCATTGGCATCTTGCCCGGCAGCGCGTTGCTCAATTTCACAACGCACTTCCAGATACGGGCGCGCATTGTCAACGGCGGCCCTCAGCGCGTCTGCACCTTGGGTGCGGATGAGGGAGTCCGGGTCCTCCCCGCCGGGCAGGGTAGCCATGGCCACCTCCATACCCACGGCAGCCAGTTTACGGAACGTTTTTTCACTGGCTTTAATACCTGCGTTGTCGCCATCGTAACACAGAATAGCCTTTTTGGCATATTTTCGCAGGGTTGCTGCGTGGTCATCGGTAAACGCCGTACCCAAGCCGGCAACGGCATTGCGAATATCTGCCTTTTCATGGCAGGCTATCACATCCAACTGCCCCTCACAAATAACAACACACATGCCGGCGCGTGCTATGTGAGATGTTGCTTTGAACAGACCGAAAAGCAGCTCGCCCTTATGGAAGGCAACGGTATCCCCCGTGTTGACATATTTGCGCGGGTCTTGCCCCTCTGCCATAATTCGCCCCGAGAACCCCACAATCTCCCCGCGCACGTTGTGAATGGGGAACATGAGGCGATCCCTGAATACGGGGTAAGAGCCCCTGCTGTTATTTTGCAACAGGTAGGCATCTGTCAGCAATCGGGTATCCATGCGTTGCTCTGCAGCCAGTTGGCGCAGTTGTCGAAAATCCGGCGGGGCCCACCCCAGCATCCAGGATTTGGCAACCTCTATATTAAACTCTCGCTGCTTGAGGTAGGCACGCACATGGTCTGCCTCTTTGTTGCGGCATAATTGACGGTGGAAATACTCTGCTGCCAGTTGGTTGGCCTCCACAATACGCCCTCGCAGGCGGCGGCGTTGTAACAGCTCGGGGTTTTCATCCTCCTCTACCACGGCAATGCCGTTTTTATCTGCTACGCGGCGTAAGGCCGTGGGGTAGTCCAAGTTCTCAAACATCATGAGAAACTTAATGGCATCCCCACCCACGCCACAGCCGAAACAATGGAACGTTTGGCGTGCCGGGTTCACATGAAAAGAGGGGGTCTTTTCATTATGAAAGGGGCAGCAGGCTTTCCAGGAATTACCGGCGCGGCGCAGCTGAATGCAGCCCCCCACGATATCTACAATATCGGCAGAGTCTTTAATGCGGGCTACGCACTCTTCGGTAATTCTTGCCATGGTGAGTTAAGCCTGAATCAATTGGTTCAAGTGGGCCTCAAAACCGGGGTATGAGGTGTTTATGTTCTCGCAATGCAGCAGGGTGGTGGTGCCTTCTGCCCGCAAGCCCGCCATGAGGAATCCCATGGCAATGCGGTGGTCTCCAAAACTGTCAAGCACTGCACCATGCAGCGGGGTGCCACCCGTTATCTCCATACCGTCCTCAAACTCCTGAACATTGGCACCCATGGCTCGTAAATTACCCACGGTTGTGGCAATGCGGTCGCTCTCCTTAACGCGCAGTTCCGCAGCGTTGCGTATACTTGTAGTACCTTGTGCATAGGCGGCGGCTACGGCTAATACGGGTATTTCGTCAATAAGGTTCGGGATTTCTTGCGGGTAAACCTCCGTACCATGTAAGTGCGGGGTATAGCGCACGGTGATGTCCCCGTAAGGCTCCCCTTCGGTAGAGATGTTGTTTATTTCAATATCTGCCCCCATGCGTTTGAGTACGGTGATGATGGCATCTCGGGTGGGGTTGAGCCCAACTGCGGGCAAGGTAATTTCACTGCCGGGCACAATGGTGGCTGCTACCAACCAGAAAGCTGCGGAGGATATATCCCCGGGCACGGTAATATCTTTAGCAACAATGTTAACGGGACCTGTAACGCTGATATCCAAACCATTTGCCGACACTGTGCAGGGAATGCCGAAATGGGCAAAAAGTCTTTCCGTGTGGTCTCTGGTAATGGCAGGTTGGTGTACGGATGTTGTGCCCTTAGCCAGCATGCCGGCCAGCAGCACTGCGCTTTTTACTTGTGCGCTGGCCATGGGTAAATCATAATGAATGGGGTGCAAGGTGCCACCTTGAATGGCAAGCGGAGCACAGCCTGGCTTATGACCGCACGCTTTGATGCGTGCCCCCATGCGCTCCAGCGGTTGCATGATTCTGCCCATGGGGCGTTTACTCAGGGATTCATCCCCGAACATGCGGGAGGTGAACGGCAAAGCTGCCAACACGCCGGCCATAAGGCGCATGCCGGTGCCGGAGTTGCCGCAATCTATATCATGCGCCGGGGCTTTGGGGTGCATGGCTGTTCCGGTCAGCGTAAAGTCCGTTGCAGATTCTCCCTCTGTTACTTGCGCCCCCAGTTGTTGCATGGCACGCAGAGTATTGAGGCAATCCTCGCTGCACAGATAATTGCGCACCCGTGTATTACCATGGGCAAGGGCCCCCAATATCGCCACACGGTGGGATATGCTTTTATCCCCCGGCACGGTGATGGTGCCTTTTAAGCCCTGTGTTTGTTGATGAACGGAGATTCTGCTACTCATTGTATGTTTTAATTCTGTTTTTTTTGTTAGCCTCGTTAACATTAGCCTCAATCCAGCTATTAATGGCTGCACCACGCTTGTAGTTACTGATGGCCGTGCGGATGCTTTCTTTATATTCCTCCGGCGCCAGGGGGCGTGGCTCTTGTATGGGCCCTGCGAGTATAATGTGCCAGCCCCATTTGCTGTGTACCAAGGTGGGGGTGTCGGCAGGTATGGCGTCCGGACCGAACAGGGGAAGCTCTGCGAGCGGGTGCGGCGGGTAGGCGTACAGGGTGCCCAAATCTCCGCCATGGCGAGCCGTGCGGGCATCTGCACTGTGTTGCGCGGCCAACGCATCAAAGGTTGCCGTGTGGTTGAGTAATTGTTGTAATACTTGTTCTGCCTGTGCTTTAACGGCATCCTTGTTTTTATATAAGGTGGGGAAAAAGATATGGCGTACTTGGCGTTTTTCCGGCATGACCAAATACTCACCCAATTGCCCGGCCATGGATTCCACCTCGGCATCAGATGTTTCCGTGTGTTCGCGGAGCAGGTTTTCAAGGTAATATTGCTCCCTCATGACAGCAGCCAGCTTTGCGGTGAAAGATTCCTTGGTATACCCGTGATTGTTCAGCCACTCTTCTGCTTGGTCCTCATTGGCAGCACGGGTGAGCAATGCTGCGGTTTCTGCTTTGGCTTCTTCAATGAAATCCGGTATGCGGGTGTCATTGTACTTTGCTCGTATGCGGAGCAGGGCGTTGGTGATAAGGTCTTGCTCCGTCAAGGCGTTAATGTCCTCTTTGCCGCTGATGGCGCGTAACTCCGCAGCTCTGCGGTTGAATTGAACTGTGCTGATTCTGTCACCATAAACACTGATTGCCGTTGGTGCTTTTTCTGCGGCTCTTTTCTGCTCTCTCTCATACAGCATGCCCCACAACGGCCCATGCCATGCAAATAGATCAATAGCCAAATAAAGCAGGCCACCCGAGTAGAGGGCCAGTTTCAGTGCAAATATTTTGAGACGACTCAGCTTCACGCGCGCTATTATACGCTTTAAGGGTACATTTTGCAATCAAAATTTTGCTTGCCATGGGGGCGGTTTAAGTGGTATCATACACGCATGACACCGTTATTGGCAAATTTGGGTTCTCCCACGCATTGGTTTATTCTGTTTGTGTTGGTGCTGATTGTGTTCGGTGCTAAAAGACTGCCGGATATCGCGAGAAATCTCGGCAAGGGGCTTGCTGAGTTCAAAAAAGCCCGCAAGGAGTTTGAAAAAGAGCTCAATAAAGTAGATGCTGAGGACAAGTCTCAGGATTCTGACTCTCAACAGAAGTAGTTGCGGCTCTCTCATTTAAGCAAAACGGCGCACGATTCTGTGCGCCGTTTCTGTATAACAAGAGAGGGGTAAATTTAATTGTCGCAAACATGGGTGTGTAACACATCCCCCCGGTGCAGCATATCCAGTGTATATCCTTTGAGGTAATCTGTTACCAGGGTGTTGAGACCCTCCCACATGGGCAGAGTAGGACATGTGGTCTGCAAGGGACAATCATTGACTGCGGAGGCCAAGCATTGTACCGGGGCTAAATTGCCCTCAGCAGCATGCAGAATCTCATACACAGTGTAGTCTTTGGGGGAACGGGTCAGTTTATACCCGCCGGATTTTCCACGGGTGCTGATAACCAGCTCTTCTCTTAACAGAAGAGACATGATGCTCTCCATGTACTTAAGGGTAACTTGTTGGCGTTCGGCCACGGCGCGAAGAGAAACAGGCCCGGACTCAACATGATGAGCCAAGTCTATCATTAAACGAAGCGCGTATCGGCCTTTGGTTGATATCTTTAACATAGGCGTGATACATATATAACATAATTTTTGTTGGTGGTCAACAAAAAAATACCAGTTTTCTTGTAGGAAAAACTGGTATTTGAGTGAAAAACGAACGTTTTTTGCAATAAATCAGGCGAATTGAGCAGAAAGTCGGTTGATTACTTCAGTAAGCTCAGAGTCGTAGCCCATTTTTTCTTCAATGGTCTTAGCTGCGTGGATGACGGTTCCGTGGTCTCGTCCACCAAAGGCAGCACCGATATCCTGCAGAGAGTTGCCGGTGTGCTTACGAGCCAGATACATGGCAATCTGACGAGGATGCGCAATATTGGCAGTTCTGCGGCGCCCGTTGATATCTGCAACGCGAATCTTGAACTCTTGGGCAACGAGGCTCTGAATATCCGAGATGGAGATATCTACCACGTTCTTTTCCTCCTGCAGCATGTCGCGCAGCTGCATGCGGGCATCAATAATGCCGGGCTTCTTTTGAGAGAAAGAGGCAAAGGTTGCCAAGCGGATAAGAGCCCCCTCGAGTCTGCGAACAGACTTGGTGATGTTCTTGGCTAAGTATTCCAGCACCTCATCACTGATGAGGTCGCCCTTCCAAAGACGGCGCTTTTTGCGGAGAATGGCAATACGTGTCTCTAAATCCGGTACAGTGAGAGCTACGGTAAGCCCTTGTTCAAAGCGGGAGGTGAGGCGGTCATCCAAGCGAGAGATATCTGCTGCGGGGCAGTCGGATGCCAACACTATCTGTTTGCCGCTGGCAAAAAGTGCATTGAAAGTGTGGAAGAACTCCTCCTGAGTCTTATCTTTTTGAGAGAGGAACTGGATGTCATCAATGAGCAGAACATCCGCCTTGCGGTATTTGCTGCGGAAATTGCTCAGAGCATCGCCCTTACGAGAGATGGCATCTATATATGTATTAGTGAAATCCTCGCTGGTAACATATTGCACGCGGATGGAGGGATCCTTTTCCCTCATAGCGTTACCAATGGCGCAGAGCAGGTGCGTTTTGCCTAAGCCCGATGCCCCATGAATGAAGAGAGGGTTATACATGGAGCTGGGGGTGTTAACAACGGCTTTTGCTGCTGCCACGGCGAATTCACTGTTGGAGCCCACTACAAAGCTGTCGAATGTTAAATCCTCATTCAGACCGCTATCGTATTTGGCTTTGCTTTGTGTTTTGTTACGCGTCGCGTTTTTCTTCGCTGCAACGGGAGATGAGACCGGCTGTACAGCCGTGGGGGCAGGGGTAAGTAAAGATTCCGTTTCCTCGTTTGTTGCCTGTACATACTCAAGCTCTCTGGCGGCTTGCAGTACTCGTGAGGCAGACATGGTAATCTCTGCACTGTAATATGCCTCTACCCATTCTATCAACATACCGGCGGGATACTCCAATATCAGTTTGGTGCCGGTGTCTTTCTTAAGTGTAAGTTGAGAGATATAAGTCTCGAACCCATACGTTGCCACATTGCCCTGCACACGGAGATCCTCCATGATCTCCTCCCAAAGGGCCTTTTCCTTTTCCTGTTGGTTCATTGCTTGTATCTCGTTCGTTTTTCCTTTTTCGTTGGCCTCGGTTTTTTGACCGGGGCGCGTTGCGGACGGTAATATGCCACGCACCCCATCAAAAAAAAAGAAATTTTTATTTTCATGCTCGTTAGAGTAGGGGCTTTTCTGTTGTTCCATGGGCGTTCCACAGCTCTTGAAATTTTTTGACATAAATTAATCGATAGTTAGGATTTCTTGATAATTATATTTACTGCGTGAGAAAGATGGTCCGCCCTTGTGGAACAAATTTTAAAAATAATACAACTAATTAAGCATAAACAAGCTAACTAATTTCTAAATGAGGATAAAAAGATGCAAAATGTTAGATAGGTAAATTAATAGATGCTTAATAAAAAGGGGGTTATGCAGAGAAGTGTTGCCACCCACCGCAGAGGGTGTTTCTCAGGGAAGCAGTAAGTTTACCGATGGGGTATAAAGAGAAATCTACCGCATGGTTGAGGGTAGCTGCATCTTGCGGGGAATAGGTGAGTAAAAGCTCATAATCCTCACCATCGTTGAGGGCTTGTTCAAGAGAACAACCGGGGTTACAGGGTATGTCGGGAAGGGATAATTCGAACCCGCAGCGAGAGGCTGCCGCCAGTCTGGGCAGGTCTGCCGCAATGCCGTCGGATAGGTCCATCATGGCTGAGGGGCGTGGCCCCTGCTGCATAAGGGCGCGCGCTAAGGAAACACGCGGTATAAAATCAAGGTGGTGCCCGGTGGGAAACGAGCCCCCCAGCGGGCCACTTACAAAGATGATGTCTCCGGCTTGGCCGCCGCTGCGTAAAATGGCCTGCCCGCGCTCTACCTTGCCGGTGAGGGCTACGTTAATGACAAGTCCATCATACGGTATGGAGGACGTCTCCCCCCCGGCTACGGAGATGCCGAAGCGAGCAGCCATTTCATCAATGCCGTCATAAATGCCCTCCAGAAGCTCTACAGGGCGCGTTTTATGGGTCAGTATGGTAATGAGTGCATGCTCGGGCAAACCGCCCATAGCGGCGATATCAGAGATGGCGCGCGCCAGGGCTTTTCTGCCGATGCGGCGGGGCTCGGTCTCACGGGTAAAGTGAACACCCTCCACCACAACATCTGTTTTCAGCAAAGTATCCCACTCGTCATTGCGAGCTACCACGGCACAGTCATCCCCCGGCCCCACTGCCATGGGGGCTCCGGCATGCAGGTGAGAAAGCAAGCGTTGTAACACCGCATTTTCACCCAGACTGTTGAGTGGCGTTTGAGACATTTATAGAGATAAGGAAATGAAAATGGCAGCCATGCTTAATCCGTTGAAAAGAGCATGCATCAACATGGGGTAGATGATGGAGCGGCTCTTAACGTATAAGTAACATTGTATAATACCGAAAATGGAGAGCAGCAGGGTTTGTGCAAGAGACACGTGAACAGCCCCGAAGAAAACGCCCGAAATAATCGCAGCAGTAGCTATACCTACCTTGTTGCTCAGAACTCTGAAAATGAAGCCACGGAAGAATATCTCCTCAACAAAGGGAGCAACGATGACGGTAGCAACGATATTGGGAATTAAAAATGAGGGTGGTGCAGTTTGAATGGATTCTACGGCTTGTTGTGTTTCCGGGGTGCCGCTGGTATAGATAAGCCATTCATAATAACCTGATACGCTCAATACAACATTGATGATATGAACCAGAAAAACGCAACCCAATGCTGCCCAAAGGTATTTTTTGTTGAACTTGAAGTGTGCAGGCGTGCTATAAAAATAACTAATAATAAGGGGCATGTAGATGATAACCGGTGCCAGAGCGTTTATCCATATCGCAAGCCGGGTTACAGGCTCTTCTTCCACCGGTTCCGGGTAAAATTGAGAGGAATAATACCCTATATAGAACAAAAGGGTAGAAGCCGCTATATAAAACAGGGTGAGCAATGTGTCCGGCAGCGTGGGCTTGGCAATGCCCTGAATCGTTGGTACGCTTGGCAGCTCATATACTTGATCCGCATTTTTAATGTAGGTTTTACGCCTGCCGGGTACACAGCCCAATATAAAACACAGTGCCCCACTACCGAGCAGTAGTAGGATATTCAAATACACATACGGGGCGGGCTCTGTCGATGCCGCGTGAGATGTGCTACTACCGAGCAGCGGTAGGATATTCAAGTGTTCATACAGCGGTACGGATATCATAAGCCTGGGGAATTATAGCATTGCCGAGTGTTGATAGCAAGACGGTTTTCTGTAGGCAACCGCGCCGTAGTATCCGGGGCGAGGGGTGAATAGTTCTATCTCTGTTTGCGCGGAGTCCGGTAATTCTACTCGATTGGAGTGTAAGATAAAAGGATAATTTGTTGCTTGCCAAATAGTGCTGCCGTGCAGTTTGACCAGTGCCTCTGCAATGCTCCAGCAGATAAAAAACTCTGCTGCGTTTTCGCCGTTTTTGCGGAAATGTTCCAGCTGTTGTTCACACATAATGCGGGGGGCAAGGTGGTGCAAGGAGCGGAGTGGGCGCTCTTGCTGAATATCCACCCCAATATCCGCATGGTGAAATGCCAGGCACAAGAGGTCTGCGGAGTGGCTAAGGTTGAAACAAATGCCATTTACCAGCGGTTTGCCGTGCTCGTTGAGGGTGATAATGATTTTATCCGCCGGTAAATTTAAACGGCGCGCCAGTTCGGCGCGTAACAATGCCCTGGTCATACGCCGCTGCGGGGGAAAAGCTTTTTCCTCTTCCGTCAGCACGGATTCATCTATGCCCGAATGTATGAGCTCTGAAATGCTGTAGCACAGGTAATCCATGTTAAAGGTAATAGAAGATGACATCATTGTCTGCCGTATTATAGACCGCGAAAGAGGGCGGCCGGCGCACGCCTGCAACTTCTCCGGGGTTGGCTACCAGTGTGTGCCCGTGCAGATATTGCTCTGCAACGTGCGTATGCCCGTAAAAAACGGCATGGTGTGAGGCCGCACATGCTTTGTCCATGGCGCGCCTCGGCATGTGGGTGAAAAAGATGCGGCGCCCCTCCACCTCTATATCTGCCTCATATCCGTGGTGTGCAACATTGGGGTATTGGGCAGCAATTCGTTGGTGAGTGTCAAGCTCGTATTCATTGTTGCCGAATACGATGTCTGCGGGGCGTGCCCATTCCTCCAGTAAAAGGTGCAGGGTGCGGGTCTCCACAATGTCGCCCATATAGAAGAGGCGGCTGCAGCCCATCTCTGTCGCTTGTTGTAAGACAAGAAGCAGGTTGTCTGTGTTGTCATGCACGTCTGATAGCAGGGCGATTCTCATTATTGGGCGTTTTTATCCGTAAAAATGGGGGATAGAGGCAGGGCTTGTGTCTCATCCTGTGTTAGCCCCGCTGCGCTTACATACAACACAGCAGCTCCCTTTTTGGGCGTTTTAAAGAGTACGGGGCGATGGCTTTCATTGATATAACCACAGAATACGGCAGATGCGGAATAAGTTTTACGGAAGTTTTCTGCCATTTCAGCAGCATAGTCATGCCCGCGGTTCGTGCGGAACCAGTCTGCAAAAGCTTGTTCAGCACGGGCAACCGCAGCATCCGTGCTCAGCCAGCAGCCGGGGCGCAGGTTGATTTTGCTGCGGCGCAACAGCTCAATAAAGGAAGCGGAGTGTGCTTTTAAGGTGGGGGAAAAGCGCACTCCGCTCAGCAGCGGGTAGGGGTGCGCATCCGTAATTTTCAGCAGGCAAAGGTAAATATATGCCTGCGCCAGTGCCGGGTGCTTGCCCTCCTGGTAATTCAGCACTCGCGTTAATAATTGCGGGATATTTTGATGAATGAAAAAGGAGTTGTGCTCCAGCTTTAAATCTCTCAGCAGGTTCGTGGCATCAATTTCCGTTAATCGGTAGGTGTCGTCGTTCTGAAACTCCTTGTAGTTATTTTCCGGGGAAAAGCGTGGGTCTACAGAGCTGCGATGGTAGGTGATAAAGTTAGTTTTATCAATCTCAGGTCGAATGGTGCTGTACCACGTCTCCGTGTCCGATACGTTTAACACATACACTTTTTCATTGTAAGACGGTGCAGTGAAAAGATCCACCGGTAGTTGTAAGACGGTTTGGTTTGCCGGGAATTTTTGCGAAAAACTTGGCGCACCGTGAACCAATACCTGCTCGGCAGCCACTAACAAATCTGCGGATATATCTCCCGCGGGGGCAGAAAAGTGGTAGGTTACGCTTTCCAACGTAGGCAGCAGTTCTTGCACTTGTAATAAAGTGTTTGCTTGCGGATAATGATCACAGTTGAGTTGCTTGATGGCACGGCAATAGGCCGCATAGCTGCGGCATTCGGGGAGCCTGCGCAGCTGATAACTCAATTGTTTAATGGATTGGAGTATACGGTTAGTTTTACCTATTTCAGCTTCAATAGGGTCACATATGTGGGTGGAAATGTCGTATAGGCTTATGACCGCCTTCATCTCTTTTAACCTGTGGCTCAATGATTCTTCATGAGCCTTCAAGTTGTCGGTATCTGACTGAAAATCTCCGCTGAGCTCAGGAGGCAAGGGGAGAGGTTGCTCCAATTGTTGTAAGATGGCAGCTTTGTGTGCCCTGAGCTCAACGTACTCTCGTTTGCAGACGCTTTGCCAGCGTTTCAGCAGGTTATCTCTGCCCCGTTGGGATTGGTCTATTCCGTTTTCCAGCTCCAGAATCTCCGCCGGGCTTAAAGAGGTAAGCGTTTTTTTGCGAGATTCTAATTGAGATAAAGTAGCATCAAGCTTCTTATACTGTTTTTCCTGTTGTTGAAGCCATTGTTCCGCTAGGTCTATGGTTGCGGAGAGTTCGCTGCAAAAGAATCGGTTGATGTTGCTTTCTGCGGCGCGCATGCTTTCCAAGACGTTATCGTATATAGGGATGGCCAGTGCCTCTTTTAAATCTCTGTACCGCGCATGAGCTCGGTAATCCATGCTGTACCAAATAGCACTGATTGCTGTTATTGCGCTTATGCCTACGATAATACGTTTCGCGATTTTGCGGGAGGCTCTGCCATGCAAGGCTCCTATGCGGGATTTGAGGGTGCTTTTGTATTGCTTGGCAGATTCCGGCAATGGTTCACCTGCTTTCTTTAATGTTTGTTGATGGAGCTCTAACTCATTCAGTAACTGCTCCAACTCGTCTTTATTACACAGTTTAAGGGATGATTGAGGGTGGTCATCCATCATCCATTCCAGCGCATTAAGTGCATCCTCTGCGTTGGCTTTTCTTCTTTCTGCCGCCGGAAGCATTAAACGCATGGTTTGCCCGTTTTTCAAACGCTGCATTTCAGCTTTAGCCTCGATATCTTGGGGGTTATTTTCAATATATTCTGCTAAAAGAGAGCGCAGCTCATCCCAACGCCCGGCAAGTGCCACACGTTTCAGATATCGCTGGATCTGCTCGTCCATTGCTTAGTGCAATTGTTGAATAATAGGGGTTAAATGCTGTTGAAGCTCGGCATCCTTTTTTAATTCTGCCTTGAGTTCAGGAAATTTTCTGAATAAAACTTGCCACCTGCGTAATGCCGCAGCGGTTGTATTGTGCGCAACCCATTCATCATGCGGATAGCTCTGAGTAGCCAACATGAGGTAGTATTTGCATAGCTCCGTCTCAGAGAGTGTCAACTCTTGTGCATGGGTGAGCAGATACAGTAGATTATCTGCGTGCCCCTCGGCTTCATTGATATCTCCGGTTAACACGCCAATGCTTTCGAAAAGGATTTTGTGAGCCTCGCTTTCATCCGGGTTAATCATTTTTTGCAGGCGGCACAGTTGCTCATCTGCGGGTTTGCCCTTGTGTACAATAGCGGCAAATTCCTGAATCTGCAGATGTGATTTCGTGTTCATGACCTCCTCATCATTGACGGGATCTGCTGCTATGTCCACAAAGTTACTCACAAAGCCATATACAACAAATGTCAGTAATAACAAGCCCGCTATATAACGTAAGGAACGTATCCGCCTGCTGAGCGGAGGCCGTATGTCAAATGTCTCGTAATCCGGGGCTTCGGTGTATTTATAGGGCTCTGCAGAAAAGGGCGGAGCCTGTACAGATGGAGAGCTCTCAGGCTCGGGCTGTGGGGTGACCGAGCCGGGACTTACAATGGAGCTTTGGGGTGAAGCCGGCACGGCGGGGGCTCTCATATCGCTTTTAATCGTGAGCACCGGGAGGAGGGTATCCGATTCTGTGCTGCCGATAGGTGCCACCGTAATATCTGCTGCCTCGGGCTCGTTTTTTGTTGCGGAGAATGTACGGAACGTTCGCCCCCAACCACGGGAGGCAGACAACCAAGTGCTTTCATTTAATAGAAGCAAGAACCGATCAACGGAAATGTGTTGAGGTAGTGCAATGATGCAGGCACTGTTATATGGCGGTGTAAGCAATAGAGTGGCATTACTTTTATGCCCGGTAAGTTCTTTCCAAGCCTGTTGTGTGGTGGCATCCGGTAGCTGTGATGCCGTCATGCGAGGCTCCCCCGGGACTATATCGTTGCTGCTTTCTGCACTGTGCTGCCAAAAACGTATGTTGTTCAGTGCTACAATAATGCCGGCAGGTGTGGGGCGTGTGCTGTTTTTTTGTAGCGCTTCTACTTCTTCCGGTGTCAGTATTAGGTGGTGTATCTTGATGCTTAATGCTGTGAGTACGTGGTAGCAACCTACTATGTGGTAGCAGAAATGAACAGCAGCGGAGCCGTTTGTAAGGCCACAGAGCTTGTTACTCAGACTCGTGACGGCAGAAAGGATTTCCGGCTCCACCCCGGGAGACACGGCAAGCGTTTTTGCTTGCCCGTTTTCTCCACATTCGCTGATGAATTGATATGACATAACTCTATATAATTACGCATCCGCAAATAGTGAGGGGTCAGCATGTGACAATGCCCAAAGTACAGGGTCGGTCACATGTGCAGGGGTTAATTTTCCGCCGGCAGGGGCAATGAAGTGTTCTCCGGTCAGTACGTCTTCTATCTCCTCGGGCATGGTGCCGAATGATGAAACGGCAAAATAACTTACATTGTCTGAAATAGCTTCAACATTGGAGCATAATTCCGGAGTAAGACGGAACAATAAGTCCCTTAAACGGGCGGAGTTTGCGCGAATGTTGTTGACTTTAAGCGTGCTGTTTCTGACACCGGGCAGCAGAGGTTCCGGCCCCAGCAAATCGCTCCACAAATCACTCTTGGTGATGATGAAGGCTATGGGAATATCCGTTTTAGTACCCGGTGGTAAATTCAGGGTCTTACGCAGATATAACTCGATATTCGTCAATAAAAGAGATTGTTTACAGATACTGCGGTTACGGAATCTGTGTGCCTCCGCATGATAATCTTTAATAACGTCCAAGAAGGAGGGGTCTTGCGAGGGGTCAAACAAAAAGAAAATGGTTTCTGCGTGCTTCAGAATCTCTTGATTTTCTTTTTCATCAACGGAAAGTGTGGTGTGGTAAAATACGGGAGAGTGAGAGGCGTTATCCTTGTTGAGTGTATAGGTAAAAGGACGCGGCAAATCTGCATATTCGCCATTTTTCCAAACTTTACTGCGTATTCTTTCCGTGAGAAACCCACGTCCCTCGCGGAATTCTTCTGCCGTATCTGAATAAAAGACGCGTATGCGCATATTGTTGAGCGCTGCGTTCTGCTCGGGGTCTGCATCCCTGAACGGGATGCCGAAATGACGGGGCAAATCACGCTCCAACTGGTGCACCAATGCTGCCATAAAGTAGGCTTTGCCGGCAGATTCCGGGCCTACAATGGCGATGCGGTGATGCTGTGTTTTTTCGTAAAAAGGCGGTAATTTATGGTGACACGCAGGGCAGGCATATTCGTGGCATACGGAGCCCATTTCGTCCAAGGGAAGTTTGTCTGCCGAGTATTGAGTCGGCGAAAAACGTTTCATGCAGCGTTCCCCCAATATCGTATCACCCAGCAAATCCGGATGCGTGGCGATGGCTTTTGCTTGCTCCGGTGCAAATGTGTGATAACAATAAGTGCAGCAGAAAGAGTTTTTTTTGCGTTTCTCCGTATAGGGAGCAATAATGTTATCCCCATCTTTTTTACGCATGAACTCGGCTACTTCCTTCAGGTCTTTTAAGCGGTAGGCGTTGTGGTCCAGCCCATAAAAGGTGGCCAGCACGCAGTCATCATATTGCTCTATTGTTTTGAGCAGGGTGCAAAAGTCAATTTCTGCACTCCAAGCATCCGATTCCGGATTATAAGTATACCAACAATCTGCATCAAAATTGCCGAAGTCGGGGCGGGAGTCATCATTGCCGTACCAAGCGATAAAGCAGCCACCGCTTAACACGAACAGGTAAAAGCGCTCGGGCTTAATATGTGCCGTGCCGGCACTGCGGTTGCCGTTAATGGAATAGCTGGTGATTTTGTTGTGCGGAAAAAATCTGCATGTGCCGTTTCTTTGGGCAAATACCCCCGCGCTTTCCGCTTGTGTGCGAATGCGGAAAGTGTTCTGCTTGCCTGCACCAACAGCCATAAAATCACCATTGGAAACACGCAATTTGCCGGTCAGACAATCGTATACATACAGCTGGTCTTTCATATAACGGCGTAATTGCCACTCTTATACCACATGGTTGGGGTGGCGTCAAGCTTGCAGGTTGCCATAAAAACGGCTTCTCCTCCGCCGGGGGAAGAGAAGCCGCATTTAAGTTAATTTATGGTGCTTCAGTTATGCTCTGATGCCTCTAACTTGGCATAAGCACTCACCTCATCGGGGTCGGCACCATGCTCCGCCTTTTCAATCTTACTGCGGAAGAGTTTCATCACAAAGACGAAGGAGCAGGGGATGAAGAATACGCCGATAAGGGATGCCACGCTCATACCCACAACTACCACCACGCCAATGGCGTTTCTCGCCAAGGCACCGGCACCTTCTGCCGTGAGCAAGGGTACGCAACCCAAAATGAAGGCAAAGGAGGTCATCAAGATGGGGCGGAGTCGCATGCGGGCTGCGGTTACGGCTGCGTCAATCAGCGATTGCCCACGCTCCATCTGCAAAACGGCAAACTCCACAATCAGAATGGCGTTCTTTGCTGCAAGCCCCACCAACATCACCAAACCAATCTGGGCGTAAATGTCCAAGGTAAGACCGAACATCCACAACCCGACAAATGCCCCTAATACCGCAATGGGTACGGAGAGGAAAATAGCGATGGGTAGAGTCCATTTCTCATACAATGCCGCCATGATGAGGAAGGCGAATACACCGGAGAGCGTGAAGATGGTGCCGAGGCCGAGACCGTCTTGCACTTTTTTCTCCTGGAAGCTCATATCCACGTATTCCATGGCAAACTTTGTAACGTCCATGGATTCGGCAAACACCTCTTCAATGGCAGCCATTGCTTGAGCAGAGGAATAGCCTGCTGCGGGTTTTACGGTGATTCTGCCGGCGTTGTAGTTGCTGTTGTGGAGCACGAACTCCGTATCTGCAATATCGGAGATAGCTACCAGCGTATCCAACGGCACCTGCTCGCCCTTGGCGTTGGTGATGTAGAAATTGGCAATTTGGTCCGTATTGACGCGGTGTACGCCGTCTGCCTGCATGTACACTTGCCATTGCTGGCCGAACTGTGTGTAGTAGTTCACGAACCGTGAGCCGTTGAAGCATTGCAGCAAGGCATTGGCAGAAGCATAGTTGACACCCTGAGCCAAGCATTTTTCTTTGTCAATGGCAATGCTCTTTTGCGGTACTGCCGGCAGCATCATGTCGCTGGCAAGCTCAATGGCGGGGTGTGCGTTGAGGGCAGCCTCCAGTTTCTTTACCTCTTTATACAGGGTGGCCACACCCTGGCCTTCCAGGTCTTCCAGCACAAAGGAGATATCATTACCCGTACCTACACCGGGAATAGCGGGCGGAGTTGTCATGAACACCATGCCGTCCACACCGCATGCGGCCAAAGCGGCGTTCATGCGCTTTTGCAGATCGTTAGCTGTGGGCTTTTCGCCGTTTTCCATTTCGGGGCGGTCCTCAAAGTCCTTGAGCTTCACGAAGTAGGTCATGGCATTGGTTGTCTGCACGCCGATAACCAAGTTCATGCCGATGATGGATACCACGGTATCCGTAGCGGGATCCGCCAGCAAGGTCTTTTCAACAATGGGGCTTTGCTCCACGAGGCGCTGCAGGGATACACCGGGATTCATGATAACACCGGCAATGAGGAATCCCTGGTCTTCCGCAGGTAAGAACCCGCCGGGAACCTGTTTGGCCGTGGGGATAATCAGTACACCTAAGCCTACAAGGGCTGTCATGGCAATGGTGAGATTGCGGCAAAGGAAACCGCAGCTGGAGGCAAACACACCTGCCACCTTATCATATACCTTGTTAAAGCCGTTATAGAATGGTGTGAGCAGGGATTTGTGCTCTTTCTTGGGCTTAAGCATCAAGGCAGAGAGCGCCGGAGAAAGCGTCAATGCGTTGAAGGCCGATATCAACATGGAGATGGCAATGGTAACTGCAAATTGCTGGAACAAGGTACCAGTGATACCCGGCAACAGCACGGAGGGCAGGAACACGGCTGCCAGCACCAAGGCAATGGCGACCACGGGGCCACTCACCTCTTTCATGGCGGCAAAGGTGGCTTCTCGGGCATTCATGCCGTTCTCCATGTGGGCCTCCACGGCTTCCACCACCACAATGGCGTCGTCCACCACCAAACCGATGGCCAGCACCATGCCCAAAAGACAGATGGTGTTGAGGGAGAAACCCAAAATCGGGAAGAAGCAGAAGGTGGTGACCAGTGATACCGGCACGGCGATAAGCGGAATCAACGTGGCGCGCCAGCCCTGCAAGAATAAGAACACCACAAAGGCTACCAGTACAAGGGCCTCGAACAGGGTGTGGATAATTTCATCAATTGAGTCACTTACGGATGTTGTGGTATCCAAGGCTACGAAACCGCGCATGCCCTCCGGCATAATGGCCTCTTTTTGTTTGAACAGCTCTCTGAGGCGGGCAACGGTTTCAAGAGCGTTGGCATCTGCCGCCTGATAAATGGCTAACACCGTACCGGGGCGGCTGTGGCCTACATCCGACTGGCCGATTCGACCTGCCAGAGAGTAGCTCTGCGAACCAAGCTCAATTTTGGCAACATCCTTAAGGCGTACGGATTGTGTGCCGCTTTGATGCACAATGATATCCTTGAACTCATCTATGCTCTCCATGCGCCCTTTATTACGGATGGTATAGGTGAACTCCTGGCCATCGGGCATGGGCTCTGCACCCACAGCACCACCGGGGTTAATGGCATTCTGAGAGTTGACGGCGTTGTACACCTGGTCTACGGAGATGTTCTTTTGGGCCATTTTTTCGGAGTCCAGCCAAATACGCACGGCATAGCGGCCACCGAACACCATCACGTCACCCACACCTTCTACACGCTTGGTGGGATCCACCAGGTTCAGGTAGGCATAGCCGGTAAGGTCAATGGGGTTAAAGAACCCTTCGGGCGAGTCGATGGCGTAAAGCATCATCGGCAAACCGGAGGACTGCTTAATGGTGATACCCATTTGAGACACAACGTTCGGCAGCTGGGATGTTGCCTGGCTGTATTTCATGTAGGTGAGCTGCTGGTTGGTGTTAGCATCCGTACCGGGCTCAAAGATCACATTGAGCGAGCAGCTGCCGTTGTTGGAGGACGTGGAGTTGATGTAGTCCATGCCCTGAATACCGGAGAGTTGCAACTCAATGGGGGTTGCAACGGAGTCTGCCACCTCTTGGGCGTTAGCACCAGGGTAAGAGGCACTCAGGTTAATCGTTACCGGAGCAATGTCGGGGTATTGTGAAATCGGCAAGCCGAGCATGCAGATGATGCCCAGCATGGTCGTCACAATGGAGATAACGCCGGCGATAATCGGGTGTTTAATAAAGAATGGGGACATAATGGCTCAGGTGTCAGAATTTGTTAAGAGTGGGTACGGGAGACTTATCGGCCGTGACGGAGGGTTCTACCGTTTTGGGTGCAGAGTATATGAAATCCCGCGGTGCAAGCTTGTTGCCACGCCCGTTGACTTGCATGTTCTTCTGCATAGCCATGGCTGCCGGTATAGTGCCTTCCACCACAACTTGCACTTGTGTGGGGTCTGTGTAGCCCATTTGTTGCAGGATTGCGGGATTAAACTCCACAATTTGCATGGGTTGTATCACTTCCTTGCCATCAGCACCTGTTACGGGCAGGGCTACCAAGGGGCCTCGTTTAATCGGCAGGGCACTGGGGGCACCATCCAAGCCGACCAAAAGGATAATATCCATCCCCTGTGCGTTCATCGGGGCACGGGCCGGAACCAAGAATGCACCCTTGCGCTCATCTAGCCCGGCGCGCACCGTTACCGGCATACCACTGCGCAGTCCGTTGGTTACGTTGGCAACCTCGCCGATAATGCCGAAGGTGCCGGTGCTCTTCTTCACGACGTTGTCGGGGGATACAATCTTGCCCTTAGCGGGGAATACGGAGCCGTCCTCCAGCAGGATATCAAACTCCATACCACCGTTAGGATTGTTCTTGCCTACCTTATCACTGATTTTGAGGGCATCTCTGCCGCTTACCTGGAAATCCACTCGAATGGGGTCCACAGAGGAAAGCGTGACCAGCGCCTCAGCGTTTGTGGGGCTTACCAAAGAGCCGATGGATGGCTTGCTGATGCCGGCTCTACCCTTAAACGGGGCTTTAATGGTGGTGTATCCCAGGTTAATTTCTGCCGTTTGAACAGCGGCCTTCATCTGCTCAACGGTGGCATCTGCCTTGCGTAATGCTGCTGTTTTTGTTTGTACGGCACTGCGGGCATCCGTAATATCTTTTTCAGCTACGGCACCGTGGGTGGTTTCGTTGGCCTTGGTGTAGCGCTCTAAGTCGCTTTGTGCTTTACTCAGCTCTACGGTTGCCGCCTCTTTTTGTGCAATGGCGGCATCCAGGTTTGCTTTTGCCTGTGCAAGTGCCGCCTCATACGGGGCAGGGTCTATGGTAAAGAGCACATCATCCTTGTTTACAATGGTGCCGTTGCGGAAATGCTGCTTGAGGAGGAACCCGCTGATTTGCGGGCGAATCTCCGTCTCTTCCTTGCCTCGCAAGGTGCCATACCAGTCCATCGGCACGCTTATATCCCTTTGTACCAGCTTTGTTACCTTGACGGGCACAGGAGGTTGCGTAGCCTTAATGCTCATATCCGGCTTTTTATGCAGGGTTGCCGGGTCAACCTCTGCCGGCTTAAAGGTGAGAGCCTCCGTTTTGATGGTGGCGGGCTTTACAGTGTCGGGAGAAGGCAGTTTATCCTCAAGCCCCACACTGATGAGAATGGAGCTCAGCAGGCTATCTTCCTGTTCCTTCAGGGCTGCCTCCATTTCTTTCTTCGTTTGAGAGAGGCGAGAGTTTGCGGAGGAGATATTCATAGCCAGCACGCCGTTATCGGCATCTGCCACTACGGGTACTTGGGTTGCATCCTCATAACCGAAAGATTTGAAGGCTTCTGTAAGAGATTTACCGTTATAATCTGTTACCGCAATAAGCTTTTGGGTGGATTTGTAGCCGTTGCTTTCTTCCACCTCAACCTCATAGCTGCCCTCAATGGTTACGGGCAGAGAGTGCGGCACATTCTGCTTATCTACCACTAAGATGAAGTTGTTACGCATGACGCTGCGGATGGCGCTTTCCGGCACCAATAAGGCTTCTCTTTCTTCAAGCGGAATGCGTACATTAATTTTCATACCACCACGCAATTTGCGTTCAGTGTTGTCAACCTCACCCACAATGTCGATAAGGCCCGTGGTATCCACCTTGCTGTTCATGGAAAGCAATTTACCCTTGTGCTCGTAGACCGTGCCGTCTTCCAAAAGCAAATCAAACTCCGGGGAGGCGTTTTGTAGATTCGGGTCTTTCTTGTCGGACTCCACGTGCCCGTATTTCTTAAAGGAATCCAGCAAAGCATCACTGTTGATGGAGAAGTCTACTCTCAGCGGACCATTGGAGGTAATGTTGCCCAGCTTGGTAGCAGGGCTGACCAACGCGCCTACAGAGATGTTGGAGGTGCCGACAAAACCTGCATACGGAGCTTTTACCGCAGCGTAATCCAAGTTAATTTCTGCGGACATAACGGCAGCTTCCTGCTGTTTGATATCTGCGAGGCAGGCATCCACCTTGGCTTTTGCTGCACTTAAATTGTGCTGGGCATCTGTTAATTGCTTGTCAGATACAGCCCCGGTTTTTGAAAGCTGCTCATAGCGTTCAACATCCAATTGGATTTGTTCTTTAGTTACTGTAGCCTGCTCTAAGGAGGCCTTGGCTGCTTCCAGATTAGCCTGTGCACGTGCCAAGTCTGCTTCAAAAGGTTTGGGGTCTATCTGGTAAATGACCTCACCTTCCTCCACATATTGGCCTTCTTTGTATGAAACGATAAAGCCCGTGACTCTCGGATAAAGATCTGTATCTTGCACGCCGCGAAGGTACCCCATCCATACACCGGTATCTGTAACGGTTTTCTTTTGGATGGGAAATACCTTAACGATGCGTTCCTGCGCTGTTGCACCGTTCTTTTCTGCGTCTGAGCAGGAGGTTAATACCAATCCTGCGGCGCAAAGACTGAGAGCCAGTGCTGTTATGGTGTTTCGGGTCATATAACGAATGGTGTGTGTAAAATTATGAGCATCCTCTGGACATGAGAATGAAAACAATAAAGATAATGGTGATGATGGTGCCTACGCCTACACCTTCCTCTTCCTTTTTCTTTCTGCCGCCGATAACCGTTGGCGTTTTCTTGCGGGGGGCGGGGGATGCAGACGGAACGGGGGGTAAATAGGTATCCGTATAGGAGGAGGCAGGCGTTTGTATTGTCTGCGTGTAGGTGGGTGGGGTATATGTAGGTGGCTGCGGAGGGGCCGTGTGCTTGTGATAATGCTTTTGTTTAGGCTTATGATAAGTAGTAGTGGGCGCAACAGGGGGCGTTTGTACCGGTAATGAGGACAAAGAATGCTGGTGGGCCGCAAATTCTCTGGCCCGGGCCTCTTGCTCCGCTACCATGCAGTTGAGCTTTTTAACTAAATCCTGAGACATGGCTTCCAGCGCCAAGCGCTGAGGCTCTGTCGTTACTTGTTCTGTGGGGGGAGCTTGTCGTTTCATGGGTGGATGGGGTAAAAATCAGTCTAACGGCAATTCTTTTTGTACAGCTCTGGGTACCTCCGGCATTTTTTTGCTCGGGTTCTTTTTGCGTGCTGCGTTAATGGCATTGATAACTGTTGTAATAATGCGTTGACGGTCACCATGTGCTGCCCAAGTAAGGTGCAGAAAATCCGCAGGGTGTATATCGCCGTGTGTTCTCAAAAACTCACGGTCTTTCGCACAGTAGAACATTAAATCATCCCCGAGGGTGCCATGCAATTTTGCCTCCGCCTTGCGCATGATTCGCGGTAGATATTTAATCTCCTGAAAATCCTCCTCCTCCGAGGGTAAATCTGCCTCTGTTATGGGTTGGGCATTGCCGAATATCCCGCGTTGAGAGGTTACAAAGAAACACCGCCGCGTTGCAGCTATTAACAGGATGGTGGAGGGGGATGGGTCCCCCAGCGTGGCGTAGTCTCTCACGTAGGCATACATCTCAGCAGGTTTGTAGCCAATCTCTGCAAGAAACTCACATTCAGCAGGAAGGAAAAACGCGGCTGCCGGAGTGTTCGGTTGCTCGTGAAAACGAGCCACTGAATCTCTCAGCAGAGCCATAAAAGTGTTATCCCATTCCATGCGCGCGATTATATAGCATGCCACTATGATATGGCAAGTATAAATCGTGACTTTATTGTGTTATTAATATCTCGGAGTCTCCGCTGGATAGGTGGCGGAATAAATAACTAGAGAATGACAGCCTATAAGCTTGCCAAAGCGGAGAGTAGCAGGCACACTGTACGAGTTGAGTGCAATTGAACAGAAAATGATTAAACCGTGGTGGATGCTCCCCTATTTGTGGGGGGTGGATGTTGCGGTGGTTGCACTTTGCTGGGGTGTCATGATAGCGGCACTGTTCGGTATATCATTATTGACATTTGGCCCACTGCTTCTGTTGTTCGGTATGGTGTGGTGTTATACGTTGACAACACGGGTGCTGAGGGCTTTGTTGGGAAGAGAGGATGTGACATATGCAGAATATTACAGAGGACACGTGTTCCCGATGTTGTTGGTTGCCTTGTGTGTATTGTTGACTACGCTTTGGTTGCTGTTTTTCAATGTAGGGCAGTATTTAATTGCGTTTTTCACCATCCCGATGGTGGTGATTATAATGAAGCATGTCATCATCTTGAAAAAGATACCGTATTTCAGGGAGTTGGTTACGGCTGCTGCTTTTGTCTTTGCCTGTGCCGTGCCTGCATATTTCTACGGCTTTGTGTACGCACCGTTGCAGATGTTGGCAAACTCTCATCTGTGGTGTTTAATTTGTTTGTTTTTGTTATTTAATGTGGAGCGTTATAAACCATTGAGCGGAGAATCCGGGGAAAAAGCTGTCCATTATGTGCAAGCAGGCTTAGTGGTATTGTTTATTCCCTGTGCCTATATGGTGTTGTCACCGCATGTCAGCATTTACGAGCATCATTTTTACGGGGCAATATGTTTAGCCGCAGCATGTTTACATATTCTGAGCA
Source organism: Akkermansia sp. (assembly GCA_017399165.1). Taxonomy (GTDB): domain Bacteria; phylum Verrucomicrobiota; class Verrucomicrobiia; order Verrucomicrobiales; family Akkermansiaceae; genus Akkermansia. The sequence goes on from JAFQEF010000022.1 coordinate 49,006, forward strand.
AATTGCGTTTCAAGTTGAAAGAAAACGTATGGCAAGCTGTAAGCTGGCCGTCTTTGGCTATTCCTGCTTTGTTGGGAGTGCTGCTTTATGCACCCGAGACTTGGTTTAATTGAAACCGGAGCTCGCTACCTACTAATTGAACGGCTGAGGGCGTATCATTGCAGAATAATTTACCCGTGCCCAACCCTTGCAAGGTGCGTGGGGCTGCGTAACCACACCATTCTGCCAATGCTGTAAGGCCTACATGGCTTTCCAGTGCGGAGTTGGCCCACCATGCGATGCTGCGCTCTGCCGCTGCCTTTGCCCAGGTTTCTGCGGCTAAAAGCCCACCGTGCAGAGACGGTTTAATGACAATGGCTTGCGGTTGAAGGGTGCTGAGCGTTTGCTCTGCATTGTCGGTGTGAATCAACTCCTCATCCAACGCAATGGGCAGGGGGCTTTGCTTGCACAGGTCTGCCATGTGGTGCCATTGTTGAGGGGGGATGGGTTGCTCAATACTGCTGATACCTAAATTAGCCAGAGCTTCCAGCTTGGGTAAAGCATTTTCTGCGGTAAAAGCACCGTTGGCATCCACGCGAATCTCTGCGAGAGGGAAAGCTCTGCGCGCTTCATTCAGCATTTGCAATTCTTGCTCAAAAGGGTGTGCGCCCACTTTCATTTTAAGGCACGTAAATCCTTGCCGAATGGCATCGTGCATCTTGCGGAGCATGGTGTCGATATCTGCCATCCAAATGAGACCATGAATGGGTATGCCCTCCTCACCTCGGGAAAAGGGGGTGTTCCATCTCCGCATCCCTCCGTTTAAAGCAGCTATAACAGCGGTTTCCAGCCCGAAACGAATGGGGGACGGAGCCTTTGACAAGCAGCGGAGCGATTGTTGCCGTTTTACCTGCTCACACCAATATTGTAATTGAGCCTCCGTAAGTTCCGGCAGCAGCCCGGGCATGACACAGCATTCTCCATACCCTGAGCCATTTGTGCATGCTGCCTCAATAATGAAGGTGCTGCGTTGTGATAACGCACCGCGGGATGTTGTTGCAGGGGTGTGAAAATGCAGCACCCGTTGCTGCCACTGTAACGCAATGCGTAACGGGAACTCAAACAGCGGAGCTGTGTCGATGAGCTGCATCAGGGCATCTTGGGATATTTCGAGAAGTCCGGCTTGCGTTTCTCCAAGAATGCGCGTGAGCCTTCGTGTGCTTCATCGCACATGTAAAAGAGCATGGTGGCATCCCCGGCCAATTCTTGGATACCGGCTTGCCCGTCGAGCTCGGCATTAAGTCCGGCCTTTATCATGCGCAAGGCAATGGGGGAGTGCTGCATCATTTCCTCTGCCCATTGCACATATTCATCCTCCAGTTGTTCCAAGGGTACTACTTTGTTGACCAAGCCCATCTCTAAAGCCTCCTGCGCGTTGTATTTGCGGCACAGGAACCAGATTTCACGCGTCTTTTTTTGTCCGATGCATCGGGCCATGTATGAGGAGCCGAACCCCGCATCAAAGCTGCCGACACGGGGGCCGGTTTGCCCGAATATGGCGTTTTGAGAGGCGATGGAGAGGTCACACACCACATGCAGCACGTGTCCGCCACCTATAGCAAAGCCGTTAACCGCCGCGATAACCGGTTTGGGCAGAGAGCGAATTTGTTTTTGAACATCCAATACGGAGAGTCGGGGGATACCCTGTTGGTCTACATAGCCGCCGTATCCTTTCACATTCATGTCTCCACCGGCACAGAAAGCAACCTCGCCGGCTCCGGTAAGCACAACAACACAAACATCTTGCATTTCTCTGCACAGGCGCAGGGCATCGCTCATTTCCGCCGTGGTAAGCGGCGTAAAGGCGTTGCGATATCTCTCTCGGTTGATGGTAATGCGGGCTATGCCGCCGTATTGCTCAAAAAGAATCTCCTCGTATTGTTTGATAGTTTTCCACTCTCTTTTCATAATCAATGTTCTTTGTAAAAGTTTTTTAAGATTTGCGCATCTTTTTCACTGTCGGTAAAGGCCTCCACCAACACGGGGCGTTTGTGGTGATTCAAGAGGGCATCCAGCGCAGTAGCCCAATCCTCTGCATTGCTGACGCTGTGGTACTCAAACCCGCGGTCTGTTGCCCATGCCTCTGCCGTGGCTTCATGCGGGCCGTTAACGCAATCACAATTCGGTGCGCCTATGGTTGAGAAGATACCGCCGCAGCCGTTGTTGAGTAGCAGTATGCGCATATTGGCAGTGATGCCGTTTAGCCATAAGGCATTCATGTCGTAAAAGAAGCTCAGATCCCCGATGATGAGGAACTGCGGGCGAGAATCCCCCATGGCATAGCTCAAGGCGGTGGATAAAGAGCCTTCTATACCGTTTACTCCGCGATTACACTCTACCTGCACGCCCTGCGGTATGGGGAAGAGTCGCGCATAGCGCACGGCGGAGCTGTTACCCAGGTGCAACACGCTTTGCTCGGGCAGGGCGGTTAATACATCTCCCACCAAGCTCATGCCGCAATACGGAGCTTTAAACTCTGCGGGGGCGGTAAGCCATAAACGGCGGTAGCTTTCATCACCTTCCTCTGCAAATGCACCCAACAGCTCCAGCAATTCACTGATATCTCCCTCAATAATACGGGTAAGACAGCAAAATGTATCACACACCTTGCCGTCTGCACTCAAATGCCAATGCTCGGTGGGCGGGTTTTGTCGCAACATGCGTTTCAGGCGTTTGGAGATAATATCCCCGCCCATGGTAATCAATAAATCTGGCGATGGAATATCCGGAAACTCGCTGTCAGGGCCAATCAGGGTGTCAGGTCGTGTGCAATCTGCCGTGGGGCAATTGCTGAGGTGCTCCCCAACCAAAGCAAAACTGTGATCTTCCGTCAATTCTATCGGAAAATTCGGGGCTTTGTCCATTTGCCCCATCAAAATCATGCGACGGGGTAATACAGCCGTAATTTCCAGCAGCTCTTGTTCTTCATCTGCTGTCATGTGTGCCAGCTCGGTACGGCGGATAACGCGTGGCATGGGCAGGGGGGCATCCGTTGTGTCAAACAAGGGCTCACAAAGCGGTACGTTGATATGAACGGGGCCGCCGCCACGGTGGGTGAGCTCCAGCAGTGCCTCATTAATTAATCTGTTTGTGTACCATCCCTCAGGGTCATATTCCGGCAGCGCGGCACTCATGCGAATCAGCGGCCCGAACACATTCGGCTGAGGTATCGTTTGTCCATCCTGCTGCCCAATCCATTCTGCAGGTCTGTCTGCGGAGATGACCAGCAGCGGAATGTTACGGTAGGAGGCCTCCGCTACAGCAGGGTGTAGATTTAATACGGCAGAGCCGGAGGTAACACAAACAGCAACAGCTGCCTGTGTTTGCATAGCCCAGCCGCAGGCTACGAACCCGGCACTGCGTTCATCCGTTACCAGTCTGCATTCTATATTGTCGCAAGCCTCCAAGGTAGCACAGATGGGGGCGTTTCTGCTACCCGGACACAACACACAGCGGGTTACACCATGAGCGATCATCAAGGCCACCAGTTCGCGCACTACCTCTTTGCTACTTGTCTTTGCCATGGCTGTATTCTACCACACAGTGCCAAGCGTGGCAAGGGCTTTAGCACACAAAATCCGCCTGTATTTTGATTGACTTTTTACAATAATATGGCAGAATAGGCGGTGAAATGAGCACATACGGTTATCATAGACTGGCTGCGGCGGTTCCGCGCGTGCGCGTGGCGGACGTAGAATTTAACACAACAGAGCTTATCTCAGCAACGGAACAAGCGGCAGCGCAGGGGGGGGCCGTAGTGTGTTTTCCCGAGCTGTGTATTACCTCCGCTTCTTGTGCGGATTTGTTTTTTCAGCCCGCTTTGTTAAAGGCTGCGGAGGCCGGGTTAACCCGTTTTGCCAACGAAACGGCACAATTACCCATTGTGTCGATTGTAGGTTTGCCGTTGTTGTTGGATGATAAGCTGTTTAATGTGGCTGCCGTGGTGCAGGGCGGTTTTGTGCGTGGTTTTGTCCCCAAGAGCATTATACCTAATAAAAGAGAGAGCTACGAGCGCCGTCAGTTTTCTCCCGCCGCCATGCTTACTCGTACCGAGGTAGCGTTGTTCGGAGACTGTTTCCGCATACCTGTTGGTACCGATTTGATTTTTGAGGTGGATGATGAGCTCAAGTTCGGCATTGAAATTGGCGATGATGCTGGCGCCCTGTTGCCACCCTCCACCCGTTTAGCCATGCAGGGGGCTCGCGTTATACTGAATCCGTCTGCGGCAATATCCATAGCCGGACGTGGTGAGTATAACCGTAATCTCATTGCGGCACGTAGTGGCAGCTGTATTGCTGCGTATGTGCATGTGGGTGCCGGGGTTCACGAAAGTACGCAAGACGGCGTGTGCGGTGGCTATGCCCTGATTGCGGAGAACGGACGCCTTGCCGCACAAAATGAACCGTATGCACGAGAGCTCAGCATGGTATATGCAGATGTTGACATGCAGCGTTTGGGTGCAGCCCGCCTGAGTGAGAGCAATTTCTGTGATAATTTATTGCAGGCGGAGTGGCCACAGCCTCGCTGCGTGCAGTGCCATATAGATGCCCAGAGCTGCGATTTGAAATATGCGTATTTGCCGCCGCGCCCCTTTGTGCCGGATCCGGAAATTGCTGCAAGCCGTTGTGAAGAAATCCTCAATATACAGGCCGCAGCGTTAGCAAAGCGTATAGAGTGTGCCTATGCAAAAACGCTGGTAATAGGCGTATCCGGCGGGTTGGACAGCACCTTGGCCTTGCTGGTGTGTGACCGTGCTTGTAAATTGCTCGGGCGTAGCAATGACTGCATTTTAGCCATTACCATGCCCGGGTTCGGCACCACCGGGCGCACCTACAACAATGCTGTAAAGATGATTAAGCTTTTGGGGTGTAACTTTAAGGAGGTTAATATCAAAGAAGCCTGCCTGCTGCACTTTAAGGATTTGGACTTTGACCCCGCCTTGCGCACCAATACCTACGAGAATGTACAGGCTCGTGAGAGAACCAAATTGCTCATGAACTTGGCCAACAAAACAGGTGGTATGGTAGTGGGTACGGGCGACCTCTCCGAGATTGCCCTCGGCTGGGCCACCTACAATGGCGACCATATGAGTATGTACGGGGTCAACTGCTCTATCCCCAAATCCCTCATACGTTGTCTGATAGAATATACCGCTACTATATCAGCCCCCGCATTGGCAGAGGTGTTGAGGGATGTTAATGCAACCCCGGTGAGCCCGGAGCTGTTACCGCCCTCTGACGATGGTAAGATTGATCAAAAGACGGAGGAAATCCTCGGGCCGTATGATTTGCATGATTTCTTCCTTTATCATTTCATTAAATATGGGGCAGAACCTGCTAAGTTGAAAGCATTAGCCTTGCATGCCTTTGCCGGTGAATATGAGGAGCCTTTGATTGAGAGCACGCTGCGCATGTTCCTGCGGCGCTTCTTTACGCAGCAATTTAAGCGCACCTGCGTGCCGGATGGCCCCAAGGTGGGCACTATTGCGCTCTCTCCGCGTGGGGATTGGCGCATGCCTACCGATGTAAACGGAGCCATTTGGCAACGCTCATAAGGTGCTTTGGCTAAACATCAATGCCCACCGGCCCTACCAATAACGCCGGAGGTATCACTGTGCCCTTTTTCCTCTGCCTTTTGCAGGGCTGTTTCTCCTTTTCTGTCTCGAATGTCGGGGTCTGCATTAGCATCCAACAAAAGGGATACGATTTCTGTTGCCCCTGACTCTGCTGCAATCATAAGGGCGGTTTCGCCCTGCTCGTTCTGCATGTCTACATTAGCACCGTTGTTTACCAACACGCGTACAATATCTTCCTTATTACGCTCTGCAGCCTCCATTAAGGCCGTGCTGCCACTTTCATCTATGGAGTTGATGCTGATGCCTTCTGCCAGAATACTACGCAATTTGTCACCGCCGCCGCGTGCTGCATGGTATACCTCTTCCTTTTGGGAGGCATAAGAGTTTGTTGAGGCGGCGGCCAATGGTATTAGTACGGCAGCAGCCAGTGTAGCTGCAATGATGTTGTATATGATAATCTCTTTCATTTTTTTACTCAAGGGGTGTTCTATTAGCGGCCTTACTTATACCCCCTCATGTGCATTCCGTCAAATCTAATTTTCAAATTGTTAGGCAGCAAAACAGCCCGACATTTTTGTCGGGCCGTGGGGAATCATGGAGTTGCATCTATCAGCGGGCTCCGGCAGCGCGCAGCAGTTCCACTACTTGGTGGTTGCGTTCATCGAGCGCTTTGTCCAATGCTGTTTCGCCGTCTTCATCTCGGGCGTTGAGGTTGGCTCCCGCCTCAATAAGTATACGCACGGCTTCTACGTTGCCTTCATCTGCGGCAATCATGAGGGCTGTTTCGCCATCCTCATCTGCTGCGTTGACATTGGCGCCATTGGCTATCAATACGCGTACAGCCTCCGCATTGCGACTGTCTGCCGCCTCCATCAATGCCGTCTCTCCATCGTTGTCGGTTGCATTGATGTTTACCCCTTGTTTCAGTAGGGCTTTAAGTGCGGCATCTCCACTACGGGCTGCTCTCAATACTTGCCTTTGCGGGTGATTGTACGGCTCGTCGGCATGAAGCACAGGGGCTAATACTGCAATTAAGGTGATATAGAGTGCTTTTTTCATATCTGTTATCCTTTCGGTTGTTGGTTTATTTATATCATTTTAATAGGAATTGTCAATATCTTTAAGTAAAAAATGACAAAAATGCGTTTATTTACACTTGTAAAGATGTTGAGTTTTGTGTATATTTATCAAAAACATATAGATTCTATGAATAAAACAATCGGAATAATGGTTGGGATGCTGGGTGGTGTAGTAGGCGCAACGGAGGCGCCGCAGGCGGAGCCCGTATACCCCGAGCAGATAACGATGCAGACATATAATGATGAGCGGAGTGTGCATCAACTTGCTGTAAATGTAGGCGGTGGTATCAGCACGGAAGGCGAAAAAGAGCTGTACGATACAAACATGATACTATTTGATGTGGAGTACGCATATTACTTAAATAACTACAACGCATTAACAATCGGGCTCACCATAGGCAGCGGCGGTGATGATGTGGAGCAATGGTTGCCGGGACGGCATCACCCGCATTATTTTGCGTATGAGTATGACCGCTCCACCTTTGCATTGATGGTGGGATACCGTTTGCAAGTACCCGTTACGGAGAGATTATCTTTCGCATTAGGCGTTAAAGCCGGGCTTGATTTTCAGACCTTGGCATTGGATTATTACCCACAAGATGTTCGCTATGACCCGTATGACGATGAATACTACAGTGAGCCGGAGCAAGAGGAAAATGATTTAGGCTTTAAATATGCAGCTTATGCCGGGTTAAATTACCAATTGACGGACCACACCAGTTTGGAGATTGGGTACCAGTTCAGCAATTCAACGGCTCAGCCTGCCGTACACCATGAATGGGAACGCCATTGCCCGAAGGTGACCGCCCCGAAATACGGATTGCATGAGATACGGGCCGGGTTAAGATTCGATTTTTGATGCCGCCGCAGGTCGAAAATCAACAAAGCGGGAAACGATATCCACATTGCAGGGGATGAGTTGTAGCTCGCTGCCCGGTAATAGGTATTGACCATCCGTAGAGGACCATCGGCGGGTATGGCGTTCAAAATACCAACGGCTGCCATATGCATTCTCCAGCTCTTCCCCTCCTACAAATCCTTTCATTTGCAGGGCGGGTATTTCTACAGATACTCCCTGCGGGTAGGCATCGGTAATAAAGCCGGTCCAAACGCGGGGGGAGTCTTTGTCACATTCGTTAGCTAGGTATTGAGCCAGTTTTGTCTGTTTTGCTTCGTTTTCTGCAGCGGCAGAGTTGCGCTCCGTTTCAGAAATATGCTCTGCCGTAGCAATGAGTTGCCCCATAGAAGGCAAGTGCACACTCGCATTTTTACCGAACACCAAGCGGTCAAACCCGCGGTGTACCAATAGGTCTGCATAGCGGCGTATGGGGCTGGTAAAATGGCAGTAGTCCGATTTAGCCAAACCAAAGTGCCCCATGGGCTGTGTGGCATAGCGGGCGCGCATCATGGAGCGGAGCAAGGCGGTAGTCAGTATCTGCTCATCCTCATGCCCGCGAATTTGCAAAGCTACGCGGCAGAGCTCCTCTCGAGAGTTGAGGCTACCTACTTTTATGCCGTAACTGCGAGCCAGTTCTGCAAAATTTTGAAGTTTAGCGGGATCCGGCTCTTCATGCACGCGGTATACAGCCGGTGTCAGCGTGGCGGTGAGCTTATGGGCTACAGCCTCATTGGCTGCCAGCATAAACTCCTCAATCATTTGGTGAGCGGCATCACTGCGTTCTGTAACGATATCCGTGACCTCTCCCCGGTTATTCAGCATTAAATTGAGCTCCGGTACCTCTAAATCGAGCGCTCCTTGAGCCATGCGGCGTTTACGTAATATGCATGCCAGTTTATGAGCCTCTAACAGGGCGGCATCCGTTGTTTCAGACCCGCTGCTACCGCGCCCTTCAATAACCGCCAAAGCGGTGCCGTAATCCAGCCTGCATGCAGAGCGTATAACGGCGTTGCGGAATTCTGCGCGGAACACCTCGCCCTTGCGGTTGATGCGCATGAGGCACAGTTTGGTTAATCTGTCCTCCCCGGCGCGTAAAGAGCAAAGGTCATCGCACAGGCGGGGTGGTAACATGGGTAATACGCGGTCCGGCAAATAGGTGGAATTGCCCCGTAGGCGCGCCTCTGCATCCAACGCACTGCCCGGCTTTACGTAATAGCTGACATCCGCAATATGGACGGCCAGCTCCCAGCTGTCTTTGCTGAGGTTTTTTACACTAATGGCATCATCATAATCACGAGCCGTAGCCGGGTCTATGGTGAAAACATGCTGCTGTCTCCAATCGTCTCTTCGGGTGTATTCCTCTGCCGGTATTGCTTGCGGAAGCTGCTCAGACTCGTTCAGCACCTCCGGCGGAAAAGTATCCTTGAGCGAATAGCGGTGCATGATGGTGGTAATATCTACCCCCGTGTCATCCGGCCAGCCCAGTACGCTTTGCACAGTGCCGGTGGCATCCATCTTGCCGATGGGGTAACTCTCAATGTTGACCGTTATGGCCATGCCGGAGAGCAGGTTAGGTGGAGCAGGGGCTGTAATGCGTACTCTTTGAGGTGCTGTTTTGCCATCCCCCTCCATATAACCGTATCTGCCGCCGGTACGATAAATGCCAACCCAAGTGTCGCGGCGACGCTCCAGAATTTCATCCACCCTTACCTCCAGCGTTAAATCCGTTTGTTGAGGATTCCCCCTGCGCCGCCCGAACGCGCGTGGTGCATTGCGTCTCAACGTCACACGCACGGTATCACCATCCATAGCACCGCCATCCCTATGCGCTTGTACAGGTAATTCAATGAGGGCACCGGAGGCGTCATCCGACAAACGTTTTAACTCTTGTTGTCCCTCCGTATTGGCGATAAACAATAATTTACCTTTGGGTAATTGCTTGATTTTACCAATGAGCGGGGACTCTGCCGCGGCACGCAACACTAATCGCGCTTGCCTCAGCCGTACAAGTTTACCGTTTTGCTGCCATTCTTTTAATAAAGCTCGTAGAGCAGTGCGCTCTTGGGTGCATATACCCATGCCACGGGCTATGGCCGAGGCATCCTGCGCCTCATAGCCGGGGGCACGAAGATACGCCATAAGGCGTTGTTCTAACGGTATGACTTCAGGATTCAATGGCTTCCCACGCATTTATTTCCTCCAAATCCGGTATCTCTCGGTAAGCTCTTTGGGAGAAGGCATCCCAGTAGCTTTTCTCCTCAATTTGTTTTTGAAAGGTGGAGTTGTGCAATTTATCATGGGCAGAGGCACGTATCACCCTTGCTAATACTGCGGCCCATTCTTTAAGGTTGGCATCCGCATTGCCGGTGTAGGTGTAGGCGTGTTTGCTGTACAAACGTATTTTTTTGCGGTTAGCATCTTTGAACGCCATCAGGAGCTGCCCGGTGCGGGTGTCTCTCATGGTGCATTCTATGGAGACGTTGCCATTCGCCACGTACCCTATGACATTTGATACACCGGGTATATCAACCAAAGGACCACCCACGGCATTGATTGCTTTTAATGCCGGACGCTGACGCCGAAAATCTACCAGTGCCGTGTGAATGCAAACATCTGACTCCGCAGGATTCGCGGTGAGTCTCCAATCTGTGCCGTTTACCTTGTTTGATTCTTGAAGTGCAGCAGCAATGGCTTGTGTTAAGTAGTCCTGCATTTGAATGGCCATGATGGGTGCTGCTTCAGGGTCTGATTTGCTGATTTTTGAAATATCCATGGGGTGTATGTAGATACGCCCCGATTGGTGAGATGCATAAGGATTCCCTTTACCCCAAGTCCAATATCCTTTTACCGGCACTTTGATGTTGTGCTGTAACTCTACATTATACAGCCCGCTTTCCGATTGTAACCTGTTTTGACAAGATACAAACAAGAGGGAGCAAAGTCCGAGCAGGGAAAGGGTGGATAAACGTCTCATGCTGCCGTTAATCTATCAGTTTTTTATGAAAAATCAATGCTTTTTTTTGATTGCTATGAAATTTCGCTTGACATTTCTTAACAAAAATGGCATTCTTTGCGCCCACCTTGCCTTGTGGTAGGGTGAGACCAGCCCGGCGGGTGACATACCGCGCACCGACGTCGGAAGAACTCCAATAAACACAATTTCAAAACATCGTTTCATCATTATGACAACTCTTACACTTAATGTAACGAAGCGCGAGGTTACCGGCACCGGTAAGCTCAATGCACTGCGCGCTCAGGGCTTTGTACCCGGCGTGATTTACGGACCTGCCGTTGAGGGCAACATCAATGTTCAGGCTAAGCTTTCTGATGTTCGTGCTTTCCTCAACGCTGCCGATTCCGACAGTGTTCTCGTTAAGCTCAACCTCGATGGCTCCGAGGTATTGGCCATGGTTAAGGATGTACAGCGCTGCTTCCTGACCGACGCTACTACGCACCTGGATTTTGAGGCCGTAACCCCCGACACCGTGGTTAAGACCAAGGTTGCCGTTAAGCTTACGGGTACTCCCGTGGGTGTGGGCATGGGTGGTGTTGTACACCAGATTGTGCATGAGATGCCTGTTAAGTGCGCCGTTAAGAATATCCCCTGCTGCATTTCCGGCGACATCAGCGCCGTTAAGCTGGGTGAGTCCTTCCGCTTGGCTCAGGTTGAGCTCCCTGCCGATGTAACGACTCCGTTCAACGGCACGGTGGTGCTTGCTTCCGTTGTGAAGCCCTAATCCCTGCAAAATATTTAAGAAAAACCCTTTCCGTGTGATACGCGGAAAGGGTTTTTCTTTTAGATTGACAAAGGAAGTGCAGCAGGATAATCTGTGTGCCTATGACTACTCTTAAATTAATAATCATTACAGCAGTGGCCTTGAGCTGCGTAAGTTGCAGGGCTTCATTCGATGCCGGCATGGCTCATACGGATTGGGTGTACGATACGCAGAACCCAATGCATCGGCCGTGAAGGGGAAACCTCAGCGGATGTTTTTGTAACGCTGCGGGGTATAGCCAAGCCTTTTGAGGGTGTTAAGGCTGATTCTGTAGCGGTAGCATTTCCAGTGAGGCACGCCACCCGCCTCTATGGCGTAAAATGAGGCGTGCTCTGCATCTGCCCACTCGACAAACAGTATCACATGTACACCGGGTTTTAAGGCTATATCACCCGGTTGCAGTGCTGAAAAATCGGGCAAGGGGGTGCAGAGTGCGCCTAATTCTCTTGTGGAATACGGGCGAGGCAAACGCCAGCAACGTGAAACCAAGCCGGAGCAGTCAATACCGGCTGCATATTGGCTTACAGCATCGTCGCCTCCGGCTACTTTTGCGGTAGAAGCATAATCTCCGGCGTATACAACGGTATCTTGATGAAGACGTTGTACGAATTGTTGAGGGGTATCAAAGCCGCCCCATTTATACGGCATGCCTGTGTTATACCCGTGTTTCCACCACATGGAAGATCCTAAGGAGGCGGCTGCAGCGGCATCCGGGGTATCAACCCATTGCCCGTCGGGGGCCTCCCCATGCATACGGTGACGAGCAGAGGCATACCACTGCAACCCGATATAGGCATTGGCCGTTTGAATGGCTTGCTCTCTTGTTACATACTCGGAGGGAGCGGGAATGGCCGGTGCCTCGATATTCGGGCTCTGCCAAGTACACGCACTTGTCAAAATTAAGGCTATGGCTGATAAAATAAGGCGCATGTCAACCTCTGTATTTAGCTTTGGCATGTTGCCAAATAGCAAATGCTATACCTAAAACATTGGGAAGCCACAGTACAATGTAGGGTGTAATGCCACCGGATTTGCGGGATGTTTCGCAGAACACCAGGGCGACAAAGTACAATGCCGCCACCATAATACCTATGGCGAATCCCGTGGAGGTATCACGGCGACGTGCAGTAATGGCCAAGGGTACACCAATAAGAGAGAACACTATGCAGGCACAGGCAAAGGATGCTCGTTGTACACCCTCCGTACGGAACTCGCGTTCATTCTTTTTAGTCATGCTGCCATGATAAAATTTGCTTTCGGCCACGGCGGCATCCCACAAGTTTGAGGCACAGGGGAAAGGTGCTTTTTGAGAGGCCAATTTAGAGAACTTCTCCATCACCTCCGGTTTTGTGTGGCGCACTATCTCCCAATGTTCTAACAGCTCCGCAATCTCAGCGTTGGTAAAACGGTTGGATTTCATCTTTCGGTGCGTGCGAATGGGGACATGCACCTGTAAAGGCAGCTCTGCCGTTGTCAGTCTGTTAATAATTTCACCACCATCTTCCTTTTGCTCAATGGTAACATTGTAAAGCGTAAGATTTAAAATGCGGGAATTCAGATCGAACTCGCCGATAGTAGCAGACTCTGCGTGCGCTGCCGAGAATCCGCCCATGCCCATGGAATTGGCTTTGCCGCTTTTTTCGATAGGGTAAAGGTGTACGCCCAACAGTTTATCCGGTGTTTTACCCTCTGTATACAAATAAACACCATCTAATCTGGTAGCTCCTTGACCGGCATTCAACAAGTTTTTAGGATTATCCATGGCAGCCTTGAGCACAAGCTCAGTCATGGCGTTTTTTCCTTGAGGCGCAACCTCAATGTTAATGTAGTAACACAGAGCAGACAACGCGACGCCCAGCCCGATGGCCGGGGCACTTAAGCGCCACAGACTTAATCCGGCCATGCGCATGGAGGTAAGCTCATTATCTGCGGCCAAACGCCCATACACCAGCAATACGGCTGTTAAAAAGCCCCAAGGCACCGTAAAGGTAAGGGAGAAGGGGATAACCTGCAAAATGAAATCTATAACGATGGTGGGTGGCGCGCCGCTTTCTACCAAAAGGCTATGCAGTTCCTTAAATAATTGCCCCAGCAACATTAAGAGAGTGAGAGACATTACCCCCAAAAAGGTAACAGCCATCAATTGTTTGAGAATGTAGCGATCGAGAGTTTTCACGGTGTGTTATAAGGTAAGAAAGTTTTTAAGTAATCGCAGCCCCTGAACTTGGCTTTTCTCGGGGTGAAATTGCGTTGCAATGACGCGCCCCTTGATAACAGCTGCAGCAAAGGTATCCCCGTATGAGCTGGTGGCTGCTATGAGGCCTTTATCCTGCGGAACGGGATAATAAGAGTGAACATAGTAGAAATAGGGGGATTCTCCCATGTCTGTCCATATGGGGGCTTCTGCACGCAATGGGGTAACGGCATTCCACCCCATGTGCGGAATTTTCAGTCCGTTATCGGCAAATCTACGAACATGACCTTTAAAAACACCTAGTCCTTGAGCCCCGGGGGTCTCATCGCTGCTTTCGAAGAGGATTTGATACCCGATGCAAATACCGAGGAACGGCTTATCCTGAGATATCCATTGACAAATGCTCTCTGCCAGATTCTGTTTGCGGAGTGCTGCTGCACAATCACCAAATGCGCCGACCCCCGGCAATACGAGGTGGGTAATGTCTGTTAAATCTGCAGGAGTACGAACAAGCTTCCCTTCCACACCAATGGCACGAAAAGAATTGCATACACTGGCCAGATTACCTGCGCCGTAGTCTATAATGCCTAGCTTATTCATGATATGTATAGGTTTAAAGGGCACCTTTGGTGGAGGGAATCAGGCCGGCTGTGCGGGGATCCTGCTCTATGGCCTGACGCAATGCATGAGCCAAGCTCTTAAATACAGCCTCCGCAATGTGGTGACCATCCATCCCGTAAAATACTTCTATGTGTAGGTTGCAACGCAAATTGTTGGTAATGGCGCGGCAGAACTCCACCGTGAGGGAAAGCGGCATATTAGGGGCATCTGCAGCACCCTGCGGTGCGCGGAACTCTAAATACGGTCTGTTAGAGATATCGATGACACAGCGGCAAAGGGTTTCATCCATAGGTACATAAGCGCAGCCGTAGCGGTGTATTCCCTTTTTGTCTCCCAAGGCACGTAAAATGGTATCACCTATAACGATTCCGGTATCTTCAATAGTGTGGTGAGCATCCACCTCTAAATCGCCTACTGCGTTTAATTCCATGTCTATAAGACTGTGACGAGCCAGCAAATGCAACATGTGGTCAAAAAAAGCATGCCCGGTCCGGATGCCTGCTTGACCTGTGCCATCCAGATTAAGTTTTAAAGATATGTCTGTTTCACCCGTGGTTCTTTTGCAATCTGCGGTTCTCATGCAGGCTGATTATAGCATATTTGAATAATGATTGCCAAGAGAAAAGACAAGAATTGTTAATTAAATCTCCATTAACCAGAGCGGCAAATGCGTCTTAATCGCCATGCTGCAACCAATATGGGGCATAATCCCATTATGAAAAGGTAAAATGTGTTTCTGGCTAAGGTGGATACAGAACCTTCCTCCGTTCTGTGGTCCATGCCGCTGAAGGTTCTTGCCTGACGCGGGGCAAGGAAGAAGCCCCTGTTCTCAGAGATGCGGTTATCTTTTCTGGCAAGGTTAACACCCTCTCGCAGTTCCATGATTTTTTGATTGGTGAAATAGGACTCTACAGCGTGCCCCGTGCCATCGAATCTGCTTTCAATTTCCTTTAATAATTCCTCATTATGCGTAAGTGCTGCCTTGCGAGACAATCGCAACACGTCTTTTGCTTCATCTGACGAATCAGCAGCGGAGTTTAATAAGAGTACTGCATTATTGACCAAACGAATATGATTGCTGAGCTGAGAATAGCGCTTTTCTGCTATTTCTTTTTCCTCTTTCGTAGAAGCTTGGATTAAGCTTTGTTTTGCTTGATTTAGCTCGTTTCGCAGTTCTTTACGGTGCTCTTCAATTTGAGTATATTCAATCTCCCACAGGTTGTAATTGGCCTGTGTTACAAACATCATTTCAAAAGCATAACGCAACGGGCACAGCTCTGCAATGAGAGGAATGGGTTTTGAGGAAATCTCATGGGTTTCCTCGTTTTGATACGCGACTCGATGCCTTAATTTGCTCAGTGTATTGGTAACACACTGAGGTATGAAACCGGGGGCTTCCGGGCAAAACTCATTCATTTCTTCAAAGCGAATCAACGCACCGGCTAATAATATCTGAGGCACTAACAGAAGTGGAACGATATTAAGAGCCGTTTTTTCGGAGCGTACTAAGGAAGAAACCATTAGCGACAAGGCAATGCCAATGAACGCGGTGAGGGTCATTATCCCGAAATGCGGCCAGAACATGGCTTGAATTTCCAGAATATGATTACTTACCCATAAATACAGGGCGCATTGCAGCGAAGCTATGCCGGTAAGCACCAGAATCTTTGCCAGTAAATACCCCGGTATGAACATTTTGTAATTGCTTTCTCGCCGAATGAGGTTGCGGTCTCTGATGATTTCGCAGGCAGAGTCTGTCAGCCCGAAGAACATGGCCAATACCAGAGAGAGAAATAAGTATTCATTAATATGCAATGAATAATAAAACAGATACTCCTCTGTTGAGGCTGCACGCAGGGTACCGGCTATGAGTAATGCCAGGATGGGAGCCTCCAGCAGGAGGGCGTACATGCTCATTCTGCTGCGGATGCGTCCTATAAAAGTGCGCATAATCCATAATTTGAACAATCTCCACAGTTCTGCAACGGATCGCCGAGGGAGGGGAGGTATGGATTTAGGCTGCGGCTCATCTTCCTCTTTTTTGCGCTGTTTGCTGTACTGGTGTTTTTCAAAGCGCTCTTGCCACAAATCTGCATTGGGCAGTTTATTGTTACCCAGACGCTTAAAGGGGGCAGACATTACTTCAAAAGCATATTCTGCACCACCTGCGGATACAGCTTCTCTTGAAACATGCAGACAGAGCTCTCTAGCGGCATGCTGAAAGTAATCTTTCATTTCTGCAGGGGTGCCCCAGAATGCCATTTGTCCATGGCTATTGAGTACCATCACCTTATCAAACCTGTTCAGGATTGTTTGAGAGGGACGGTGCAGGGTGCATATCAGAATGCGCCCCGTAGACATATATTTAAGTGTGTCAATAATCTGCTCGGCATCGACGGATGCCAGACCACTAATCGGCTCATCTATCAAGAATACCTCGGAGGTAGAGGTGAGGTCCAACGCCAAATTCAAGCGAGTGCGTTCACCATCAGACAACGTACGCTCACCTTTTTTGCCGACTCGGCGGTCAATGAGCCGCGAGAGCCCGACAAAGCTGAGCACTGTTTGCACGCGGCGCATGCGGTCTGCATGCGTGAGGCGTGGTCTGCGTGACACGGAGGATTGGTATACATGTTCTCCGACGGTCATCGTCTCCTCCAGTATATCCTCTCGGGGAATAAAGGCAATGTGTCTTCTCAGTGCCGTGGAATGTGGAGTAAGACGTTCATTGTTATAGTGAATGGAGCCGAATGAGGGGGAGAGATGCCCCGACAACATGTTTAGCAGGGTGCTTTTACCGGAGCCGCTGGGGCCCAGTATACAAGCCATTTCGCCGCGCTTAAGGAAAAAGTCTATATTATCCACCACGCGCCCGGCGCGCACGAAATCTCGTGTTAAGCCCGTGACCTTTAATCGGTTGATAAGAGATGTTTCTTCGTCCAGCACACCTGCTGTGAATCTGCATCTCAACTGTTGCAAGTGACCAAGAGCAATTAAATCGCCATCGGACAAAGCAACGATATTCTCCTTTAACGGGTTGCCGTTAATTTTGATGGCATGGCGCATGCCTTCAATAAATCGGAACTCACCAACTCCGGTAACCTTGGAATAACCTACCTCAAATACGCATCCCGGTGCCAAGCCGGGGGTCAGCATCAGAGCGCCGCTTTTGTTGACATAGGGTAAATTGGTAACAAGTAGGCGGCGGCATTCCGGGTCCAGCTGAAAGCTTTTTCCCGGGTTTTCCAGGCCATGCAGCTCTGCCAAGCAATAGGGACCGAGCCCCGCTACGGTAAAGGGGGTGTAGTAAGAGGTGCAAATGGTGCTGTTCTCTGCCAACAACTCCCCATCCAAACGAATCTCTGCATCTTTTCGGAGCACTTCAATTTCAACATGCACCCCGAACTTGAGTTTTGCGATGCAGTTTTTTCTCCGATGGCGAGATACATACACCTCATCATTATCACAATGCAAGAAAGCAGCAAAAGAGGCATTAGTGTATTGAGCTTGAATCAGTGAACGTATAGTATTGTAACTCAATTTACCCCCGTGCAATTCTATATGTTGCCCGGGAGAAAGTATCTGGATATCCCCTTTATGCAGGATTCTGCCATGAAGCGGCAGAGCAGAAGAAGCATCATTGACAATTAATAAGACATGCGCACAGTTAATGGCGCGAAAACGTATTATTTTATCTTTGTCGGAGAGTGTTACATTGGCATAAGCTACATCCCCTGAGAAACGCAATACCTCCAGCGGAGCAGGGGCTAACAGACCGGGGGAGTGGATTAGTTTCTCCAGTAATTGAGCTTGCCCCGGGAGATTTAACCCCGTTGTTACCTTGTCAAACAGCGTTGGGTTGGTAAAGTCTCCACCCACGCGAAAAAGCATGGTAAGGATTTCCAAGGCAAGAGCCATTCGCTCTGCCTGCGTGCGGTTTGCACAGGCAACAGAAAGCACCGTAGACAAGGAAAGCTCTGCGGTATAAGCCTGTTGAAAGCGCTCTGCCAGCCAGCTATGTTCAACATTGGGGAAATCGTAACGCAGCATGTCCATGGTGGTATCCATGTCCTCCATGCCAATGCCTTCTACCTGAGCCATAATGGTAGCAAACAGGTCTACCACCACTGCTGCATGCGCGCGTCTGGACTCATCACCTGCGGCTAAACGTGTGGGCTCTTTGGTGAGAGCCCCGGTTACTTTATTGCGAAACCTGAGCAATAAAACCCCGCATTGATGCATTCTTTTGCGGATTTTTTGTATCAAATCCTGGAGCATTATATTGAATTGGCGGAGGTTTTGCCGGCACCGGGACACCGTGTTTCCCACCCCGGAAAGTTCCATTTATAGGGAAAGTCCTTGCATTGCTGCGGTTTGACAGGTTGAATACGGCAGCCGGTTTCCGTCAGCATGATGCAGGCTCCATCCTCTGCATCTATAATGGATAAACCGCGCCTGTTGCGTTGCAACCGACAGTATTGGTCGATGAAATCCTCCTCCGTCATACCGAGGAACTGAGCAATGGCGGTGATATCCTCATCTGTTACGCATACATCGCCCTCCCATCGGCAACATGCGCCACAACGCTGGCAAGTGTGTATAATTTCCTCACTCATGTTGTCAGACTTATATCTCCCAAGGTTTGCGTTTAGCTTCTGTAATATGAGGCGGCCTTACATAGATGGGCTCAGGCGGGGTTGCTTTTAATTTATCTTTCTGCTCCTGAGTCAGTGTACTCCAAGCTTGAATGAGTCCGTTTGCCGTTGGTTTGAGGGAGCTGCAGAGAACGGATATTTCATGCTTATTCACCAAGGCTGCCTCCTCAATGGTAGCAATCTTCAGGCCGTTTGCCTGTTCCTCTTTTAATTGTTCAAGCGTCAGCACACAGATATCGCCGCTCGGGCGTAACAGGGTCCAGCCGCCTCGTTTGGCGTCGGATATGATGCCGATGCCGGGTGCTGCCAACCCCAGCCATGAGCAAATGGCCACTGTATCACACCCCTTTACGGTGGAAATGCCGACAGCTGCAGCCAATGCAACGCGTACACCACCATAACTGCCGGGGCCTGCGCCGATGAGAATCAAATCCGGGCTTGTATCCCCCAGTTTATTCATAGCCTCTTGCAAGGCCGGGAACAAGTAGGCATCATGATTCCTCGGAGTCGTCCATTCCGTGGAGTAAGTAACAACACCGTTTTGAGATAAACAAAGAGATGCTGTCGGAGTAGATGTTTCTATGGCGAGTATGTTCATGCAATACAAAGTTTAGCCGTGGTCCATTTGCCTCTGGTAACGGTCTTCAATACTTTTAAGCCTTCTTTTTGCGCAGCCTGTAATGTTTCCTCTGCCTGCGTATGCAGGATACCCGAGATAATCAACACACTATCTTTGCCCTTGAGTGCAGCTTTCAAACGGGGGAAAGCTTGCATGAGTACGGTAGAAAACAGGTTGGCCAATACAATATCTGCTTTCTCTTCCTCCATCGGTGCCCACTCAAAAACATCTGCCTGAAACAATTTTAAATTGTCTGCACCACCATTACGGGCAATATTTTTAGCTGCTACCTCCACGGCAATGGGGTCAAAGTCAAAGCTGAGGGCATGTGTTGCCCCCAAACGCACGCCGGCCAATGCCAGTACGCCTGTGCCGCAACCTATGTCTGTAAGGTTCCAGTCCCCATTGCGGCTTTTTACCTCATCACACAACATGCGCAGGCAGGTTGATGTTGTAGCGTGATTACCCGTGCCGAAAGCGCGTTCTGCGGGGAACGTGAGAATAATGCGCCCCGGATATTTTGCTGACAGTTCCTCCAGCACCGCTTTGTCGGAACTGGCAGAAATTACCAATTTGTCTCTGATAATGAGGGGTGGCGTATTCTCCGGGGCCGTAGCAGCAACCCAATCGACAGTATTCACTTGCTCCGTCTTACCACCATAGCAGGCCTGAAGAATGAGCACTTCATCCTCTTTTTCCGTATAGACATCCACATTGACTCGCTCTGCATGAAAGCTCTCAGAAAACACAGTCCCGGGGATATCTGCCATGCGTTCCTGCCACTCAGCCTCGTGTGTTTTATAGATCGTTTTTTTCCAAACCCACATATATGATATGTTCAGATTTATTGTTCTGTCTGCATCAACTGCACATTGCCCTCCAACGGGGAAGACCCCAAGCTTTGGGCATCTTCAAAATTAATGAGAAAAAGCTGCCCCGTCTCCTTGATTCTGCCATAGAACATCGGCTTATCATCGTAATTGTTAACCGGAGCAATCTCAATGGTATATGTCTGCTCCTGCAAGGGCCGTTCATTGAAAGCCAAATCGCGGAACTTATCAGCAAGCTCAGAGTCATCATCCAATACGGCAGCTGCGGCATCTTGCCGGTAATTGCCGTTCTCATCTAAATTTTGGTGGCCCAGTTCCTCAGCATCTGTAATGATTGCCTCTGCTTCAGAATAGTCCACCTTTTCCAAGTCTACGATTAAACGGAATACCGGGGTTTGCAGTTTTTCCAAGGCATCCGCATCGTAGGGGTCGAGCCATTCTCTCACTTTAATTTTGCGTAATCTATCCACGCAGTTATGAGCGCGGTGGGGATTGATGTTGGAGGTAACGTCCACGCCACCCAAGGTGCCGCTCCAAGATTCTGCAACGGATTCATACTCCATAACGAGCGGGGATTGCTGGTAATCCAGGGTGAACTTTTTAAGCTCAGAAATGTGGAAACTGAGCAGATTCCGTGCTTTCCAAGTATTCTGCATCAGGGAGAAGTTCCTGGTTAACTTATGGCTGACTCGGTAAATGGTGTTGCCATTTTCTTCCATGGCCAAGCGGGTGAATTCGCCTGTCTCGGGGTCTTGATTTAAGGCAAAAGAGAAGATTTTAACTTGTCTATCCTTAATCAGCGGTAAGTCTACACCGTAAACATTGGTTCTGAACGCGCAGGTGCGTGGCGTAATGAATACTCTGTAATCAGGGTTGTATAATCCGTGTTTCCTGATAAGAGCTGTGCGTTTTTGCATGGATTCCGCATCTGTTGCAGTCGGCAAATCTTCAACAATTTGCTCCACCGGAATACTGCGGAACCCTTTAAGGAAGTTGCGAACAATATCTGTCTCAGCCTCGATAAAAGGTTTACCCTCTGCCTCCACCGTCCAAGCGTCCTGCGTATTGCTTTCTTTGATGCCGGGGGTAAGGCACAGCCTGAGCGGATACCTGCTATTACGGGAGCGAATCAGTACGCATTCAACATCTCTTTCATCAAATGTTGCTAATTTCTTAGAACGTAAATCATCAAGGGCTACGGGCAAATCATCTGTATATATATCATTCAACCCTCGCTGTTCAGCCATAACCTCTGCCGGTAAAACCGGCATGCTGTATACGGCGTTCACAATGGGTGCAAAACCACCTTTTCTCTTTAATTTAGAAGCAGCGCGCAAGGTAAACACGACATCTCGACCGGATACGGTGGCATAGCAGGTAGCACCGGCGGAGTCGTGAAGATATAACGTTGATTGTTGATTGTCCGTGTCTTTAACGGTAATGCTCATTTGCGGAGCCCCCGGTTGCGTTACATCTTTTTTATCCTGTACGCGCGTAGCCTCCATACTGCAAAGCATGACAAGAAGTTTGGCTACATTTTCCTGCTCAGCTAAAGCGGTATTGTTCTGCGTTTTAAGCATCCAGGGGCTCTTGTCATCCTTTCTGGTCAGCTCCAGGGGGGCGGTGTCTGTTTTTGCAATAGTAATGGAAGCTATCTTATTGGGGTCAAAACGCAAGGGCATGGGATCACGCAGGTTATTTAACCCTTTATTAAAGAGTGCTGAGATATTGCCGCTCACTACATGCACTCGGTCATCATCTCCATAAAAGTCCGTTTGCAGGTAGGTGGTTGGTACAACATGTTTGCCGTCCCCGACAGAGGCTAACCAAGGTGCCTCCTTGCCTAATTTAAAGCGAGCAGCCGTGGTATAGCCATTATCATCCGGCACCTTGAGTGTAACATCGCAAAAATCAGAGGTGAAGCCGAAATCTCGCATGTTACGACGAGATTCCTCGTCCATCTCTAACGTGTCAATGATGGCAGCGTTGGCAGCAAATCCCAATAAGTAGTTAACAACCTTGGGATCTAACTTATCCTTAAACGGTGCAACAATCCACCATGTTCCATTGCGGTCCTTTTCACACTCAATTTTATCGTGCAAGTCGGATATACGCATCCACCCGACTTTGGGGAATTGCTGCGTATGCTCATCCGTAAACAGCGGCATACCCGGTGTAACTCTGTACCATCCGGTGAGTTTTGCAAGGTTTCCGTCTATGGTCAGGAATACGGCAGCGGTGATGAGCAGCGCCGTAACAACAGACAGAATTATGGTATATACAAGCTTCATGAATGCAACGTAAGATTAGTGTCGCCGTGTATTCCAGATGAATATGGCAATAAGAAGAGACATAAGAGGCATGAAAATAAGCGTCAGATGCTCTACTGCGCTACGGGAATGTCTATTCAAATCAATTTTAACCGTCAAGTCATAATTGGAGCTCTTACCTGCATATTCGGGGCGCTCAGACATCCAAGCCCATATAGAGCGCAGGTAATCACGCACCTCTTTGCGGGCCCCTTCTTCAGAGAGCATATCCAAGTTACCCACTACCATGAGCGTGTTGAGGCGGTTCGGGTCATCCGCACTGCCACGGGTTGTAGCGGCCGCTACACACAGCGGGCCTTCAATGTCGTCTCCGTCAATTTTGGCACCTCGGTTCGGGTTCGTTTCTCCGTAGTAATCCAGAGAGGTCATGATGAGCGGGTACTGATTCAACTTGCGGGCAGAGGCTATACTCTCATCGGAATTGAGCAAAGAGAAAGAGCGGCAACGGCCTTCAATCTGGGTTGTATTATTCCAGAAGTTCTGCGTGCAGTCCAAACTCTTCGGGAAAAAGACGGAAATGTTATTAACCAAACGCTGACTATCCTTCATGAGGATGCGGTCATCACCGTTGGGGTGAATCCCGTTTTCTCTGAGGAACTGGTACAAGTTGCTGAGTCTGGGGCCACGCACCGTTTTTGTAGTTGCATTATCACCCTCTGTCTTGACTTGTCTGGTATCAAAATAGGGCAGGGAAGGGTCCAATGCAATGAAAATGGATTTACGTTCACTGCGATCCCAGAACTTGCGCAAGGTGGCAATTTGGCACGGTTCAAAGTCAAATTGAGGGGCAATGATAATCAAGCCCTCTGCATCCTGCGGCAGTTCCTGTTCATCCGTCTCGCTCAGCACGATAGGTTCGAGCTTAATATTGAGGGAGCCTGTGATGGAGCGAATAAGAGAAATCGTCTCATATTCCAACTGCCCGTTCTGCGCGAGTTGAACACCACCTTTGTTGGCCACAACATACATTTTACGTTGACGCCCTTCAATGGCTTTAATAATCTCGGTGCAAAGCACCTCGTCCATCATCAAGGCCACAACATTGCGCTTGCCATCCGGCTGTACTTCATATTTAAGGAAAGCAGAGCCGGGAATACGACTGTATTGATTGGCTTTGTCCGGGTCTGCATCGTAGTGGTCAATCGGGGCATCTTTGTTCTCACGCGCATCCACAATGCAGAGTTCTTGATTGAACTTTACCTTGTAAATATCCTCAATTTCATGAGCTCGTCCGGGTTGTCTCAGGGGGTCAAAGCACTCTACCTCAATTTTACCGTTAGAGTATCGCTTATATTCCTCAAGCAACACATACATGCGGTGGTAGCCCGGCACAGAGGAGGGGAAAGCAAAGATAATGCGAATGGGTGTCTCTCTCTTTTGGATAGCATCTCCGCTCAATACATTCTTTGTCCTTTCAGAGATTGAGTAGCTCTCATATTCAGAGAGATCCACACGCCCGTATTCTCGGCAACCTATATAGTTGCAACAAATAACGATAATAGCCAGCAACACCAGATTAATCCATGCCAAAGGTGTGCCTTTAGGACGCCGTGCATCCGGGTGCCCTGTGTATTCTTTTTTGCTCATATTCAGAAAAATTATTGGGTTAACAATTCAATTATCGGGTCCAACGGCGGTAATCAACCAGTCTTTTCGTTAAAGCTAAAATACAGATAGTCATTGATATGTATAAGATGACGGGGCGGGTATCAAGCACACCGCTGGTGAAAGAGCGAAACTGCTCCGTGCAGGAAATATAATGGAAAATCGGAGCTGCGGGGAATTCTCCCCATAAGTCGGTAACACGCCCCATGAAGTAATAGAGAATCATGAGACAGGTGCAGAAAATGGCAGATATAATCTGACTGCGCGTTACAGAGGAACAGAGAATGCCCAATGCAATGAAGAATGCACCCGTAAGTGCTAAAATACAATAAACACCAACCCAGTCGGCCAACATGTAGGTAATGGTTGTTTCGCTGTGCTCGCCGTATCTGATAAGAGTGTAGAGATTGCCCAACTCACTCATCCACGGGTAAAGCAGCATCGGCAGCCAAAGAATAATGTAGAAGCTATATGCTGCAAGGTATTTACCCATCAAAATCTGGCTTGTCGTCACCGGGGCGGTCAGCAACCCTTCCAAAGTGCCGAGTCTTTCTTCCTCGGCAAATGTTCTCATGGTGATAAGCGGGAAGATGAAGATGAAGAGCAGCAGGAAAAATAAGCTATCCGTCATGTAATACATAACGCCGTTACCGGTTGCCTGAGTCATGGTTTCCAACACGGCTTGAAGCATCAATCCTTGTATGCCCATGGTGCAGGTGAGAATCACCCAGCCGAACGGCACACAAAGGTAGCTTTTAAGCTCTTTGGTGTAAATAACCCAAAGGGTTGAAAAATAACTTTGCAGATTATGCAACCATGCCGTTTTTGATTTTGCGGACGGAGCAGGGGACTGCTTCATATTGTCCTTATTTTCTTGATTATCCATTGTCACAAAATGCTTTAAATTAATCAGTCGCGACGAGTCATTTCTACGAACACATCCTCAAGGCTGGGTATATGGCGGTAAATATGGCGGGTGGCGTACCCGTGTGCAGCAATAATGGCAGCTGCTTTCTCTCGAGTATCGGTGCCGGGTTCTGCTCGCACCAACAAGCGGTGCCAATCCCCGGGCAAGGTCTCTTCCACAATGACTTTCTTCACCGGTTCAAAGGCTTCCAAATCCCTGACAACGGTATCCAAATCGCCTTTAAACTCAATGGATACACGACCTGCTGCACGTAATCCTTTTGTCAGATTCAGCGGAGTGTCAGCAGCTTTAATTTCTCCTTGGTCAATGATAATCACTTTGTTACATATCATTTCCACCTCACTCAAAATGTGAGTGGAGAGAATAACAGTGTGGTTTTCTGACAAGGAACGAATCAGCTCTCGGATTTGTCGTATTTGGTTGGGGTCCAAACCGTTAGTCGGTTCATCCAAAATCAATAAATCAGGCTTGGCTATCAAAGCATCTGCTAACCCAACGCGCTGGCGGTATCCCTTGGAAAGCGTGCTGATTAGGTTCTTGCGTTTCGGTTCCAAGCCACAGGTGTCTATCACATAGCCTACTTGTTTGCGTATTTCGCTACCACGCAGCCCTTTGAGGCGGGCTCGGTATATAAGGTAGTCCGTTACACGCATTTCATCGTACAAGGGCACGTTCTCCGGCATGTACCCCAAATGTCTGCGGGATTCTACAGGTTCATCCAATATATCATGCCCGGCTATTCTCGCAGTGCCGGCAGTTGGAGGAAGATACCCGGTCAACATTTTCATTGTGGTTGTTTTGCCGGCACCATTCGGCCCCAGAAAGCCTACAATCTCACCTTTCTCAATCGTGAAACTCGCATCCTTGACTGCGGTGAATCGACCGAACGTTTTGTGTAAATGTTCTGCTACTACCATGCTCATACGCTCTTGTCATTCTACCATCTTTACGCTGTGTTTCAAGCTGAAAGTGCCATGTTGACTCATATAGCTGAAAAAGCCTGTTTATAATTTTGCATTACATATATTATGCGAAGTTATTACATTCTCTAATTCCCTACCTCTTCCGTTATAAAATCAGTGCGAGAATGCAAAATTCAGCTTTGAATCGCGTTCAAGAACTCGTGTAGACTCTTCATCACACAAGTGGCACGAGAGAAATCAGAGAAACGTGTCATTCTGTTGGGAATGGCCACACACGGAATTTTTGCGCGCTGAGCAGAAATGGAACCGTTTTCAGAATCCTCTATGATGATACATTGTTCAGCCGGTACACCGATACAATTTTGAGCAGCGAGGAATAACGCCGGATCCGGCTTGACGGGATAACCATCCGTGCGTGTAAAAACGCCGTCAAACATCTCCATGATACCGAGTTTTTGCAGCCAGCCTGCAACCCAACGACGGGATGATGATGACGCAACCGCCATCGGTATCTTATTATCGTGGCACCAATCAAGCAGTTCTTGAGCTCCCGGCATTAACCCCATGCGCTCCAGGTCTGCCTCTATGTCAGCTTGGCGTGCGGGTGTTTCTACCTCCCAATCATAAGACTTGCCGGTAAGGGATTCCAGATAATCTGCCGGGTTCCAATGTGAATACCCGGCTCCTAAACAAGGAGAATATGTCTCTATGGAAATCTGCTGTCCCTCACGTTCAAATAGTCTGACCCAAGACTGGTATATAGCCCACTCCGTGTCAACCAGAACACCGTCAAAATCAAAGATAATACCACGTGGTTTCATTTATAACTCGCCGTTCATACGTGCTTTGCACCATTCTCGGAAAGATCTGTGAGCCAAGTTCTTACGGAATATATAAATAGCTATGGCTGTGTAGATAACATTGGGAATCCAAGCGCTTATCCAAGCCTGAATAACACCGGCCTCACCCAATGCCGGAAATACTCGGTATAAGAACAGCATGAGAGCCGCCAAGATAATGGCAATACCAATACCTTTCATCGTACCACGGCGTTGGAATGTAACCGAGCTTGGAATGGCTAAAAGCACTAACACCATACAGGTAAATATCTTAGCGATGCGAACATGCCATTCTGTGCGGCGCTTGTAGCGGTCTTCTTTTGACCCTGCTCCGGATTTAATGTATTCGTAAAGTGCGGATGTGCCCATGGCATCGATGCGACCACCGGGGCCGGGGCTGATAATTTGATACGGTTTTTCAGTAAAATCACACACTAATTGCTCATAGTGAGCACCATCTGAAGGTCTTACGTC
This sequence comes from Akkermansia sp., assembly GCA_017399165.1. GTDB lineage: Bacteria > Verrucomicrobiota > Verrucomicrobiia > Verrucomicrobiales > Akkermansiaceae > Akkermansia. The sequence goes on from JAFQEF010000022.1 coordinate 76,391, forward strand.
GGGGGCTGCATTTTCATGCACGTAAACATTGTACAGGGTCCATGTAGCATCTGCTTTATTCCAAATGGCCTCATCTGCATAGTACTGCAGCATGGGTTTACCCCTGCTCGCTTTATCAAATTGTTTGATCTCTACGCCCTTCATGGGGGCACCGGGATTATCTACCGTGGACGGATGCTGTACAATCCAGTGTCGAGCCCCGGATTCGCTGCGATAAACAATGGCAGCGGCAGAACCATCTGCATTTTTTTCTTGTTTAAGCTGCATCTGGCGATAAAGCATACCGTTGGGGGCCCAGTGGAAACCGAAAATTCCGTATGCTAATGAAATAAATGCGCCAAAAATAAAGATGGGTCTGCAAAGGCTGAGCAGCGAGCGGCCGGACTGCATCATGCCGGTAATCTCGCAAGTGCCGGAAAGCTTGCTTAAACACCACATAGTACCCATCATCAAAGTGTAAGGTAGTATCTGGTACAAGAACATGGGCATCTGCGAACCATAGAACTTAAGCGCTTGGATAACGGGATCATCAAAGCGAGAGCGGAATCGCTCCATGTTGTCCGTAAAGTCTGCCAAAATATAGATGAGCAGCAAGATAAGCGTACACATCAGGAAGTAACTGATAAAGTTACGGGACATGTAGCGATCTATGGTGCCCATAAAGGCATAGCATATGGCGCACAGGAAAGGTAAATAGCAAAGAATACCCAAAAGTATGGGACGGCACAATTGCTCAATGGGATAGCTTTCCGGCATGCCGGGAACTTCCCATTTCATTTGCTCCAGTTCGGACGGTACTAAATAACATGCCAGCAGCGAGCCTATGGCAAACCAAATGATAACCGGTAGAATTCTCTGTAAGATAGACTTCAAACCCCTGCTCTCCTTTTACGTATTACTAATCAACAGCCCCTGGCCAAGCGTTCTGCAAGATAAGACGGTAAGCCGGCTTCCAATATAGCATTTTGAGCACCTGCTATATCGTACGGCACGCGTTTCATGATAACTAAGTTGGCATCTGAGTCAAAAACGGCATAACAAGCGCGTGGGTCATTGTCTCTGGGTTGCCCCACAGAGCCTACATTGACAAAGTACTTGTGCCCATCCTGCGGATGCAACTCGGCATAGCCGTTCATCACTAAATTGTGTTTAAAATCAAAATCTTCCGTTGCATGGCGACCATCCCAACAGTAAATCTTGGGTATGTGCGTATGCCCATGGAAGCACAATTGTGAAAACTGCTTGGCGAAGTTGCCCGCTGCGTCATTGGAGTTTATAATATAATTCCACGCTTTCGGTTGGTCCAGCGTCGAGTGAACAATCGTGAATGATGCTGCGTTTGCTCCGGCAGGTCGCACAATGCGTTGGTATTGAAGCCTGGCAAGCCACTGTAACTGCTCGTCTGTCAGTTGGCGCACCGTCCACTCCATGGCTTCTCGAGCCATGTCGTTCATCTTTTCATACATGGGGTTGACCACCTCGGCATCATGGTTACCTTTTACCAACGGGCAATTCAGTTGCCGTATGTAATCCACACATGTTCCGGGGTATGCGTTGTAACCCACAATGTCACCCAAGCACGCTACCTCCGTGCAGCGCTCCTGCTCAAAAGCATCCGTCATTACCGCGTATAAGGCGTGGTAATTAGAATGAATATCACTGATAATTGCCGTTCTCGACATACTATTGCTGCTTATATAGCACAGATTTCCCCTGATGACAAGATAAATCTGTTAAGAAAAGCGAAATATGCTGACAGAATCACTTGGTGAGGCCGTCTTGCTTGGCCTGATTCCAGTAGGCATATTCGGAGCGATTGAAGTCCACATACTCCGGGGAGAGGTCTGTGGTGTAAACCACGTATTCATCGGAGCCGAGGTTGAGATTGATGCGTACGGTAAATTCACGGGCTTGTACACGCTCGCGCAAGTCGTCGCTGGGGGTATCCGTCTGTTCGCCGCCACGGCAAGCTGGCAACCCGGCAATGTCAATATCAATTTTCTCTTCTCGAACACGCGTGCCACTGTAACCCACGGCGTGAATGATACGCCCCCAGTTGGGGTCGCCACCATTCCAAGAGCTCTTGACGAGGGAAGATTTTGCCACGCCCTCAGCTACACGTTTTGCTTCTGCCGGGGATGGTGCACCCTCCACCTGCACCGTTACAAACTTGGTAACACGCTCGCCGTCCTGCACAATGTGGCGGGCTTGCTCCATCATCACAAACTCCAGGGCTTCCACAAAGGTATCCCACCCCTCTGCACCGGGGACAAGGTCCACCCCGGAGGCGCCATTTGCTAATACCAAGCACGTGTCATTTGTGCTCATATCACCGTCAATCGTGATACGGTTAAATGTTTTGGAAACACCGTTCTTGACGATAGCATCCAGATGCTCGCGGCTGATGCCGGCATCCGTACACACTAAGCATATCATGGTAGCCATGCAGGGGGAAATCATGCCTGCTCCCTTGCAGCAAGAGCCAATGCGTACAAGCTTGCCCCCAATATTCACCTCCACTGCAACCTCTTTTTCTCTTGTGTCACTAGTGATAATGGCAGAGGCTACATCATGCCCTTTCTCGGCAGAGAGGTTTTCGCACAGCTCCGGCAGGCGGGGCTCAATGCGCACCATGGGCATAGGCAAGCCTATAACGCCCGTAGAACATACTGCAACCTCAGAGGCTTTCAAACCGAGTTTTTTTGCAACAATGCTGCATTCCTTACGGGCAACCGCTACACCTGCCGCACCCGTGCAAGCATTGGCATTGCCACTGTTGGCTACAATGGCACGCACATTGCCACGGCGTAAATGGCTCTGGCTCACGCGCACACATGCTGCGCGAACTCTGTTTGTTGTAAAGGTGCCGGCAGAGGTGGTCGGCTCCGTAGAATAAACAAGTGCTAAATCAAGACGCGTTGCGGTGGGCTTTTTAATACCGCATGAAAGAGCATTAGCAACATAACCCTTGGCAGCGGTTACGCCGCCCGTAATTTCTTTATATGAACAAACAGACATGATAAATATACTGTGTACTCCCTGAGTTTGCCACACCTGAGCCGTATCTGCAAGCGAAAAATGCACTTTACTGACAAGATGCAGCACTTTATCTGCACGAATTGCCTTGCTAAACAGACTTTGAACCGTTATAATGTGGGTGCAGGAGGCCTATAAGCTCCTGGTAATCCGGTATGCAAAAGACCTCAAAATCCGCCACCGCCTGTAAACGTAACGTGCCGCACTCATTCATGTTACGTTGCTCTCGCCTGCGAATGACACGTCAGCGTCGCATTGTAATAGACATTCTGCTTGCCTCCGATGATCACCCCACGGCAGCGCAGATTTTTGAACGCTCCCGTGCGGTGATGCCCGGTATTTCGTTAGCCACTATCTACAACAGCTTAGATGCATTGGTAGAGGCAAAGCTGGTGAATCACCTGCACCCTGACAACGGCCCGAGTCGCTACTGCCCCAATGTAGTGCCGCATATTCACCTGATGGATGACACCACACAGCGCGTGATAGACGTGCAGCTTAAAGAAGGCTTAACCCCGGCAGATGTGTTTGACCTGCCCGATGGCGTGACCATTGACACTATGGAAGCCTATCTGCACGGAGTCATCCCCGATAAGTATTTTTCTGAACATCATCATGAGTCTCATCATTAAAGATCTGTATGCACGAGTCAAAGATGGCGCCCAAATTCTCAACGGCGTCAGCTTAGAAATACCCAAGGGTCAAGTACACGCTGTTATGGGACCTAACGGTTCCGGCAAAAGCACGCTTTCCAAAGTGCTGTGCGGGCACCCCGACTACGAGGTAATATCCGGCACGGCAGAGTTGGATGGGCAGGACCTGTTCTCCATGTCGGTAGATGAACGCAGTCGCGCCGGCCTTTTCCTTGCCTTTCAATACCCTGTGGAGGTACCGGGCGTCAGTAACGCCAACTTCATGAGAGCCGCCTTGCAAGCCAGATTACCCAAGGGGGAGGAGCTGGATGCCGTGAGTTTCTACAAAACGATGCGCTCCACCATGAGCAAGCTGGGTATGGATACCAAGTTTACGGCTCGAGCCGTAAACGAGGGGTTCTCCGGCGGTGAAAAGAAACGCAATGATGTGTTGCAGATGATGATGCTGGAGCCAACCTATGCCATTTTGGATGAAACGGACAGTGGCTTGGACGTAGATGCCCTGCGCATTGTTTCCGATGGTGTAAATGCCATGCGAGCCCCGTTCCGCAGCTTCATGATTATCACTCACTATAAGCGCTTGCTGGACTACATACGCCCCGATGTGGTGCACGTGTTATACAAAGGCAAAATCGTGCGTACTGCCGGCTATGAGCTGGTGGAGCAAATTGAACAGAACGGCTTTGATTTTCTTAAAACAGAAGAGTGATGGATGAATCCCCCTTCCAGATAGACACACGCGGTGAGTTCGCTTTCCCCGAAAATCACCGTTTTGATGCCGGTTACGGGCTTACCGAGGCAACCATTGACTACATTTGCGATGCCAAGGGCGAGCCGGATTGGGTGAGGGCGTTCCGCAAGGATGCCTTGCGCAGATTCCGGGAGATGCCCATGCCCACGCACTGGGCCCCGCAAGGTATCAATGATTTGGATTTTGATAAGATACGCTACTACCTTGCCCACGGTACAGCCCCCTACAAAAGTTGGGAGGACGTGCCCGATGACGTAAAACGCACCTTTGAGAGATTAGGTGTGCCCGAGCAGGAACGCGCTTTTTTGGCCGGTGTAGATGCACAGTATGACTCCGAAACCGCCTATAACAACATGCGGGAGGAGCTCAGTAAGCAAGGTGTTATCTTTGTAAACTCAACGGAGGGCTTGCGGGATTACGAGCACATCTTCCGCCCTTGGTTCGGCAAGGTTATTCCTGTAAATGATAATAAGTTTTCAGCCTTGAACCACGCTGCGTTCTCGGGTGGCTCATTCATATATGTGCCTAAGGGTGTAAAACTCTCTCAGCCCTTGCAGGCATATTTCCGTATCAACTCCGAGAGCATGGGGCAGTTTGAACGCACTCTTATCATTGCGGATGAGGGCGCGGAGCTTATGTATATGGAGGGCTGCACTGCCCCTAAATACGACAGTGCTACCCTGCACTCCGGCGTTGTGGAATTGGTGGCTCTCAAGGGGGCCAAGATTCAATACGTCACCGTTCAAAACTGGGCAACCAATGTGTACAACTTGGTTATACAGCGTGGCTTAGCCATGGAGGATGCCGAAATCCGCTGGATTGACTGTAATATCGGCTCCGGGCTTACCATGAAATATCCCGCCGTTGTTTTGCAGGGGCGTCGCGCCAGGGGTGAGGTTGTCAGTATCTCCTTGGCACACAGCGGGCAGTTGCAAGATACCGGGGCACGCATGATTCATGCCGCGCCCGATACCACGTCCAACATTGTTGCAAAATCCATTTCCATAGGAGAAGGCCGCGCCAGTTATCGTGGTGAGGTCAATGTGCTTAAGGGCATGAAAGGCTGTAAAAACAATACAGAGTGTGATGCCTTGCTCATTAACCCCTCCAGCCGCACGGACACCTACCCCGCCATCAGCGTCAACGGAAATGCATCCGCCGTGCAGCATGAGGCTTCCGTATCTCAAGTGGATGAAGAAATGCTTTTCTACATGCAACAGCGAGGCCTCACCCGTGCTCAAGCTATGAGTTTGGCGGTCAACGGCTTTATTAATGACTTGGTTAAAGAGTTCCCCATGGAATACTCCGTTGAGCTAAGACGCCTTATCGATTTGGAGATGGAAGATTCCATCGGCTAACCCCCTGCACTGCATTTTATTATGGATTTTCCACAAAGTATGAGCATTGAAGAAGCTTTCGCACTGGCAGAGGCAGAAGCCAAGCTGGAACAGGCTCTTGCAGATAATAAGACAAGATTTGACAATGCGGTTCTCCCCAATCGCTACAACGAGGATTGGAGATTCGGCCGCCCCAACAAATTTGCCATGGCTCTTGCAGAAACATTGCAGCGCAATGCAAATTGCCACGGCGGAGCAAGTGTGCAACACGCCGGGGATTCTGCTGTGCCGGTGGCGCTGGCTGCAAATGATGACTTGCGACAGACGGAGATGTTGATGCCCACGATAGGATCGGACGCTTTGCTTGGTTTGCACCTCAAGCGGTTTGGCAATGGCTATGCGCTTTATATAGAAGAAGACACCAAAGAGCCCATACGCCTTACCTATAAGACAAGCGGCCTCTATACACCCTCCACCTTCATTATGGTTGCACCCGGTGTAAAAGCCCATGTTATAGAGCAATACTGCGGCACCGGGGCCTGCACCATGTTTGCAACGCGCAATATCCAAGTGGCAGAGGGTGCAGAGCTGATGGTTGAGCTGAATGCCGATGTGGATGCAGGCTCTTACATGGTTATCACCAACATTCAAAACATGGGCGGTAAGGTAAAACACTTAACCGAGTTGCGTGGGGAGTGGGTGCGTGAAGAGACTATTGCAGAAATCTATACGCCCGATGCAGATGTGCAATTATACTCTGCCAACAGGCTTGCCGGCAACCAAGTGTTAGACCAGCATACCCGTCAAATTCACCATGCAGGTGGCAGCTCCAGTAACCTGCTCTACAAAAACGTGGTGGATGACAACGCTACCGCCATTTTTGCAGGTAATATCTATGTTGCACCCGCAGCTCACCATACAGATGCCTACCAGAGCAATCGCAACATGCTGCTGAGTGATAAAGCCACCATTCATTCCTTGCCCGGGTTGGAGATTTTGGCAGATAAAGTTCGGTGCTCTCACGGCAGCGCCAGTGCGCCTATGGATGATGAGCAACTCTTCTATCTGTGCGCACGCGGCATTCCCAAGCATGAGGCTCAGCTGTTGGTGGCCGATGGATTCTTAGCGGATGCTACGGATAAATTCCGTGGCAATATTCAAACAACTTGACAAGCCAAGCTTATAAGATACAATAAAGGAACGGAATGAGAACAGCGGCTCTGATGATTTTTCTGCTTTCTGTCAACACGCCCATCGTGGCGTGGGATGGGGGGACTATGCCTGCTGAGACTTCTCATGACGCCGATAAATTATGCCGTAAGCTTATTGCCAATGCTAAAGCAATAGACTCCTTATTGCAACGTATTCATGATAAAGAAAGCGCGGACAAAGGTGCTATAGAATTGGAACGTCAAATACAGGAGATGCGGGTATTACTCGCGGGGCTGGAGCAATTGCCGTTTGATGAAGAAACCACCAATATCATCACGGAGCAAATGGCAACGCTTACCCACATTACTCAAGCATATATGCCCCGTATTCAGGAGCTTTTAGAGCTGAATGCATACGGTTCTCAAGCATTGATGGATAATTTGCGGAAACACAATGCCGATAATGATTACTATGATGCGGAATCGGAAGACGTTGCCGCCCCTTATGCCCAGATATACAGTGGCATGGAAACGGCTTTGAGCAATGTGCTATATGCGCTTTGCAAGGCAACGGATGCCGCAACAGCTAAAGAAGCGTCTCAAATAGTAAGTGAAGCTTTAGCAGAACACCGCCGATTGCAGGAGGAATTGATCACCCTGCAAAGTTTGGAGTCTCAACCCCAAGCTCAAATGCCTCAACAGACAGCTTTAATGGAGCTGAAAAAAGAGTTGGAACAAGAAATCCTTCGCTTACAAGAACAATCGTACTACGGCGAGCCGGACTTACCCATACTGCTGCCGGAGTATCTTAAACTCATTCAATAACGGGTCATGTATCGCACGGACTACCATACACACACGCCTCTTTGCCACCATGCTCAAGGGCAGCCGGAGGAGTTTGTGATGCAAGCTTCTCAGCTGGGGTTACACCAATACGGCATTGCGGACCACGCGCCGATGCCGCCACAGATGGAGCCATACGATGATTGGCGTATGCTAGCCTCTGAGCTAGAGAGCTATGAAGAGTGGATTTGTACCGCGAAAGAGATAGCAAAAGGCACCAACCTTCAAGTGCTCAGCGGGCTGGAGTGTGATTGGGTGCCCGGTATTGAACCTTGGATTAGGGAGCTGCGCGCTATGGCCCCGTGGGACTACTTCATCGGCTCTGTTCATTATTTGCCCGGCAATGGTTCAGTTGATGATTCTTTATATGCGAATAAGTGCCTTACTAACAGCACAGATGAAGACTGGCGATTATACTGGCAATCAATAGAATCCATGGTGCGCAGCGGGCTTTTTGATATCGTGGGTCATATTGATTTAGTCAAAATATGGGGGCGAGTACCGCAGGGAGATTTAATGGCTTATTACGAGCCGGTGTTGCAGGCATTGCAAGATAGTCGTATGGCTGTAGAAATCAACACTGCCGGTTGGCATAAACACTGCAAGGAGCAATACCCTGCTATCCCACTGTTGCGTGAGCTTTTGAAAAGGCATATTCCCATTGTTATTAATTCAGACGCACATTATCCACAACACCTCTCCCGAGGGTGGGAGGATGCCGTTGCGCTGCTCCGCCAACTTACAGGTAATCAACTCAAACAATTCAAGCACCCCACCCGCAACGGGACCTCTTATCTTTACGCATATGGATCTCTTTGAATTTGCTGCTACGCAACAGCCTTCCTCCCGCGAGCGTTATGACGAATTGTGCAGTATCATTCGCCACAATAATCAATTGTATTACGCCAAGGCAGAACCCGAAATCACGGATGCGGAGTACGACGCCTTGTACCGCGAGCTTGAAGAAATTGAAGCGGCTCACCCCGAGTATATTACCCCCGATTCCCCCACGCAGAAAGTCGGCAATGACCTTACGGAGGGTTTCCGCAAGGTACCGCATCCGCGCCCCATGCAAAGCATTGATGATATCTTTGAGCATAAACCGGAGCAAGGCGAGACAGACGCAGAGTTAGTGGACTTTTACAACAGACTGTGCCGCAGTTTGGGGCAGGATTCTCCCCGCGTGGTGGTTGAACCTAAAATAGACGGATGCGCGGTCACGTTAATGTACCGCAATGGCAAGTTGGAGTATGCAGCTACGCGTGGCGATGGCCGCACGGGAGATGATATTACTAACAACATACTCACCATCAAGACAATTCCCGAAACTTTACCGGAGGGGGCTCCGGCCGTCTTGGAGGTTCGTGGTGAAGTTTACATGCCTTATGAGGCATTCAATAAGCTCAATGAGCAGCGAGATGCCGCAGGGTTAACGGCTTTGGCTAATCCTCGCAATGCAACGGCAGGCACCATTAAATTGCTGGATGTTCAGGAGGTAGCCGCACGCCCCCTGGCTTTTTTAGCCCACGGTATCGGCCTGACGGAAGGTGTAGAGTTCCGCACGCAAGATGATTATGAGGCCCTGCTCTCCCGCATGGGTATACCCTATAATCAACCCATTATCAGCGCGGAAGGCTTAGCCGAGCTCCGTCAAGCCGTACAAGATATCAACACTCTGCGCCATAACTTAGGGTATGGCACGGATGGTGCAGTCATTAAACTGGATGATTACGCCGCAAGAGAATCTCTGGGCTCCACCGCCAGAGCCCCGCGCTGGGCTGCTGCCTTTAAGTACTTGCCGGAACAAAAAGAAACCGTATTGCGAGCCATCACCATTCAGGTGGGGCGCACCGGTGTGTTGACGCCCGTTGCCGAGCTTGAGCCCGTGCACCTCTCCGGCACAACGGTTTCCCGTGCCACCTTGCATAATCAGGATGAAATCAGCCGTAAGGACATACGCATTGGGGATACGGTGCTTGTGGAAAAATCCGGTGAAATTATTCCTGCCATTGTGAGGGTAAACAAAGAGAAACGCCCGGCAGATGCAACGCCCTATCACTTACATGAGGCGGTACACGGCGTATGCCCTGCCTGCGGTGCGGAGATTTCTCAAGAAGAAGGGCAAGTTGCATGGCGCTGTACAAACTTTACCTGCTCTGCCCAAACGGCCATGCGCACCACCTATTTCTGCAAGCGCGAGGCACTGGATGTCGAGAACTTGGGCGGCACTGTTGCTGAGGCTTTGGTGCGCAGCGGCATAATATCCTCCCCCTTGGAGCTCTTTAAGTTGAATATTGAAACACTGGGCGCGCTTAACTTAGGGACGGAGGAAGAACCACGCCGCTTCGGTGAAAAGAATGCAGCAAAAGCGTTAGAGGCTCTTAACAAAGCCAAAACGCTCCCCTTGGAGCGTTGGTTGACGGCATTCGGCATTCCCAGCATTGGTGTAACAACGGCTCGTTTGGTGTGCACCTATCACAAAGATTTAACAGAGCTGGCTGACTCTGCTTTCCTGTCTGCACTTGTAAAGGTTGAAACATTGATAGAGCAATATAACGCCCTCAACCCCAAGGCCAGAACCAATAAAGGGGCAGATGCAGAAACTTTGTTGCAACAGCAAGCGGAACTTAAAGACGCTATCTCGGTAAGCATTGCTGAGTTCGAGCAACGGGGGTATCTGAAATTAGAAAAAGACGGGGCGTATAAACTCAAACTAACCAATCCCATCGGCTCTGTTTCCACGCATAAATTGGTGAATTGGTTCAAATCCGCCACAGGACAAGCCGTGGTATCCACCTTGCAAGAGCTTGCCATTAACCCGATTTCACCGCGCTATGCAGAAAATCTTTCCACTCAGGGCGGCACACTTGCCGGGTTAACCTTTGTACTCACCGGGGCACTCAGCAGACCTCGCCCGGAGTTTGAGCGAATGATTGCAGATGCCGGGGGTAAAGCAACGGGATCTGTCACAAAAAAAACAAATTATCTTGTAGCAGGTGAAGGCGGTGGCAGCAAGCGAGACAAAGCCACCAAGCTCGGGGTGCCCATAATTGATGAAGCCACCTTACTGGAAATGCTGAAGGGAGATGCCGATGAACAATAAAGCCCTTATATACGGCACCATTGCCATTGATACGCTGATTACCCCTGCGGGCAGAGCAAATTCCGTGCTGGGAGGCAGTGGTATCTATGCTGCATTAGCGGCTCGTTTGCTGACAGATGATATGGCCCTGGTCGGTGTTGTCGGTACAGATTTTCCTCAAGAATACAGTCTGGCCATGAGCGCCAGGGGTGTAAACATGCAGCATGTTTCACAAGTAGAGGGGCAAACTTTTGCGTGGACGGGCAAGTATGAGGATGACATGAACAACCGCACCACCGTAAGCACCATTGAGGGAGTGCAAGAGCATTGGCAGATGCAACTTGCCCCGGAGCTGCGTGAATGTGCCATAGCTGTTGCCACCAATGTTACCCCGCCCTTACAATACCGTATGATTGAGCAATGCAGCCACGCATGCTTTACCATGGCGGACTTCATGAAGTCCTGGATTATCCGCGAGCGAGAGTATACTCACAAGCTGCTTTCAAAGGTAGACTTAGCGTTGATGAATGATGAGGAGGCCCGCGAGTTCTCCGGCTCAGATGACAGCATTGAAGCGGGCTATAAATTGCTGGAGACCGGCCCTCGCTATGCCATTGTCAAACACGGCAGCGCCGGATCTACACTTTTTCACCGTGCTGAGGATAATGAGGTTCGCCTTTTTCGGTGCCCCGCTTGGCCGTTGATTCACCCTGCAGACCCCACCGGTGCGGGCGATTCGTATATGGGGGCCTTGGCAGGGTATCTTACCCACTGTATCAACGGAGGTAAGCCGAGCTGGGAGGATATGAAAACAGGTGTAGCCGTAGCCACGGTTGTTGCCGCTGCCACGTGTGAGAAATTCGGCACCGTATCCTTGTTTGCACTGAAGCGGCAAGAGCTTGCACAGCGCATTGCTCAATTCCGCTCCATGACCGCTTGGCAATAGTGCATTACTTATCCTGCCCCGGTAGGGCGATGGAGAAACGCTCTTTCTCTTGGTAGTATTTCATGTTGCGGCGTTCCTTTTCCACTGCTCTCAGCGTAGCAATTTCTTCCTTCCTGCGCATAATTTGAGCCCTACGGCGGCCATTTAGCCACACCATGCTCATAAAGAAAGCAACGGAAAGTACAAACAAAATAGCAGCACTACCAATAAGCCCCGTGCCGACATGAATGGGGATGGATACCAGTGTCAGGAAAATACCGATGCTCCCCATCAAAACAAAGCTGGGTACGTGGTAATCTGCACCGTAATAAACCATGCTGAACAAATAGGCAAGAATCAACGGCATGAGCAGCAGTGTGTGGACATCCCTCACCAACAACAAGCCCAAGGGTAAGGTCATGATAGAGATAGACCAGTAGAGCAAAAACGAGTTACTGATATTGGGGTGATTGCAAACGGCTGCAAAATGGCGTTGCAGGGGCAAAATGGGTAACATGGCCACAATCCATACACCTAAGATGGAAAGCCACTCGTTGAGGCTTGCGGATTCATCAATATCCATCGGCACCAGATATTGGGGATATACCAGCATGGTAATCAGCATCAGCAAGAAAACAAACTGTGCAATAGGGCCAATAAGCGAGTATGCCTTGTACCCCTTGCGAGATGTTAACGCACACCAAGAGCCAATATGGCTCCACACCATGGTCATGGACACCGCTGCAGCCCATGTCAGCGCCCATTCTCCATACGTGCTTGCCGTGGCCATGCCATAGCCCATTAAGGCATACTGTATAACAGCACCTACCCCCAATGAGCAGACCGCCATTTTCCAGGGTTTAATGAGCGGTATCAGCATGAGCCCGAAGGCGAATATGCTGCTCAATATCCATATTGGCAACGCTTGTATACAGAATTGGTAAATCAACAATGCGTCCAACCAGGAAATAGTGGCCAGCAAGGATGCTGCCTCGGGTGCTTTATGTCCTTTATGGAATCCTATAATATATACCACCCACAAAAAGGCAGGTATGCACACCAAAGTGCAAACTCTCACAATCATGGGGATTTCTTGCCAAAAACGCACCATCAATAAGCCTACTGTTACCAAAAACAGCACCAAAGACATGAACCCGAGCACCCACGATAATACCGGTGGTATGTAGATACCTTTTAATGAGGACTCATCTACTTCCTCCGATTGTTCCGATTCCTGATCCTTACCCTCGGGTTTCGGTTCGTTATCCTGAGGAGGAGGCAACTGCTTCACCGGATCTTCTTTTACGGTTGATTGAGGTGCTTCTTTTTCAGGTGTAGGCAATGGCGGTATATCGGCATGCTCATAATCCAGAGCTGCAAACTTGAGATCACTCGCACGACGCATCGGGCGGGGTTCCTTGTTATCAGCCTCATTGGGCGAAACGATATCGGGCGTTATCGCCGTTTCCGATTCATTTGGCTCAGACATGGTGCTTTATCTTTTTTTACGACGTGTAGTCTTCTTCTTGGGTTTTGCCTTGGATCTAGAGGTAGATTTTCGTTTTACAACCTTCTTTTTAGACGAACGAGACGCGGTTTTACGAGCGGCCTTCTTTTTGGGTTTCGCAGCCCTCATGTGCTTAGCATCTTGCTGCACAGGTGTCTTTGATGTTTTAACAGCCTCAAAAAAAGCTTTTCTCTGGTCTTGTAAAGAATAATTGGAGTCGTGCTGGTCCGCAAAATAACCACGGTATGCAGGGTCCACTTGATTAATGTGTACCACGGCATCGGAGTGATCTTTCACACCAACATTACCGGAGCCGTAGTACGGCTGCTGGCACGCCGTACCCAGCAGGGCCATAACAGCGACAATAATTGCAGATAAAAATTGTTGTGCAGATGTTTTCATGGACACACGGCATTAAATACCTTAAACGGCAAGCTGATAAGATAGTTTAAAAGGCTCCCGACCATGCTGCAGGAGGTCAGCATGCTCGTGCAGCAAAACAAAAGAAAGAACCGAAACAAGATGTTGATTCGGGTGGCGAAAACGGACGGTGCGTTAGGTTCGTTCATTGTATAACGGGGGACTATGCTCTGATTGCTTGAGAAATTATTATACACGAGCCTCAAAGTGTCAAGCTCCTATGTTGTCTGTATATCTTTTTTTGAAAGCTACAGGAAGGGCAAGAGACATAAAAATAGACAAAACAGTACAATTTTCCTTGTCTTTATGGGAGATTCATGATAGAAAATCTGCGTAGACCATGGAAATATATTACATCATTTTCGGCCTTATTGCAGTACTCTCCGTGTTCGGGCTTATTGTTGGTGTCAGTAACGATGCCTGTAATTTCCTGAATTCCTCCATCGGCTCCAGAGCGGGCACCTATAATCAGGCTGTTGCCGTAGCCGCTATCGGTGTCATTTTAGGTGCATGCTTCTCCAGCGGCATGATGGCCGTGGCCAGAAACGGTGTTATAGAACCGGAGATGTTCAATTTTCACCAAGTCATGCTGCTGTATCTTGCAGTGATGGTAGCCAACATCATCTTGCTGGATACCTTTAACACGCTGGGTTTACCAACCTCCACCACAGTAGCATTAGTATTCTCCTTGCTGGGTGCCGGTATAGGTATGGCTATTTTCAGCAGCGGTCAGTTCCTTACCTGCCCCCTGCTCGACTATATTAACGAGGAGAAGTGCCTTACCATGATATTGGCCATTTTTGCATCAGTGGCTATTGCATTTGTGGTTGGCACGGCGGTGATGTGGATTGCTCGCCTTATCTTTAGTTTCCGCTTTGGTAAGGCATACCGTTACATTGGCCCGATGTGGTGTGCTTTGGCCTTTACGGCAATCAGCTATTTTATTATTTTCAAAGGTCTTAAGGGGAGTGTCTTCAAGAACGACATTGCCGCTTTAACAAATCAGTATAATATCTGGGTTATTGTCGGGTGCATATTCCTGTTCTGGATTGCCTTATCTTCCGTATTACAGTATCTCTGTAAAATCAACACCTTGCGTATTGCCGTGTTAGCCGGTACAGGTGCGCTTGCCTTGGCCTTTGCGGGTAACGATATGGTGAACTTTATCGGCGTATTCATGGCCTCTAAGGATGCTCTCTTCACACCCGGTATTACGGTTGATACCAACATGGGGCAAATCTTGGCCGGGGATGGTGCTGCAGCCAGTCTCTCATATCTTTTAGGTTCCGGGGCCATTATGGTGGCCGCCCTTTTCCTGTCCCAAAAGGCTCGCAAAGTAACGGAAACAGAGCTTAAACTCTCTTCCTCCAACACCGGCAAAGAGCGTTTCGGCTCCAGCAAGCCGGCTCGTATGCTGGTGCGCTACACCATCAACACGGTGCGTTTTGTTGAGCGTATTACCCCTAAGAAGATTGCTGATTTTATCGGCAAGAGATTCATTCCTCTTACCCCGGAGGAAGAAACGGGTGCTAACTACGATATGATTCGCGCCTCCGTCAACCTTACCTTGGCCGCTCTCCTCATCTCTGTGGGTACGGATTTGGGCTTACCGCTGTCCACCACCTACGTCATTTTCATGGTATCCATGGGTAGCTCCTTGGCAGATAAGGCATGGGGCAGAGACAGTGCAGTGTACCGCATTACCGGCGTACTCACCGTTATCGGTGGTTGGTTGATTACAGCCATTGCAGCTACACTGGCAGCCATGGCCGTGGCACTCATCATGGGCTATGGCGGTTTGTGGGGTATTATTATCATGATGGCCATTGCCTCATTCTTGCTTATAAAATCCACGTTCTTTACCAAACTTCATAAGGAGAACTACAATATTGTGGATGTGAGCAAAGAGTCCAGCATGCACGAGTTTGCAACCACTGCAGCAGGTAGACTCGGCCGTATGGTCGGTATTTACAAGGCTATGGTGCCGGCTCTGCTGAAGGAGGACTTGGAGGCGCTGAGCCGTCTTAAGAAAAAGGCTCGCTCCATTAAGCGAGATATCGAAGTTGTGCGCGAAAACGAGGTATTGCCCGCCCTTGCCGTCATTCCCAAGGAGCTTGCGGATCGTGGGCAGCTCATTTTCCGCATCACCGAAATTTCCGCTAATACGGCAGAGCGTTTGTTCACCATTGTTAAAGCCGCGTTTAACCATATTGATAATTTCCATGCCGGACTTGAAGCTGCCCAAGGTAAAGACTTGCTCTGGCTTACGGAGAAGATTAGTCAATTCTATCCCGGATTAATCGATATGCTCAATGCCAAGGATTATGCCGGTGTAGAGGCAAAGCTTGAGGGCCGTTACCAGCTTGGCGATGACTTCGGTGAGTGCATTACCCGCCACCTCATGCATGGAGATGCCGACGAAAGCAGCATGCGTAACGGCATTCTCTACCTCACCCTGCTCAATGAGACCCGTGCCATGGTCAGCCATGCCTTCGCCCTTATTGAGCGTATTAAAGAGGTGTACGAGGACTAATCCCCCCCTCCGCAAGTTGTTACAAAAAGGCCACTGCTCATCACGGCAGTGGCTTTTTTATGGGCTTAATAATTGCCGGATTTCAATAACTCACGGATGCGCGAGTAATCAGCTTCAAGCTCCTCGTGGCTCATGTTAAGGCGTTTTCTGACCTCGTTGTAAACGGGGGATTCCACCGCCTCGTCATCATGTTCATCTTCCTCGATATCGAGCTCTGCCCCATACATCAGCAATAAGTCCACAGCAGCTTGGAAATGCAGGGCTTTTTTGCAGGCAACTTTATCTGCATCATCGTATTCTTCATGAAAACGATAATCGTCAAAAACAATCTCGATAGGGGTAGAGAACCCCTTCATATCGTCCCGCGGGAGGTCATCCTCCTCGTACCCTTCTTGATTGTATTCCCCGTCGTCCTCCTCATCATCGTATCCCATAATAAGGTTGGGGTCTGCCCCTGCCTGTAACAAATACTCTAAATTGTCAAGATTAATAGCTTTGTCCATAATGTGCCAGGAGCAAACAATTTGAAGAGGCAATAAATCATTGATAGGCTCATTCAGCTTAATATCCCCCTGCTCTACAAGTCGCTTCAATGTGGATAATCCTCCTTGAGCTGCTACAATGCTCTGATGCAGTAAATCCTTTCGCTCTTGAGTTAATTCTAATCCCTGAGCATAAAACCAGTCCAAGAGTTCACTCATGTCCTGATTCTCTGCCATCAGAGCAACCACAACTGCATACCCAATCAATTCGGCATCTTTTGCGGGATCCCACCCTTTATCTTTCAGCCAATTAAGCAACGCAACACGGTTGCATAAATGAGTTGGGTAGGTAAGTCCCTTAGCAAAAATAACCTCCTGCACCAACCCGGATTCAAGATCCAGCTCCTCTATGTAGTATCTGGCATGCGGGTCTTCACCAATACCGACAAACACCTTAACAGCCTCGTGGCTGTCATTCATGGCAGCCCACCGCGCTAAGGTATCACCCCCGAAAGAAGACTCAATTTTTCCGGTGGCGATGGCATGATGCAACGCCGCTCTGAAGGCTGTGTATCGTTTCAAGGAGTCCTCGTCTGTGACTGAGTAAGAAGACTCTACAAGCGTTCGTTCTAAACTCTCCACAAAGCCGCGGATAATATCTTTTTCTCCGTCAGACCAAGACTCATGAAAATCCGGCAGGGGTAAAAGCGGTTGTGGCTGCGCTTGCTCGGCAGCGTAGGCTGCTGCACACAGTGAGGCCAAAAGGATGGGTAGTTTCATGGTGTATTAATCTTCGTGTTGTAAAGCGTTTAAAAGTTTTTGGGAACCGAAGCAAGGCGGGGTCACCTCATCGAGCAGATAATGCATAATGCGGTCGCAAATATGGGCCTGCACCTCAAAACGGGGGGATACATTGAACAAATCTTTCTCATACACGCGGGAAAGTGCAGCCTCTTGCATCACTTGGCGCATCTGCTCATGCAGACGTTCAATTTGAATCGCCGCGGCATCCGCAGAATCTTTATCATACACCAAACTGATGACACCCACCCATTGCTGCAACAAGGGGATTAATTTGCGGGTAGTAGTTGCCAAAGCGGGCATCACATCCGGGTCCGCAGCCATATCCATGTTTTCCAGCACGTCACATACATCCTGCAAGCCCTCCACCAAACGGCGGGAGTTGTAGTACTCGGGATTCCGCAACGCTAAATCGGCCCATGCGTTGAGTAACTTGCCGATTCTGGGACGAGTCTCCACCAAATATACCATACGCAAACGGCGCTTTGCCATTTCATCTTCCGGCTCCTCCACCTCAGCCACGGCTTGAGACCACGTGTACATAAAGGGCTTAAAGCTTTCCAAGATATTGGCAGCAATTTCTGCATCCTCCGGGCTTTTAACCAATTCAACAGCTTGGGTTAATTGGTCAAACATGTTCCACATTTCATGCAGTAGCCCCATGTGTTGAGCAATCTCCGGCAAATCTCCCGCCGGGGGCTGCACAATAAACGGAGCCATTACTCTGCTGAGTTTAACAGAGCCGAAACACCCCGTTGCCTCCAGCAGATTACGATCAAAATCATCTATCACCAGTTTTTCCCTCGGGGTCGCGTTGATGAGAGTTTCGACTCTCGGCGCAATAGCCTCCGCACTCTCATAGTCTGCTACATACATCAATAACGGAGACAGAGAGACGAACTCCGTGTCCTGCTCCGTTGCTGCCATGGCAACCGGAGCCGTTAAGCCGAGGATAATATGCCCGAACATGTTTTTCATGGTGATATATGCTACCGCTCGTCGGTATGCTGAAATTATGCCTGAAAGCGTTCGTTTGTCAAGCCAAGGTTATGCTTGTTGGAAAATTTAGATATTTTTAGCGTCCTACTAAGCATTTTGCCTTGAAAAACACGTTACAACTCGTTAAAATAGCCCCGCCTGAGTGCATGCTCACGGCTAAAACATTTTCCAAACATAAACATAGAATCAACATTATGGCTAAACTGACTGTACGCGACCTCGACGTTGCCGGTAAGGAAGTCCTCATGCGCGTGGACTTCAATGTTCCCATGAAGGATGGCGTAATCACCAACGATGCCCGTATCGTTGCTGCCCTGCCCACCATCAAGTACCTGCTTGAGAATGGTGCCCGCCTTGTCCTTTGCTCTCACCTGGGCCGCCCCGAGGGTACGGGCTATCAGGCAGAGTTCTCTCTGAAAGCCGCTGCCGAGTGCTTGTCCGGTCACTTGGGCAAGCCCGTGGTATTCGTTCCCGAGACCATCGGTGAGGCTGCTACAGCTGCTCGCGCTGCCTTGCAGGACGGCGATGTCATGCTGCTGGACAATGTTCGCTTCGATAAGAAAGAGAAGAAGAACGACCCCGAGTTTGCCAAGGCTCTGCTCGGCAATGCTAAGCTGTATGTGAACGATGCTTTCGGTTCCGCTCACCGTGCACACGCCTCCACCGAGGGTGTAACTCACTATGCAGAGAAGAGCGCCATGGGCTTCCTCATCGAGCACGAGCTGGAGTACCTTGAGGGCAAGCTTGAGACCCCCGCCCAGCCCTTCGTCGTTATCATGGGTGGTGCTAAGGTTTCCGACAAGATTCAGGTGCTCTCCAAGCTCATGGAGAAGAGCCAGACCTTCATCATTGGCGGTGCTATGGCCAACACCTTCCTGGCTGCTCAGGGCAAGAACGTAGGTAACTCCAAGATTGAGGCCGACAAGCTCGACCTTGCCAACGAGATTCTTGCAGACGCTGCTGCCAAGGGCGTTAAGTTCGTGCTGCCTGCCGATACCCGCTATTCCTTCAAGTTTGAGGAGGGGGCAGAGACCTTCTGCACCGCACCTTGGGCAGAGGGGGCAGAGATTCCTGAAGGTGGCATGGGCATCGACATCGGTGACAAAGCTATCGAGGAGTTCTGCAACATCATCCGCGGTGCCAAGACCGTGCTGTGGAATGGTCCGCTGGGTGTGTTCGAGCTCGACTCCTTCGCTAAGGGCACCAAGGCTATTGCAGAGTGCTTGGCAGAGTCCGACTGCATCTCCATTGTGGGTGGCGGTGACTCCGTAACGGCTGCCAAGAAGTTCAAGGTAGCAGACAAGCTTTCCTTCTGCTCCACCGGTGGTGGTGCATCTCTGGAGCTGCTTGAGGGCAAGATTCTGCCCGGTATCGGCTCCCTGAGCGAGAAGTAATCTCAAAGCTATAACATTCAAAATTCGGCGGGTTCATCATGAGCCCGCTTTTTTTATTGACAGGTCATAACGCTTAGGGCATATTAATACAGTAATGAAACTGCTCCCCGTTTTTACAGCCTTTACCTTAGCGAGTCAACTTGTCCTTGCCGACACAGGTGAAACATATAGCATGCCCACAGAACTGAACGGCAAGAAATTGCATTTCAGCTATTCTCCTGCATCCAAAATGACGCCACTGCTGATTGATTTGGGAAAAGACAGCAAAGCTGTGAACGGCAGTTACACTGCCGAAGGAGAGCGTGGCTCATACACCCTCAACTACAAAGCGGATAAAAAGGCCAAAAAGGCAAAACTTTTTGTCAAGGGAAAGAAAGACACCGGAACCATCGATTTAAAGTTTGAGGGGAACGCCGTTGGTACCGCCCACATGAAATGGAATAAAATTGACTACTACCACCTCAACTTCCGCATACTGGATTCAACTGCCACCCACAAAACTTTGCAGCGGATGGATGACCCGGTTGGCGATGTTGTGCCGAGAACGCTTGCAGGCAAAAAAGTAGTAATTGATTTTAAGGGGGCTATAGAAAAGCATTTTTCACGGGAAAATGAGAACCCGACATGGCAGCCATGCGGGGCCACCCCGTTTGTCATACAATTCCCGACATCGGGAGATTCGTTTCGGATCCCCACCGGTATAGAGCTCGGGAATCTTCCACCGGAGATATACTCCGACTATGCTGTCAGTTATGAGCTTATCGGCACAGCCGCCTGCATCGAGATTCGGGGGCCGGTTATCTTTATCATAGAGTTGGACTTTGCCAACTCTGAATCCGGGATTGCTCATGTAGAAGCCAATTTTCGTGAGGGGGATGGCTGGGAGGCAAAAGGGGCCGTCTTTTCCATAATACCGTCAAACGCGCAAACGGGAGATGTCGAATTGCCGGACTTGACGCCCCCCGCAGAAGATGATACCGTGCTTGAGAATTTAATTGATGAGTTATCCCGCCGTCAGTACACAACGGCTGTGGAGAAACTATACCAACGCCGTGTATTGTCTGCTTTGCAATCCATTCGTGATGGCGCGGATGTCAACATGATAATACCGAACGCCAACGGCACCACAGCCTTGCATAACGCCTGCGGGTTGAGCTATACAGAAATCGTATGTTGGCTTATCGAGCACGGTGCAGACCTTGATGTTAAAACATCCAAAGGAGCCACCGTCGATGACTGTGTTGGGGGTGCCAATGCTAAATCCATTCGAATGCTCCTGAAAAAAGCACGCAGCAAAAAGAAATAAATCTGCATAAAAAAGCTTGAAATTCGTCTATAACAAGGTATAAATATATACTAATGAGTCGTCGCACCGATAGCAACAATGCAGGTAAAACCGTTCCGGGGGTATTCAACTGGAAAATGGTTCGTAAAGCGTTAAGGGCGGCGGAAGAAGGAGTTTACTGTTGGAATATTGAAAGTGGAGAAATCTTTTATACGGAGCAATGCTTGCGTATGATGGGACTCCCCTTTGATGAATGGGCTCCTAACATCTTCACCGACCCCGAGCACACCATTCACGAGGACGACAGACAATTCTTCATCAATGAGGTGCAAAAGTACTTGGGTCGCCCTACCACGGCACCGCTGCGTATAGAGGTTCGCTTGCTCAACCTGCGTTCTCGCGGTTGGCGTTGGGTACGTGTTAACGGCTTGTTGGAGCGTGATAAGAATAAGAAAAACATACAGCTTGTCGGTGTATGGGTAGATATTACGCGCCGTAAGATGGCGGATATGCACGCCATGGAGGACCGCGACTTGTTCCGCAACCTCATCAACTTTTTGCCGGACAACATCTACTACAAAAACCGAGAGTCTCGCTTTGTGATGGCAAATGAGGCCACGGCTCGCAAGATGGGGGTACCCACACCTTCCGACCTGATCGGCTGCAAGGATACACACTTTTTTGCAGACGATACCACCTTAGTAGCCAGAGAAGAAGAGCTGGAGATAATGCGTACGGGGGTTCCTATTACCAACCGTGTTCACCGAGAGAGCTGGAAAGATGGTGAAAACTCCTGGTGCAAGCTTTCTAAGTTTCCCTGGTACGACTCTGCCGGTAATGTAAAAGGTATTGTCGGCATTTCCTCAGACGTTACTGAGCTGGTGGAAACCCAGCAACGGTACCGCCGTATGGCAGAACAGCTGGATGAACGCAACCGCGCACTGGAAAAAGAAATAAGCCTTGCTCGAGAAATTCAGCACGCACTGCAACCTCTGCGCATTCCCGACCGCGTATGGACCGTGGCAGAGGAAGGCAAAAAACGTCTAGCGAGATTCCACCATGTATACATGCCCTGCACCGGGGTTGCGGGCGATTGCTTTGCCGTGTTTCCGGTGAGGGAATCCGGTGTAGGCATGCTGATATGTGATGTAATGGGGCACGGCGTGCGCGCTGCCCTTATTGCCTCCATGCTGCGTGGGTTAATGGAACAAGTTGCCACCTTGGCAGACACCCCCGGCTTGCTGCTTTCATCTCTTAATCGACAGCTTTTCCGTATTTTCAGCCAAGCCAACATCACCATGTTTGCCTCGGCATGCTATGTGTATTTGGATTTGGATAAACGGCGCCTCACCTTATCCGCTGCAGGGCACCCTGCCCCCATTGTGTTGGCTGCGGATGGCCGAGCCATGTTGCCGCCCATACCTCGATCCCCCGCGCTGGGGTTGTTAGACTCTGCCCTGTACCGAGAAAGTGAGATTGCGCTCGAGCCCGGCATGAAGCTCATGCTTTATACGGATGGCCTCTATGAAGCCAGTAACCCACAGGGGGAAGAAATGGGCGTGCAGCGTGTCATCTCCTTCCTACAAGAGCATTCCCCGCAAAATATTAAGGAAATGATTGACATCTCCCTGGCCGGCATGCACCGCTTCACCCAGTCCACCCGTCAGGATGATGATATTTGCCTTCTGGGGGTTGAATTCATCGAAGAAAGCCTCCATTGAGGTGTCTCTACTCAAAAAATTATCACTTTTTTCAAACGATACCGCAAAAAAAGATTGCATTCATGAGGGTTTCGCGGTAGTCTAAAGACACTTAAAGAAAAATCTTTTACCAAGATAATATATATGGAAGACAGCAACCAGGGGGGCGATACGCCCTTTGACCTTACCGAGCTGACCGGTTTCCAATTTGGCCCCGCTTGGGCTAAACCGGGAACTGATACTGCATCCTCTCTCCCCAAAATGCAATCCTTTGACCGCGCAGAGCGCCGTGGTGGCCCCCGTCGCCCCTCCGGTGACCGCGACCGCCGAGGACCGCGTGCTGAGGGAGCCTCTGATAACCGCCGCTCATTCCGCAAGGATGGTCCGCGCCGAGATCGTCGCGACAACCGCGAGGAGCGGCCGCGCCGTGAGCTGCCCGCCCCGGCAGAGGGATATCGTGTAGAGTTGCGTCCCGCCAATGCTATCTTGGAGATTTTCAGCAAGGAAATCCAAAAACAAAAGAGAGCCCTCTCCCTGCTTGATTTAGCCAGAATCGTCATGGCCGGCAAAGATCGCTATGATTTGGTATTCATGAAGCTGGAGAACGGCGGCATGCTGGTACACTCCACCAAGGCAGACAACGCCTGCTGGCTGACAGAGGCGGAGGCCGTTGCCTATCTTTGGAACGCACCCTGGTTCTCTGAGCTGTATGCAGCAGAAGAGATTGAGGTAGAAGCCCCCAAAGGCAACTTTACCGCCATAGCCGTTTGCAGTATGGGTGGAGAAGTTATCGGTCCTGTCAACTGGCACGGTTATCAGGCAGCCTTGATGAGCCTGTACCGTACCAAGTATGCCAATATGCCCTTGGATGCTTTCAAGAACAAGGTCACCCTCAATAAGGATGAGGAGGCCGTGCAGGCTTGGCTTGCCTCTGCCGGTAAAAAGACTGTGTGGAAACCCACACGAGAGGACGCCTCTGATACCGTGTTGGAGGACTCCAAGGCTGTGGAGGCAGACTTTGTTGCCAACCACTACAATCAAGTGTATGAGGTGGTGGACAAAGTGTTCATCAACGGAGCTACCCCCCGCAAGGTGCTTTCCCCCGGTTTGGCTGCTCACGTGGCTACCCTGTCGGACCGCACACGACGCTCCCCGCAAATGCTTATCCCCAACCTTTGCCACGGTCTTGCCCGCCACCACATGCCCATTTACAAGTGGCAGGGTAACCATTACACCGGCCCCAGCAGAGTCAAGATGATTCCGGAGGGCACCGTATTGGCAGACCGTATGATGGCTATCGTAAACTGGAGTAAAGAACACTCCGGCGAGAAGGTGGAGGCCATGTTTGCAGAGCTTTCCGGTGTGCCTGTGGGCACGGATGAAGAAAGCAAGAAGGCGGCATCCGATGCTTATGCACCCTTTGCTGCGGATATGATATGGCTGTTGGAGCAAGGCTTTATTGTTGTCACCAATGATAATGCCATTTGGTACCCCAAAGGTACCGCCGCCCCTGCCCCTACTAAACTTGAGCCCCGTAAGCGTTCCGCTAAGCCTAAAAAGGTGAAGAAAGCAGCCCCCAAGGCAGAGGCATCTTCCTCTCAAGCGTAAAGCACATTAAAGCTTTTTCCGCGCCCGATTTTCATAGAGAAAGTCGGGCGCGTTCTTTTTAAAAGAACGTCATAATGCAACTCTCGCCTTGCGCTGTGAGGGGGTATATGGTAGAAATCCTACTATGAAACCGCGTATTTCAGCCATCATAACATGTGCTGCACTGCTGTTGGCCGCAGTGCCCTCTTATGCCCGGCAACTCACCGCCCCGGAGATATCTCCGCTGATGGAAATGATGCAAAAGGGTACTCCTACCGAGTTAAAAACGCAAATTGCAGATGGGTTTGATGTGAACAAATGCGATGCCGACGGCAACTCTCCGTTGCTTTTGGCCGCAGTCAATCGCCGTTCGGACTTAATGTATATCTTGCTGGAGAACGGGGCCGACCCTAACTTTGTCAAGGAACCGGGGGTAACGGCCTTGGGCATTGCCTGCATGTTTGATGACTGGTCTATGATAGATTTACTCATCACCCATGGAGCAGATGTCAACTATTGTGCCCCTAACGGGGAGAGTACGCTCTCCATGGCATGTGCACAAGGTGCCGTTAATGCAGTGCAAATGTTGCTTGCAGGCAAAGCAAAAACAGACGTACGAGATGCCGCAGGCATAACCCCGCTGTTACATGCAGTAATGCATAATACGGAAAACAGTCTTTCTATAGCACGAATGCTGTTAGAGAAAGGGGCAAATGTCAATTTCGGCATGCCTAACGGCTTTACCCCGCTGATGGGAGCCGTGCAAATGAACGACATGGATATTGCTCTGCTTTTGTTGGAGCACGGTGCAGATGTCAATGCTCTCCAAACCGCGGGCCCCTCCGCGCTCTCCATCGCTGTAGCTCTCGGCCACGCAGAAATGGCAGGACTGCTGCTCGCCAACAAGGCTGATATTTCCGTAGGTATCAATGCCCAAACCTCTTTAATTGCATATGCCTCTATGTTGGCACGTGCGGATGTAATGGCAGAACTGCTTAAACACGGAGCAAATGCCAACACCAGAGACGCTCGCAGTAACGCCACGCCGCTTCATGTAACAGCAACGGGTAATGCGCTAATCATCGACTCCATCAAACTAATGGGTGCTGCCTCATTACTGCCCACCCACGAAAGTAAGATGGATGCCGCCATGGCCTGCAAGGTGCTTATAGAGAACGGGGCGGAGGTCAATGCTGTAGATAACGACGGAACCACCCCCGCTATGATTGCCGCGATGGATGGCTCCCCCGATACCCTCAAGGTGCTCATTGACCATGGCGCCAACCTGAATATGGCTGATGCAGCCGGGCGCACTCCCCTCATTTTGGCCGTATTGAGTCCTGAGGAAAAGGCTGCCATCTCACTTACACGCGTCACCCCTGCTGTTGCAGAACAGGTTAAACCGCAAGTAACAGCATCTATGACCGAATACCCGGATGTTATCAATACCGTGAAGTTGTTGCTCCAAGCCGGAGTTGATATTACAGCTAAGGATAAATCCGGCAAAACAGCGCGTGATTACGCCACGGATCCGGAGGTTATTCGCCTGCTGGATGAAGCCGCAGCTAAGTAATGACCATTACTGAACTCAGAGAACGCCTGGAAGCCTTGGCAGAGCCACGCTTTCAGGCGTTCGCTGCATCCCTGATACCGGATGTGCAAAATCTGCTGGGGGTTCGCTTGCCACTCTTGCGTAAATTGGCAAAAGAAATAGCCTGCCACCACAGGGAGCTTATTTTTAATGAACCCACGCCCCCTCAAAGTATGGAGGAGTGCCTGCTGCGCGGTATGCTCCCCGGCTATGCGGATAAATCAGTAAGCTGTGAGCAACGCTTAGCGGAGATTGCACAGTTTGTTCCATTCATTACCAATTGGAGTATATGCGACTCCTGCTGTGCCACGTATAAGTTTACTAGAGAGAACAGACCCGTGGTTTGGGCATTTTTGCAGTCATATCTGCAATCCGCTCAAGAATACGAGGCCAGGTTTGGTTTAGTCATGTTGCTGAATCACTTTATTCAAGATATTAATTGGGTAGAGAAGATTATTGCGCTGCTCCCGCAACTACCCTGCAAAGGCTATTATGCCGAAATGGCAGCTGCTTGGTTGTTGAGTGAAATAAACTTCAAACAACCTAAACTTGTAAGCCGCTTATTATTAGAAGATTCTGCATTAAATTCAACAATTCGAATGCGAACGCTCAGAAAAATACGAGAATCGCAGAAAAAAGTCATACGAGCTTGACATCGCGCGCGCGTGTGTTATAATGCGCCCATGGATTATCAACAATACTCACCCCTTACTACTCGCACGGCAGAAGAGATTGCCTATAACGTGCGAACCTATTTCAACAAGGTATACACTTGGTTAGCCCTTTCCATGCTCGTGTCCGCAGGTTTGGCCATTTATGTGGAGAACGATGTATCGCTGATGTTCAAAGTAGTGGATAACTACATGGTGCTTGGTTTAGTGACTCTGGGTATCGTTGTTATTATGTGCCTTGCAGCCAATAAATTGACAAGCGGTGCACTTAAGGTGCTGATGCTGGTATACTCTGCCTTACAAGGTGCGTTATTCAGCCCCTTGCTGCATGTATACACCAATGAGTCTTTGGGCCTCACCTTTGCCTGCACCGCCGGCATGTTCGGGTTTATGGCCTTGTATGGTCTTACCACCAAACGTAACCTCAGCGGTTTAGGACGCACGCTGATGATGCTGCTTGTGGGGCTTATCCTTGCCAGTATCGTCAATATTTTTGTTGGCGGCAGCACCATGAACCTGGTTATCTGCATTGCCGGTATTATCATTTTCTGCCTTTTCACGGCTTATGACTTCCAGCGACTTCAGCAGGAAGGTGCTTACCTGGATGATGAAGTAGATCGTGAAAAAGGTGCCATTTTGGGTGCGCTCGGTCTTTACATCAACTTCTACAACCTCTTCCTGTACCTGCTGCGTTTCTTGGGCGACAGAGAGTAATTTCACATGCAGATGACTGAACATAATCTTACCGAGTTGGCAGTAAACGCTGCCAACTCAATTCTTTCTGCCCTCGGCTTTAACTACACGCTCAGTACGGAATTGACCGAAGACGGCGTGTGTGTCATGATTACCAGTGCCGATGCCCGTTTCCTGATAGGTGATGAAGGGGACCGTTTGGATGATTTACAATATCTGGTCAATCGCTTGGTACAGGCAAAATGGGCAGATGCTCCCCGTGTGCGAGTAGATTGCGACAAATACCGCGAAAGAACGGAAAACAAGCTGTTGCGCCGAGCACGCTCCCGTGCGGAGAGCGTGCTACAAACCGGTAAGCCCCTGCTTATGGAAAAACTTAATGCATACCAACGGCGTTTGGTGCATAATGAGCTGGCTAAAATTCCCGGCATCGTGACAGAATCCGAAGATACGGAATCCCGATTCAAACGCATTACTATCAGCCGAGCAAACGAGCCATGCGAGTAAGCTTGACCCGCCGTTTTTTCAATCGACTGCTGCTCTCGGGAACAGTAGCGGCTTTTTTTCACTCATACAGCACAGCGGATACGTATCTGCTCTACATCGGGAATGAAAAAGACAGGCAGGCAGCAGAAGCCATGGTCAAGCAAGCTCTGCCGGATAATGCCGAGCTCGAGGTTAAAGTTTTAAGCACAGATTGCAAAAACGCGGCAGAAGCGCAGGAACACGCAAAAGCCATACATGCAGGGGTAACACAGCTCCCCTGCCTTGTTGTATCTGATAACCAAGGGCCGTACACGATTTTAAACCCCATTGGTCTTACAAAACAACAGTTGGAAGAGGCTCAAGCTCATGCTCAACATCCCGACCGCATGAAGTTAACGGCTCAGCGAGATTTATCTGCCAGAATCTACCTGTTATGTGCGCACCTGGGCACGGGGGAACCGAATGAGCAAAGCTTGATAAAAATTGTAACAGAGTGCCGAGACCTGTTAAATCACCCCCAAGCTACGGAGGAGCAAAAACAATTCATTGGCTACCATTGTTTGTACCCTGCTCTTTTATTGCAATACTGCAAGGGGTACACCGGGGCCCACACCCCATATACCGAAGCAAAATTATTGGAGGCCATTGCCGCATTAGAGGCAGCAAGAGACCTGAACCGTGAAACAAAAATCGGGAAACAGGCATTCAGTGAGCGTGAACGCCTGCGCCGTGCCCGCAGAGAAGCACGTAAGTACGAATAAAATCATGAATGCCACCCCCTGCGTTTCTTACCCATACGGCAGCATAACATGGCATAACGGTGGATTTGATGTAATGCACCGTACAACTGCCCCCCTTCGCTGTGAATATTTAACGGACTATCAGTCCCGCGTTGGTTATCCTGCGCAATATTTATCGGGGGAATATGCCATACAACTGCTTCTGCCGGATGGCAGCATGGGGTTGAACCCCCAGCTTGTTTCATACAACGCGGACAACGAGGTATTGCAGCTCACCTTATCAGATACACGTTACCCTGATATTGAGATACGCATTGCGGCTCAGTTATCAGAAGAAGGAGTTTATACCCAGCAGGTTAGTATCATCAACGGCACGGGGGCCCCATTACAAATTATACGCGGATATTCTGCAAGCATACAGGCACATGCGCACTGCTACCATGCCACCACATTCCGTGGTGTATGGGCGGGTGAACACATGCTGCAAGAGGAGGAAGTGAAACGCGGTAACACCCTCAGCGTGCAAGCATCCACCGGCATTAAAGCAGCGCAAGAGGGCATACCGTCCATGCTGCTCTCTCTCGATGCCCCCGCACAAGAAGAGAGCGGAACTTGTTTACTGGCATCCTTGTGCTGGAGCGGCAACTACACCATCAGTTTCACCCACAACGCACAAGGTATCGGCTTCTTGGGTATGGGGCATGATTTTGCACAGGCCCCGTACACCTTGGCTGCAGGACAACGGCTAGATTTACCGAAAGCCCTGCTTCTCTCCTCCCTACATGGCAAGGGAGATGCCACACGCCGCCTGCACCGTTACCTGCGCCGCCAAGTTATCCCACATGGCAACCAAATACGCCGTACCCTGCTTAACAGCTGGGAGGGCGTGCATTTTGATATCAGCGAGCAAGCTTTGCTGAGCATGATGGATGCCACGGCCGACCTCGGTATCGATATGTTTGTATTGGATGACGGCTGGTTCGGCAAAAGAACGGACGATACGACATCCTTGGGAGATTGGCATCCCGATACCGACCGCTTGCCACGTGGGCTTAAACCGCTGAATGATGCCACCGAAGATTTAAATCTGGGGCTGGGCATTTGGATGGAACCCGAGATGGTGAGCCCTCAAAGTGAGTTGTACCGGCAGCACCCCGACTGGGCTATTTGCCTGCCCGGCATGGAGCCCACACAACAGCGACACCAATTGGTGCTTAATTTAGCGTTACCGGAGGTAGAGTCCTATATCCTCAAATGTGTTACTAATGTATTGTGTACCTACCCCAACATCAGTTATGTAAAATGGGATTGTAACCGCATGCTTACTGATGCACCACACCCTAACCTCTACTTTGATTACATCTCTGCCTATTACCGAATCATGCGTAATTTGCGCACCCTGTTTCCCAAAGTCACCTTTCAGTGTTGCTCGGCAGGGGGTGGACGCATGGACCACGGTGCCGCGCAATATCATGAGGAGTTTTGGCTGAGTGATAATACGGATGCTTATGACCGCTTGCGCATGCAGTGGAGCGCATCTCATCTTTTCCCGGCCAACGCAGTGGGCGCTCATGTTACCGTAAGCCCCAATTTGTATACGGGACGCAGCAGTTCCCTCAAGTTCAGGTTTGATGTTGCACTGGCCGGCAGACTTGGTTTTGAGCTGGCCCCCCGCCACTTGAGCGATACCGATGCAACGGAAATTCAACAACGCTTGCGGTTATACCGAAAACTCGCGCCACTCACACAGCTCGGGGATTTGTATCGCTTGGTCTCCCCTTACGAAAGTACAGACTGTGCCTTGCTTTACACCGACGGAGAACAAGCACTTTTGCTGGCGTACACCACGGAGCGCACCTTCACAGACCAATGCACCCGCATCCTGTTGCGTGGTATAGATGAAAATGCTACGTACCGCATTGAAGAGCTGATGCCTGACGCCACCGGTAAACATTGCCCTGCTGATCATACGGAAATACGTGGTAAGGAGCTCATGTATCAAGGCTTGCCTATACGTTGGAACAGGCCGTTACAATCTGCCGTTATCTTACTTACCCCTTGCAAATGAACGCGTGTTTGCCCATAGATGCCATACGGGCAGATGTACTGAATGCCGTGCAGAGCCCCGGATTCTGCGTACTGTTAAGTGCGCCCACAGGTAGCGGTAAATCCACGAGAATTCCGCGCATGCTGTTGGATGCCGGAGTGGGGGAACGCGGCACTATCATTGTTGTGCAGCCTCGCAGGTTGGCGGCGAGATTGCTGGCTGGTTATGTTGCCCGCCAATTTCCCTGCAAGCTTGGGGCAGAAGTGGGTTACACCGTGCGTTTTGACTCACGTTGCAGCGCAGATACCCGCATACTGTTTGTGACAGACGGTATCTTGGAGCGGCGTTTAACTGATGATCCACAGCTCAATGGAGTAAGTGCCATCATTTTTGATGAAGTGCACGAGCGCCGCCTGTCGGGGGATTTGTGCTTAGCCCGTGCTTTGGAGTTGCAACACAGCACACGTAAAGATTTGGGGGTATTCGTTATGTCAGCCACTCTTGAGCTGGACAAATTACAGGCATACTTGCCACAAGCCACTGTTCTGCGGGCAGAGGGGCGCATGTACCCCGTGGAGATTGAGTATCGCCCACCCATTCCCGTGAGAGATAACAGGGGCTATGTCAATGCCCCGCCCGTGTGGGAGCAATGCGCCGCTGCGGTGCGTCACTTAACAGAAACGACGGAGGGGGATATCCTCGTATTCTTGCCGGGGGCTTATGAAATTAGACGCACGGTAGAGACTCTGGAAAACGTGAACTGGATGCGTGGGCGAGAGGTTTACGCCCTTCACGGGCAACTCACCCCCGAGGCTCAAGCTTTAGCGGTGGATAAAGGTGACTGCCCCCGCGTTATTGTATCCACCAACATTGCAGAAACGTCTCTTACCATTGAGGGGGTGCGTGCCGTGGTAGACAGCGGCACCGCTCGAGAGGCTCGCTGGGACCCCGTTCGTGGGCTTTCTACCCTGCATGTGGTACCCATATCCCGCGCGCAGGCAGACCAGCGCACCGGGCGAGCCGGGCGTTTGGGCCCCGGCAAATGTGTACGCCTGTGGAGCGAGGCGGATCACCGTCGCCGCGCAGCCTTCCCCGCGCCCGAGGTGCACCGAGCCGATATATCCGCAGCGTTTCTTCATTTGCTGGCATGGGGAACCGTTGGGCAAGAAGGGCTGAGGCGCTTCGCTTGGCCGGATTCACCTACGGAAACCCAATTTGCACAAGCTTGGCAATTACTGGTGAATTTGGGTGCGGTTTCATCAAAGGGAGAGTTGACATCTATCGGCAGGGAAATGATGCGCTACCCTCTGTCCCCCGTAACGGCGCGTATGTTAGTAGCAGGGCAAGAGCACCGATGCGAGGCAGAAATGGCGGCCATTGCCGCTTTACTACAAAGCGAAAGCATTGCCATGAACAGTGGTTTGCATGATTCCCTGCACCATGAGGACGATTTTACGGATTTTCAGGCAGAATGGCGAGCCCTGGAGCGAGCCGAACAACTACGCGGCGATACGGCAGCTTGCACAGCCTTAGGTATTATGGCACGCGCTGCAAGAGAGATTCGGGCCTCTTATCATCAATTGGCAGGGCACCGTGCCACCCCTGATTTTACAGGGAACCGGCAAGGTATTGTTCGAGCCTTACTTGCAGCGTATCCCGACAACGTTGCCGCACGCAACAGCACCGCTACCCACACGGCCAGACTCTCACAACGCCGCAGTGGCAAATTGACGCAGGGTGTTGCGCTTCTTCCTCAGGCTGAACTTGTTTTAGCCGCGGAAATTGCTGAAATAGGCGGTAAAAGCGTAGAGACACGAATCTCTCGCTGCACGCTGATTAATAGCGCGGATTTAGTTACTCATGAGGATGATATTGCTGTATATGACTCAATACGAAAACGCGTTCTCAACTATCACCGTATTCTTTACAGAGATTTAGTACTCAGCGAAAAAGAAACGGGGGATGCTCACCCCGATGCCGCAGCACCGCTCTTAGCTGATCAAATTGTACGCGGCAATCTGCGCCTTGAAGGGTGGGATGGTCATGTACTGCAATGGATTAACCGCCTTACCTGCCTGCGTAATGCCATGCCCGAGCTGGAGATGCCCGATTTTGGCGAGGACGATCGTTTGGTGGCCATTACCATGTTATGCGAGGGGGCTGTGTGCTACAAAGATATTGCCACCCGCCCCGTGCTGCCTATTTTGCAAGAGTGGCTCTCCCCTTGGCAAAAAGAATGCCTGAATCGTTACGCGCCCAAGGCTATTAAATTATCCAACGGCAGAGAAGTCAAACTTTTATACCGAGAAGACGGCACTCCCTCATTCGGCCTGAAATGTCAACTGCTTTTCGGTGTTACAGAAACGCCCACCATTGCGGATGGGCGCGTCAAATGCTTGATTGAGATACTCGCCCCCAACCAGCGCCCTTATCAAATCACCTCAGATCTCCCCTCTTTCTGGAAAAACGGCTATCCGCAAATGAAAAAGGACCTCGCCGGCCGTTACCCCAAACACCATTGGCCCAATGAGGCTCCAATTTTGTAGTCAAATTTCATTGTCATCCCACAGCACTCTCTGAATGACGGTGCTAAACATTGAAAATCGGGGGTTGGGATTTTAGATATGCCTTAAAATAGATTAGGAGTTTTTTATCATATCGTTCATTTAGGATATCTGCTGTCCCATATCACTCTACGGCAGCCCAGTTAATTCCCAATAAATATGGTGTTTCGTTGGGACGTACTATGGGGATTTTGCTTCTTGCTGTTCCATAGAATTCGACTATACTCTGCACCTTTCGCCTGAGCCACAGAGCCCCTTTAATCAAGGTAAACAGATGCTTGAAGCTTCCTTTCCATTTTGACAGAAATGCGATAAATCGCAATATCAAGTAGGTTAACATAGCTGTCCATATCTGCCATTCTATGGCATTTTGATTATAGCCAAGAAATGTCTTTATTTGAAGCGTCTGTTTGATTTTCTTAAAGAAGGTTTCGATTGACCAGTGGCAACGGTAGAGGTCGCATATGCTCGATGCGGCCCACGTCATATTATTGCTGATGAAGCTCATGGTCTTTATCTCCCCATTGTCTGCCTGAACCTCGGCTTCTATTAATCTAAGTGCATCCGGATATTGTTTCTGACTGGCAGGAGTGATGAGTCGTATCGCCTCGTCCTTGCGGATGACCAGATACTGATTCTTTTGTCGCTTCTTCTTCTGCGTCAGCTTCTTCTCCTTTCCGGTTTCTTCGGTATCTTTGGGTAGACGTTGCATGAGCCCCTTATTCAGAGTCTTTACTGTTTCATAACGCATGTTATCCTTGGCTCGGGTTACCCAGAATATCCCTCGTTTATGTAGCGTGTACAAATGAGTAAAAGCTACATATGCCTTGTCAAAAACAGCAATTTCACCTTCTTTCATATCGGCACAAAGCTCTACCATATGCGTACTGTCGTGTGGTTTAGCCGAGTCTGCTACGATGCGAATGGGCAAAAAGGTGGCAATATCTGATGCCATGTGCAGTTTGGCGGCAGCTTTTCTTTTGCGATGTTTTGCCCATTCCGTACATTTGGCTATCAACTCAATCGTCGTCGAATCAATTGCCCGTACCGCACGTTTCAGGTGTTTAGGCAGGCGAAAATATCGTCGCGCACCATCTTGCAGAAACGCAGGCTGTTCACTTTGAAAGTGTGCTAGCTGCTTCCAGAACACCGTTTGAATGAACTTAGAGTCTCTTGTCCTGTTTGCGTTGGATAGTGTATTGCGGTGCGGTGCAGTTGCATTGCGCAAGGAGTTGTGCTCTGCTCGATGAAAGCCCAATGAGTCACACACGTCGTTTAAACTCAGACAATGTGCCACATGACAGTACAACATGCTGACTACTTGACTCCATAGCGAGAATGTTCTTGCACAGAGTTTAATGCCCGGTTCGCTGTTTCTCAGTTCAGTTGCAATTTTGGATGTCAGGTACGCAGCAGGGCAAACGCATTGGGCGAAGTGTCATACAGAAAATACGGCTGCAAAAATCTTTTTCATGTATTCAACATCCATAGCACAAGCGAATTGCATATTTTTTACGGATAGTTTCTCGTTTATGAGCTTCTTATATCGCCTAAAGGAATTAATAACAAAGCGTATAGCACGAGAGAAGTTTTCAGCAGCATTTTCTGCTCGTTTCTGACTATGATCTTCACCAAAAGACACATCTA
>JAFQEF010000023.1 GCA_017399165.1 Akkermansia sp.
AAGTGCAGCCCGAAGTTGAGCGAAGTTTACCCGAAGTGCAGCCCGAAGTTGAGCGAAGTTTACCCGAAGTGCAGCCCGAAGTTGAGCGAAGTTTACCCGAAGTGCAGCCCGAAGTTGAGCGAAGTTTACCCGAAGTTGTACCGATTTGGCCCTACTTTATATATATATAGTGCGAATTTTCGGGGCATTTATTTGTAGTCAATCTAAAAAAACACTATCTTTGCTTCGTCGAACCTTATGTTTAACTTAATTACCTTTACCTATGTCAGTAGTAAAAAATTTCGCCCAAGTCGACCAAAGCGGCCGCCTAGGTGAGCAAGTGTATTACGTTGTCAATGGTGAAACTCGTGCGAGAAAGCTCGCAGCCAAGGTCAACAACCCTCGCACGGTCAGTCAGATGGGACAACGAACTAAGTGGGCGAACCTCGTCAACTTCTACCGTGCTAATCGTGATTGGATGAAGTATGCCTTCGAGAACAAGGCGAGGAACCAGAGCGATTATAACAAGTTCATGAGCTTGAACGTGGCGAGCTCTCGGATTTACCTACCGAAGAGCTTCGCCAATCAGGGAGCATGTGTCGTGGATGCTTACAAGATGACTCAGGGTTCTCTGCCTTCCATCGAAACAATCTCAACAGCTGATGGGTGGGATACGAACCTGTACCTTTCGAATGCTGGGGCGTTACCTGAGAACCCAACAGTTAAGGAGGTGTCCGAGCAGCTACTTGCAGCTAATCCAGCTCTACGCGAAGGCGACCAGCTATCTTTCATCAGACTCACCCAGCAGACAAACCCCGTTACGGGAGTCCCCTATATTGTTGTACGTAAGTATGAGGTCATTCTCAATACTTCTAGCGTGAAGTTCTTCTTCGAGTACATGCCAGCGGACTACCTTGCCTTCAATTTGAGCAACAGCCCCAACTGTATTGAGGTGTTAGACTCAGGTAACGCGGGCGGTTTTCTCTTGATTTTGAGCCGCACGATATCTGGAAAAACTTACGTCAGCTCTCAGAACATCGTAGTAGCTAATAATGCCACTATGATAGATGCATACTCTTCGGCCAACGCCCAACAAACCGCGATTGACTCCTACGGCGAGTCTTCAGAGCCTTTCCTAACGAGTACCACTGCGGATGTTGACAGTCAAGCAGCTACCGGGGTCTCGGTCCTGGCCGTCAAAGTTGACGGTACCACGCACGCGGTCGGCTCTGTCGTATATCCTTGTGGCTTCGAGGCTGGGGATGCGGTAGAGATTACCTTGAGCGGAGCTCCACGCAGCAACATAACATCAGCTCGCATGGTCCTCATGATGAGAGGCCAGACTACCACCGTCAACCTCACGGATGTCGTGGGTACTGGTGCCAAGGTAACAGCAGCTATTCCAGACAACGCCCCCGACATATCGGATTATGCCCTGATGGATGTATACCTGAGCGACGGTGGTATGGACTACCGTGCGCCCTTCCTTGTACCCAACGAGGCAACACAGGGTGGCTTAGAATGAGTCTAAATAAGCCCCAGCTCTTCATGTTTTTGCGCAGATCCTTCGATGATCTGCGCTTTTTTTCGTAACTTTGCCCCCAGATAGGTCGGGCAGTAGTATAGCCGTGCGCTACCTCGGGGGAGTCGCTCTCCCCCTGCCCACGACCTTTAACCCAGCACGGCAGCATGGTACAAGATGTATAACTACATTCCACACCCGTCAAATTGTCGGGTTTCTTCCACCCTTACGCGTATGCTCATGCATGAGGGTGTAGAGGGCTATGGTATCTATTGGATGCTTCTAGAGATGCTAAGAGATTGCCCAAGCTACAAAACTTTCTTCTTTCCTGAGTCCTTTGCCTACGCGATGCATTGTAACGATGTCGAGAAGGTTACTCGAGTATGCAAAGACTATCGCCTTTTCGAGTTCGACCAAGATGACAACATGTGGTCGCCATGGCTCTGTGAGGTCATGGAAGAGTATGACGATAGGAAGCAGAAGCTTCGCGAAGCAGGTAGGAGAGGAGCAGCTCACCGATGGAGCGAGAAGGGTTCAAGGGATAGTAAGGCCATGGCCACCCTATCTAATGGAGATAGTGAGGCCATGGCACATAATGTTACCCAACCTAATATGACTTTACGTGATATAACTTTACCCGACCCTTCGGGGAGTCCAAAGGTAGGAGTGGAGTATTTAGAGAAAATCTGCGAGGTCAAAAGGGAAGGATTTGCCCCGGGCTATATTGCCCAAGTGTGCATGCAGTATGGCATGACGGAAGCGACTTGTAATTTCCTCGTAGAGCGCTCAAACGGGGGCGAGGTGGCCCACCCTACCTTTAAGAAGTTTAACGAGCTTGTGCACCGAATACAGGGCGAAAAATGGACACCTAAACACCCCGATGGCTTCTTCTTGAAGAAAGTTTTTGAATAGCTGGGGCAGCTGGCACCACTACCCCCCAAGCACCCACCGCCCCGCCCAGCGGTGCGGCTTCGGAGGTGCTTCGGAGGTGTAGCGGAGGGACTGCGGTGCGCATCGAGCGCCCCGCATCCCCCGCCCGAGCGGAGCGAGGGCAGCCCCCGCAGGGGGCACGTCAGCCGCCCGCCAGCTGGGCCAACGGCCCACCCGCAGCGCAGACCGCAAACCACCACAACCTCGCATGCGCTCGGTAACCCCCGCCCATCATCCCGCAACAAACCGCCACCAAGCGCCAAAAGAGGGGGGCGCGTGGGCGCGAGGGCTTTTTTCGTTCTTGGGCGCGTGGTCGCGCTAGGCGGCTGGGGCCGCCTTTTTTCAGTTACCAAGCGCTCCCACCCTGCCCAACAACAAAAAACCCCTATTTTATAATGTACGCGCCCACTTGCCGCCCCTCTAATGGCTTTTGGTGGTCGGTTTGCGCGGGATGATTAGGGCGGGGGTGATGGTGGTGGCTTGCGGTCACCGCTGCGGGTGGGCCGTTGGCCCAGCTGGCGGGCGGCTGACGTGCCCCCTGCGGGGGCTGCCCTCGCTCCGCTCGGGCGGGGGATGCGGGGCGCTCGATGCGCACCGCAGTCCCTCCGCTACAC
>JAFQEF010000002.1 GCA_017399165.1 Akkermansia sp.
CTCTTCCTTGGCCTCGGTGGCGTGCTCATGGTCGTGGGAGCAACCGGGGCCATGCACATGTTCTTCCTTGGCCTCGGCAGCGTGCTCGTGGTTGTGGGAGCAGCCGGGGCCATGCACATGCTCTTCCTTGGCCTCGGTGGCGTGCTCATGGTCGTGGGAGCAACCGGGGCCATGCACATGCTCTTCCTTGGCCTCGGTGGCGTGCTCATGGTTGTGGGAGCAACCGGGGCCATGCACGTGCTCTTCCTTGGCTTCGGCAGCGTGGTCGTGGGAGCAACCGGGGCCGTGTACGTGCTCTTCTGCATGGCTGAGCATGCAGGCGGCTGTCATGGAAAACAGCAAGGGAGATATGTAGGAAATTTTCATTGTTTGTTATAAGAAGGGTTCAGGTATTGAAGTTTGCAACGAGAGACCAACAGCTCCGAGAGACAGTCCAGATAAGCCAGGCGGCGTTCATACGCCACGTGGCGGGATTCCGCCAGCTCCAGAATCGTGGTTTCACCCAAGTTAAAGAGTTTTTCCTGTTGGGCTGCGGCAGCCTCCAGCTCATCCAAGCGTTCGTACTCTGTGGCGCAGTGTTGGCGCAGCAACTTTTGCTCGCC
This sequence comes from Akkermansia sp., assembly GCA_017399165.1. Classification (GTDB taxonomy): domain Bacteria; phylum Verrucomicrobiota; class Verrucomicrobiia; order Verrucomicrobiales; family Akkermansiaceae; genus Akkermansia. The sequence goes on from JAFQEF010000002.1 coordinate 603, forward strand.
GTTGAGCAGAGATGCCTGTTGTACCAGCTTGCGCCACTCGGTAATCAGCTCTGCCTGTTTAAGGGCGCGGTCTCCCGTGGCGCGGGCAATGGACTCGCGGTTGCGGTTCCATACCGGCAGAGGAATTGAGAATCCAACGGATACCTTATCGTTGCCGCCATCTCGTGCATAGAGCGGGGAGATTCCCAGCTCGGGGTACTGCTTACGAATCTCGGCCCGCAGCTCGGTCTCGGATGCGCCGTAGGCAGCCTGCTGAGCCAAAAGTGAGGGGGAGCTTAACAGGGCATCTGCCGAGGGCGCAGCCACCAACCCCGGTACACCGCCGGGCAGGTGCCCGCTCAATTCAATTTGCCCCACGGCGGGGTGCAGCCCGAGCTTTTCTATGAGCTCATTGCGCAGGCGCAGGTGCTCGGTCTCCAACTCCATTTGCTCGCGGCGTGTATCGTTCAAACGTTGGGTAGCCACCTGAAAGGCGCCAAAGTCCACCTCGCCCAATTCGTGGAGGCGGTCAATTTTCTTTTGTTCCTCCTGCATAACGGCAAGGCGGTGTTGCATGACATGTAGTTTGGCATGTGTTGCCATGATGCGGTGGCGCAGGCACTCCAGCTCGGTCAGGTAGGTGCGCTCGGTGGCGCGCATCTCCCAATAGTCGCTCTCCTTATATTGCTCTGCAATTTTTTCTGCCAAAGCGGGCAGCCCCGTTACCGGCAGGGTCAGGCTTGGGGAGACGGCGTTGTTGGTGATGTTCTCCCCGAAAACGCGCTCAATTTCAAAGGATACGGAGGGGTCCTCCCACAGCCCGGCAAACTCAGCCACAGAGGTGCTCTTGGCCGCCTTAAGGCGTGCTTGGTTAAGCTCCCGGTTAAGCAACAGGCCAATCTTAATCATTTGCTCTCGGTTCAAATGCCCCCCCTTGCACAGAGAGGTAGACACTTGCGCCCACTCGGCCGTGTCTCTTGCCATATCGACCGGGGCTTCTTGGTAAGAAACGCAGCTGCACAGCACCAGGGCGCCTATTGCTGCCGTATAAATGTGTTTTTTCATTCTGATTGTAATGGATTATAGTAAAATGTGTGTTAAAAAAGAGAAAAGTACCGCGCCACAAACCGTGTGCGGTTGATGCAAAATTAAAACAAGTATATCAAATCAGCAGCGGGGATAAGCGCGTGTTCGGTGGGTCCCATAGTGCCGCTCGCTCTAAACAAAGGGCTACCATGCTGTGCATGCGGCTCAGGCACCATTGAAAGTTGGGTAGCTCCACCACCTGTATTGCATCCGCCGTGAATACGGGCACCTGCACTTGGGCGGATACAGGCTGCATCTCGTTTTCCACATGGGCGCAACGGTGCTCCTTGGGGGCGGGGGCGTGCTTTTCTCCCTCCTGCATGTGGGCGTGCCCGCATTCGCAGTGTCCACCCACTTGTACAAGCTCATGGTGGCAGGTGCATATCTTAACAGCTCCCCCCACGGCTACCATCGGTAATATCAACAGTGCCGTCAGCAATTTGAGCCATGTGTGCATTTTTGCCATCCGTCTGTGTTCATTTTACTATTCTGCTTGCGTTGTGTCAATACTCTCCCTGTTCTTTTTCTGATTTTCCCATGTTTTTCGTGGGGGATGCGGTCTATCGTTCTCTTGAGTTTAAAAATGCTATATGTTAATAAATATTGACAATATAAATAATTTATGTATAATGGCGCGCGCATGAATAAGAAAACAATAGCCTGCATGATAATCGGAACCTGTGCCATGTTGCTCAACTCTTGTATAACCTCCACCCTGGTGGCAGCAAGCGGAGCCGTGGCCGGTGCGGATGCATTGGTTAAATCCACAAGCAGCAGCATAAAAAGTATCAGCAACGTATTCAGCAGCGGTGCCCCCGAGTCACTCAGCGAGCATACCCTGGCCCTCACCGGTGAGGCCCGCATGGCAACGGGAAGCGAAAAAGCAGAAAAATCCCTCTGCTTCACCTCAGATAACGCTTGCAAAGACTCGGCGTCTTTGTTTAAATATGAGCGAGCCTCCGACACAAAGGCCATCGTAACGGAAACCGCAAACGGCGGGGTGGAAACGCACACCTATCGCCTCACTTTTACGGATGGCGATGAGGGGGTATATGCCTATGAGCGCAGGGCGGTTGATGGCTCCGTTTTGGCAACGGGCGACGGCTCTTTCACGCTCACGGAAAATGAATCATAAAAGATGACAACGGTAGAACTGGTGCTCAATTATTTACACGCCCTGCAAGAGCGGGGGGTGGAGCACCTTTCTGTCGATGAATCCGCCCGCAGTATTTTGCGAGAGTGGATGCTGGCAGCCCGCCGTGGTGTACCCAAACCCATTGCTGCACCTGCGCCTGCCAATCAACCTGTTGCTCCTCCCGTGGCTGCCCCGGCAGTGGTGGCAGGGGCGGCCCCCGGCATCAGTGATTTGCGCTCTGCCCTGAATGAGGCGGACACCTCCGCTGCGCCTGACCGCGGCTATGAGGAGGAGGATGTACCCTTCTTCCGCCCCGGTGGCAGCAATGCGGATGAGGTATGGGCCAATGCTGCCCGCATGTTGCCCACCTGGCGCCCGTTGCAAGAGCTGCGCACCCTGCGAGATAAAGTGGTAATGGGGGAGGGCAACCGCCAGGCTGATATCATGTTTGTGGGGGATGCCCCCAATTATTACGATGAGCGCGCAGGGCGCCCCTTCAGCGGTGAGGCCGGGGAAAAATTGAACGGTATTCTTAAGGCCATGGGCGTAACCAGGGAGCAAGTGTACATTACCCACTTGGTTAAGTTTCGCCCCGCCATGCCCCGCCAAACTACAAACAACCGCACACCGTCCGATAAGGAGATTCGCTTCTCTACCTCTGTGGTAGAGCTGGAGACCCGCCTGGTGCAACCCAAGGTCATTGTGGCACTGGGCATTGTAGCAGCTCGTGGCCTGTTGCAGCGTGGTGAGCTACCCTTGGCAGACTACAGGCGGGATGGCGGCCAATTCTGCGGTGTGCCTGTTATTGTGACCCACCACCCCAGCTACCTGCTGCGTACTAATGATTTGGCAGAGCGCCGCGAGCTGTGGGAAGAAATGTTGCGCGCCATGGAGCTTGCCGGCCTGCCCATATCCGCCAAACAGCGCGCTTTCTTTACCAAAAAATAAACCTCCTTACTGAGCCGTGAGGCGGTATTCTGTATCTTGTTGCAGGTGAGCCTTGGCTTCTCCCAGCAAGAAGAATGAGCCGCAAATGAGCGTGTGCGGGGGCAGGGTGGCCAATGCCTCTGCCAAGCTTGCAGGGGTGCAAATGGGGGCGGTAGAGGCAGCACGCACCTTGGCTGCCATCTCCTGCGGCGGTAAAATGCGTGGGGATTGCACGGGCGGCAGCACCCATTCGCTCACAATGGGGGCAAGCAGCTGCAACACTTCATCCAAGGCTTTATCTGCACTACCGGCATAAATGCAGCGTGCTTTCTGCGTGCCGAAACGCTCTTGCCAACTGTCCACCAGCACGCGTATGGCGGGTGGGTTATGGGCGCCATCCATGATAACCTGCGGGGCAATCTCCTCAAACCTGCCGGGCCATTGCACCGTGGCTAAGCCGTGGGCAATTTCGGCATCCGATGCCAAAAAATGCGGCAGTGCACGCAGGGCAGCCAACGCTAAGGCTGCATTGCGCTTTTGGTAACTGCCGTGCAGGCCCAAGGGCAGCTCGCACTCCTCGCTCACCACGCAGTAGTCGGTATCCATGGCCTGCGCTGCGGCATGGATGGCGCGTATGGCCTCCGGCTGTTGCGGGGCTGTGAGCGCCGGGCGATGCCAGGCAAAGATGGCGGCTTTTTCTGCGGCAATGTCGTACAGGGTATCGCCCAGGTATTGTGTGTGGTCCAAGCCGATGGGGGTGAGCACCGCCACATCTTTGGGCACGGCGTTGGTGGCATCCAGGCGCCCACCCATGCCGGTTTCCAGCACAATGAGGTCCGTTTCCTGCTCGGCAAAATGCATCATGGCCACAGCCAACACCAGTTCAAAAAAGGTGGGCTTGGTTTCCCAAGGTTCAATCACAGCCCTTACTTTGCAGATAAGGCGGGCGGCATCGGCATCCGCAATCTCTTGCCCGTTTACTTTAATGCGCTCATTAAAGCGTACCAAGTGGGGGGAGGTAAACAGCCCCGTGCGGTAGCCGGCGGCTCGGGCAATACTCTCTGCAAAAGCGCAGGTGGATCCCTTGCCGTTGGTGCCCGCCACGTGTATGACCCTGGCGCGCGGGTACAATACCCCGCATTCTTTCAGCAAGCGAGTAATGCCCTCCAACCCCAGCTTGATGCCGAACATCTGCGTGGAGTACAACCAATCCAATGCCGCTTGATATGTGCTCATGGTAGTGAAAATCAGCGGGCACTGAGGCCCGCTGTGTTATAATGAAAACCAGATTGTACCGCTGTTGGGTATCAGAACGGGATATCGTCTTCCTCCTCCTGCGGCATGGGGGCTTGCTGCTGGGGAGCAGGCTGCTGGTAGCTGTTGTTGTAATTGTTGCCGCCACCATTGTTGTAGCCGCCGCCGTTGTTACCGTAGTTGTTGCGCTGCTGGTAACCGCCGCCATTGTTGTAGCCGCCACCGTTGTTACCATAATTATTGCGCTGCTGGTAACCACCGCCGTTGTTGTTGTAACCGCCGCCACCTTGCTGGGCACCGTCTCTGCCGCTCAAGAGCTGCAGGTTTTCGGCAATAATGCGAATACGGCTGCGGCGCTGGCCGGTCTGCTTGTCCTCCCATGTGTCCATCTGTAAGCGGCCCTCAATGAATACGGGGCGCCCCTTGCTCAAATACTGGGCTGCAATCTCACCGGTGCGGCCCCAGCATGTTACATCCAAAAATGTTGTTTCCTCGCGGCGCTCCCCGTCATTGGGGCCGCTGCTCACGCGGTTTACTGCCAAGCGCAATTCGGTAAGGGAGTTGCCTCGGGGGGTAGTGCGAACCTCGGGGTCTGCGGTGAGGTTGCCGATAAGCATGACTTTGTTCAAATTAGCCATAACTGTCTGTTTCTATTTGTATAACGTTGCTATTGTGTCGAGAATCCCACCACGTCTGCTCTCGTTTTAACGCACAGACGGGCAGGAAGAATGATGTGGCCTTTATTCTCTCACCTCCTCCCCCCCTTTGGCAAGCAAAAATTTCACTCGAACGCATTATTTTTTGCTAATCGGAGGGATGGGCCTTAAGGACACCCCTCCGATTGCTTTGCGGGTGATTATAACCTGATTTTCGAGCCTCTCATCAGTTCGCCAACGGGGTCTTCAATTTCGCCTTTTTCATAGCGTTCTTCCTCGCGCTTTTTTTGGCGCTCTTTCACAATTTCGAACGCTGTTTGGCCGTTGTTATCTCTGGACTCGGGGTCGGCACCCAGGCGTATCAGCTCGCTGTACATGTAGGTTCTCTCCTCAATGGCAGCGTGGTGCAGGGCAGTGCGGCCCTGCGCGTCCTTGGCGTGAATATCTGCACCGTGCTTGATGAGGTACTCTAAGGCGTCGGATGCATAGTGTTTGGCCGCCTCCATCAGCGGGGTAAGCCCATCTTTATCTGTGGCGTTGGGGTTCAGCCCGAGCCCGAGCAGGTATTCTATACTCCTTTGGTCAGAATCCTCGGCAGCGTGGTGCAGGGCCGTCTTTTGCCGGTTATTGACATGGTGGGGGTTCTGGCCCTTTTTTATCAGGAATTTCAGCATATCAATATTTGTGTTTTTCGCTGCACTGAGGAAAAGGTTATCTCCCTCTGCCGTAATGGTGTTGATATCTGCCCCCTTGGCCAACAACCATTTAATATCAATGGTATTTCCGTATTTGGCAGCATAGTGCAGCGGGGTGAGCCCGCTGAGGTCGGCCGCCTCTATGTTTGCTCCGTTTTCCATAAGCAGCTCTGCAATTTCAGTGGCTTCTCTTTGAATGGCAATATGCAGTAGTTGAGCGCCGCCCTCACCTTGCCAATTAAGATCTGCCCCGGCTTGCATCAGCAGCTTGAATACCCCCGGTTCGTCGGCTTTCGTTGCGTAATAGATGGCGGTGGCACCGTTGTTTTCGTTTTTGTAGTTTACATTTGCCCCGTGTTGTAACAGAATGCGTACATTATCCTCTGCCCCGCGTTCGGCAGCATGCATAAGGGGGGTATCGCCGTATTCATCCGCCATGTTGAAGTCTGCCCCGGCTTCGCAAAGCAATTGCAGGCTTTGGGGGCCTATGTTCTTGATAACATGATGAATGAGCGTGTTGCCGTTTTTGAACTTCTGATTGGGGTTGGCACCGGCTGCCAGCAAAAGTTTCACGCAGGCTGCGTGGTCGTGCTCCAGCGCCAAGCTCAGGGCGGTTTCGCCGGAAGGGCTTGTTGCAGATACCGGGGTGCCGGTTTCCAGCAACAGTTTCACACAATCTGCATGCCCGGCTCTTGCTGCCTGCATCAGTACGGAGTTTGCGTTGTTATCGGCATCTGTGGCGGCGGCCCCGTGTTGCAGCAGTATGCGCGCGCAGTCCGTGTGCCCCTTTTGTACGGCGAGCATCAGCGGGGATTCGCCGTCTGTGTTGCGTATCAATACCTTGGCGCCGGCATCTGCCAACAGTTGTACGCACTCTGCGTTACCATATTGTGCTGCAAAGGATAAGGGCGCCATGCGGTCATCATCCCTGGCGTTTACCTTAGAGCCCGCCTCCAGCAGCAAGCGTATGCAGTCCGCAGCCCCCTTGGAGGCCGCCAGCATAAGAGAAGTTGTGCGCTGGCGGCGTGTGTAAGAGTCCTTGGCTCCGCCTTGCAGCAGCAGCTTAACGCACTCTGTGTTGCCGTTGCGGGCAGCTTGCATCAGCGGGGTGTATTTAGCTTTGTTGGCCAGGGTAACATCTGCCCCGTGGTCGAGCAAAAGCTTGGTACACTCTGTATTGCCGTGCAGGGTGGTCATAAGCAGCGGGGTGTCGCCATCGTTGTCTTGCGTGTTGACTTGTGCCCCGTGCTCCAGCAGCAAACGCATGTTTTCTACACGCCCGTGCTGAGCCGCCAGCAGCAGTGCCGTTTTGCCGGAGAGGGCGCGGGCGTTGGCATCTGCCCCGTGCTCCAGCAGCATGTTGAGCAAATCGGGCGTAGGCAGGCTTGCCGCTGCCATAAGGGTGGTGTTGCCACTTTGGGTGGCAGCCAAAAGATCCGGCGTGGCGGGTAATAGCATCTCTATGCAGGCTGTGTTGTTAGTTATTATGGCCTGCATGAGCGGGGAGTATTTTTTATGCTTGGTGGCGGCGGTGTCTGCCCCGGCCTCCAGCAGTAGCTTGACACAGTCTGCATGCCCTTGAGCAGCCGCCGCGCTCAGCGGGGAGGTATCTGCATCTTTTGCCGTGGCATTGGGGGATGCCCCTGCCGCCAACAGCAGTTTGACACACTCTGTGTGACCTTGCGCTGCGGCATACTCCAATGCGGTGATGGCATCGGCAGACAAAGCATCCACTGCGGCGCCTTGCTCTAACAGGTAGCTTACAAGATCTGCACGCCCGCGCTCGGCTGCCAAATGCAGCAGGTGGGTTTCTTGCGGGGCTTCATCCTCTTTACTTTTCGCTTTTTTGCCTTTCGATACGCGTATGATTTTGCCGATGCGTAGCGGTGTATCAACGGGCATGCCGTGCTCTACCAGGCGTTTCAGGGAATCCAGGCAATTGGTCTCTGATAAATCATTGAGCAAACTGCGGATTTTTTTATCATCGGCCAAGTCTGCGGTAGCCCCGGCCTCTTTCAACAGGGCGGCGGTTTCATCACGCCCGGCAGCCAAGACTACCGACAGGGCAGAATAGTAATCCTCCTTCTCAGCTACAGCAGCACCTGCTGCCAAAAGCAGGCGGCAATGCTCCGTATACCCCAATGCGGCAGCCATGCTCAGGTAATAGCGCCCATGATCATTGCCCAACTGCTCCTCTGCATCCAATTGCAGAAGCTCGCGTAAATCCGTGGGGTCGGGGTTGAGTATGGCGTATAGCATGGCGGGCATGGTGTATTCGGACTCCATGCGCTGCATTTCAAACAGGTCCTTAAACTTAGGCAGCCTCTTCACGGCGTGGTCGCTTGCCAAGTAGAGATTAAACACCCCGCCCTCTTGCAGGGCTGTTATCTCCACATAAAGCTCGTCTCCCTGCTCTGCGCAGAACTTGAGTTCGCCTTGAGTGTTATCTGCCGCGGGGCTTTGCGGCAGGGCTACAAGCTCTTGCCCCTCTTTGCGGAAAATGCGGCAGGAGTGAGCAGGGCCACACCCGCTGCGGAACCCTGCCGTATACGTGGCCGTGTGTGGTGCCGTGATACGGTACCACACATTGGGGGTATTGCCGGGCGTGGTATCGGGCGTGGCATTGGCAGTGCTGCCCCATATGCGGGTATAGTAATTGTGGTGCAGCATGTGGGGTGTATGCTCTGCACATGCCAATATGAGCTGCAAGCACCCATCGGATGAGCATTGCTCGAAACGAGAGATGTAGTATGAAAGCGGGTAAAGCGGCGGTAGCTCAAACGCATGCAGCGGCGAGTCATTGAGCACGGCGGTTGCAGAGCCCGCGCGGTAGCCGGCCACCATGGGCAGGGTCATTAAAAAACACCGCTTGTTATCCGTCTCTGCATTGCCCGTGTTGTAAGTGATACCGTCTTTGACATAAGGTTGGGGTGAGGAGAGTACGCAAAGATTGCGGTAAATACCCTGCCTGTTGTCAGTGTGTTGTCTCTTGTTCTCATAGGTCATCAGGGTAACGGCAGAGTTTTGGGTGTCTATTGCCCCGGCTGCAAAGGTGTACAGCCCCCGCCAGGGCTGTGTGTACTGGGTGTCACTGTGCCCGCACCCCAGCAGGTGGGCCAGCTCGTGTGCTATGGTGTAGTTTTCAATGGAGTCTACGTCGTATGTAGATACTTCATCTACCTCCAGCAGGTAAGCGTCCTCTTGCGGGTTGGGGTTGTTGCCCAGGGTAAACTCCCCGTACATGCCTGTGGTGAAGGCTTGCCCGCCCACGCCATATCTGTTAATTAACCCGAAATCCAGCACCAAATCCGCCTTGTACTCATTGCGCAAGCTCTTGGCAATGCCAATCCGGCGTGCGGTGGCATCCGGCATGCTGTAGGTGTGCACCCCCACAATGTTAAACTCTGCATACTCCGTTAACCCGGAGTTTTGCAACATGGCCTGAATCTGCTCTTGTGTTTGCTGCTTTATTTGTTCCGTTGTTTGAAACACCTCATGCAAGTGGTATGTGTTAATGGTCAACAATACATCAACCACTGCCTTGGGCGGCGGGGTGTTATCTGCCACCGGCATGGGTACGCGCAGAGGCTCCTGTGTGTGGGCCGGGCTTGCCAATAACACCGGAGCTGTCATTACAAGGGGTAGAATGTTGTGTTTCATACTGCGTGAGTATAACACATATTGCCCCGCTTTGTAAATCTATAATATCTCACCCTGAATCATATTTTATTTAACTTTGCTTAAACAGACACAATGAGCGTTAGAATTACCTGATTTTAACTTGACATTTGCGGGGGAGGATAGGTATACTCTGCGCGAACGGGTGTGCAAAAAATCGTGCACGCAAAAGGACGAAGCTGCAAGCGGAGGCAAGCCGGAATGGGTTCATCCCCTGAAAAGGAGGGCTCGGCAGGCCAAGGCGCAGAGCACCCGAGCAAAACAAATATTCCACACAAAAACTTTTAGACAATGTTAAAATTTTTCAAGAAGTTAGCCAGGATGTTCTCGTATGATATCGGGATAGATCTTGGCACGGCCAACACGCTGGTCTACATTAAGGACCAGGGTATTGTGCTGCGTGAGCCCTCCGTTGTGGCCATGAAAGGCGACAAGGTGAAGGCTGTGGGTGAGGAAGCCAAGCGCATGGTGGGGCGCACGCCCGGCAGTGTGGTGGCGATTCGCCCGCTGAAGGACGGCGTAATTGCCGACTTCAACGTAGCGGAAGAGATGCTGAGGCATTTCATTGAGAAGGCATGTCAGCGCAGGGGTCTGCGCGGGCCGCGCATTCTCATTGCACACCCCTCGGGCATCACAGAGGTAGAGCGCCGCGCGATTGAGGACTCGGCAGAGCACTCCGGTGCCATTGCCGTGCGCCTTATCGAGGAGCCCATGGCCGCAGCCATGGGTGTGGGCTTACCGGTTTCCGAGCCGCTGGGCAGCATGATTGTTGACATTGGCGGTGGCACTACAGAGGTGGCCATTATTTCTCTTAACGGCATCGTATACAGCCAATCAGAAAAGTGCGGCGGCGATGCGCTGGATGACACCATCACCCGCCACATGCTGGCTGCCCACAATCTGTTGGTAGGCCCGCGTACGGCAGAGGATATCAAGATTCGTGTGGGGTCTGCCCACCCCTTGCAGCAAGAGCTGCAAATGGAGGTTAAGGGTAGGGACCGCGGCACGGGCTTGCCCAAAACGGTGACGGTGCGCTCTGAAGAAATACGCGAAGCCCTTAAGGATAAATTGGATATCATCGTGCAAGCTGTGCGCCATAGTCTGGACCACTGCCCGCCTGAGCTGGCAAGTGACCTGTATGACCGTGGTATCATGGTGGCCGGCGGTGGTGCCCTTCTGCGTGGTTTGGCAGACCTGCTGCACGAGCAGACCAGCCTGCCCATTACCATTGCAGATGATCCGTTGAGCGCCGTGGCAGAAGGTACAGGCAAGTTCCTGCAGGAGAACGACGACGTATTTGATGAAGAGTGATAGTACTGCGCTGAAGCGCGGCTGATAGCCTCTTTTCAAGTCGTTGACGCCTCTCCGCCACCGCATGTGCGGGAGAGTCAACGGCCTCTGCCTTTTATCAAAGCGGCACAGAAAAGGGGGTATCGGGTTATACGCGCGGGCGTGCGGGCTCTGTTATCATGTTGCAACATGAAGATCAACCCATAAACTAACCTGAAACTTTGTCTCTTATTTCCAAAATGATTAATAGCGTGAAACGCCTTTTCGGGTTCGGACAATGCAACCCGAAGGAAGGCACCACCATCGTCATCAACTCCGAGAAGCTGGAGCGCCGCGTTGCTCTGCTTGAGGAGGGCGTGCTGGAGGAGTACAGCATTGAGCGTGAGGGCGAGGATAACATTGTCGGTGGCATTTTTAAGGGCCGTGTCAAAAATATTGAGCCCGGCCTCAAGGCCATGTTCGTTGACATCGGGTATGAGAAAAATGCCTTCCTGCATTTCTGGGATGCTCTCCCCCTGGCTCTGGATTCTTCTCTCGAGGAGATTCAGCGTGAGGGGCGTCCCCGTAAGCAGCAAAAGAAGATTACCAGTAAGGATATACCGAACATTTACCCCATCGGCTCCGAGATTATGGTGCAGGTAACCAAGGGTCCCATCAGCTCCAAAGGCCCGCGCGTTACCACCAATATCTCACTGGCAGGGCGTTACATTGTGCTCATGCCGTATACGGACCAGTTTGGTATCTCCCGCAAGATTGACGACCCCAAAGAGCGCCAACGCCTGCGCCAGATTGTGCAAAAACTCAACGTGCCGGAGGGCATGGGCATCATCATGCGCACAGTGGCACAGGGACAGCGGTTCCGCCACTTTGTGAGGGATTTGGCCATGCTGTTGGAGCAGTGGCGAGAGGTGGAGGACAAGTATGCCGCCAACCCCGCCCCGCTTTGCGTGTACCGCGAGCCGGATCTGATTGAGCGTACGGCACGAGATTTCCTGACAGACAATGTGGACAACATTGTATGTGATAATCTGGAGACTACGCAACGCATGCAGGAGATTGCCGGTAAAATCTCTCGCCGTGCCAAGCGTCATATTCAGCACTACCAGTGCCGCCAGCCCATTTTTGAAGAGCTGGGTATCGAGAAGCAAATCAACGAGGCCTTCCAACGCCAAGTATTGCTGCCCTGCGGCGGTTATTTGGTAATTGATGAAACAGAGGCACTTATCGCCATTGATATCAATACCGGGCGCAACAAGGGTAACAAGGATTTGGACAAGACTATTCTGGAGACCAACCTGGAATCCGCCCGTGAAATCGCCCGCCAGTTGCGCTTGCGTAACATTGGTGGCTTGGTTGTGGTAGACTTTATTGATATGCGCCACCGCAAGGACCAAATGGCTGTGTACAAGGCCATGAAGGATGCCCTCAAGCGCGATAAGGCCAAGACGCAGGTGATGCAGATTACCCCCATTGGCCTTATGGAGATGACGCGCCAGCGCATCAATGAGTCCCTGCTCGACTATGTGAACGACCACTGCCCGTACTGTCATGGTCGTGGCCGCATCAAGAGCGTCATGACCATGAGCGTGGAGATTCAGCGCCAGCTTAAGGCTACTATTTTGCGCTACCGCGAAAACGTGGGCGATATGATTGTGGTGGTGAACAGCGATGTGCTCTCCCGCTTTAAAAATGAGGACTCTAAGTTGCTCATGGAGCTTGAGAGACAGTGTGCGGGCCGCCTCATCTTCCGCTCCGACCCATCGATTCACCGAGAGGCCTTCGCGATTCTTGACCCCGCGCGCAACAATAAGCCACTTTACCAAATTAACATGTAACAGCAAAGGGCACCGTGGGATTCTGCGGTGCCCTTTACTCTTTTATCACTATATCCATTTATGTCTCAACGCATTCACAGTATAGATGCCGTGCGCGCGCTGGCCTTGTTCGGCATATTGCTCACCCATGCGTCTTTTCGCTTTAATTATTTACCCGCTCCCGGCATGGATACCGTGAGCCACGTATACGCTTGGCTTGCTCAGCATATTTTTGCGTGTAAGTTTTTTATGGTATTTGCCTTTTTGTTTGGCTTGAGTTTCTTTCTGCAAATGGATCATGCTGTAGAGAGAGGCATAGATTTTCGTGGCAGGTTTTGTTGGCGTTTGGTGTTGCTTTTTTTCTTCGGCGTATTTCATAGTTTTTTTTACATGGGCGATATTTTAACCATATTTGCCATATTAGGGTTTATACCGGTGGTGTTGTGGCAGGTACCAACCCGCACATTAGCTATTATATGTATACTGTGCTTGTTACAGCCTGTAGTATTGTGCACCGAACTTGCAGGAACATCCCATTTTTTGCAAGAAACCGGTGACAAAGTTGTAGCCTGGTTTGCCCCGCAGGAGCGCTACTTAGCCATGCAAGACTCCGTGTGGCAAAATGGGGTATGGAACATTTGCTGTGGCCACATCCACAGCTTGGTTTACACGTTTATCAGTAGTGGGCGTATCTTTATTCTTATAGGTATGTTTATGCTTGGTATGTTGGCCGGGCGTACCCGTATTTTTGAGAAAAACCCACAGCGTTTGCTCTATATTGGTTCTGCCGGCGTCGTGGTATACGGTATAGGCCTATTGGGACAGCAATTTTTACCGTTATGGATGTATTGGTGGGAGCAAATCGGTTTTGTGCTTATGTTTGTTCCTTGGGCAGCTTGGCTTTTAGCTCGCCCCGCGCTCAGCACGTTGATATCCCCGCTCACTGCCATTGGGCGTACCACTCTTACTTGCTATATTACACAAAACATCATCATGGGCTTTTTGCTTTGCGCATATGGATTCAATATGAATGTATGCTGGACCACAACGCAAGTAATGAACGCTGCCATTATTCTTTACATAGCACAGGTGCTTTTCAGCATGGCGTGGCTTAAGTACCACCGCTATGGGCCTTTCGAGGCTGTTTGGCGCCGCCTCACTCGCTTGGGTATGAAATCTTAACACTTTTCCCTGCATGTCTGCTCCCATAATCAGTATTCCGGACTACGCGCTCACGGTTGTGCAGCGTTTGGCGCACTTTGGCTACGAGGCTTATGTGGTAGGCGGTTGCGTGAGGGACTCCCTGCTGGGCCGCACCCCCAAAGATTGGGATGTTTGCACCAATGCCACCCCGCAACAGGTTTTGGGCGTGTTTAAACGCTTTAATGTTATTAAAACCGGGCTTCAACACGGCACGGTTACTGTTATGGTAAACCATGAGCCGGTAGAGGTTACCACCTTCCGTATTGATGGTGAGTATACCGATAACCGCCACCCCGATGCCGTTACCTTTGTGTCTGAGGTGGAGGCGGACCTCTCTCGCCGAGACTTCACCATCAACGCCATGGCATACAACCCCACCCGCGGGTTGGTGGATGCCTTCGGCGGGCAGCAAGATCTCTCTGCGGGGCTGATTCGGTGCGTGGGCGAGCCCGATGCCCGCTTTAATGAGGATGGCCTGCGCATCATGCGCGCGCTGCGCTTTGCCGCCCGTTACGATTTTGCCATCGAGCGTGAAACCGCTTTCTCCATGCGTCGTAACCGCCATTTGTTGGAGAACGTGAGTGTGGAGCGCATCTTTACCGAGCTCAAAGGCATTTTGGTGGGCAACGGCGCACGCAGCATGATGCTGGCATTCCCCGAGATTTTCGGTGTCATTATGCCGGAGCTCGTGCCCATGTTCGGGTTCGACCAACGAAACCCGCACCACATATATGATGTGTGGACCCACACTGCCCACGCTGTGCAGGCTGCCCCGGCAGACCCCACCTTGCGCTTGGTGATGCTGCTGCACGACATCGGCAAACCCGCCTGCTTTACTGTGGATGAAAAGGGAAAAGGCCATTTTTACGGGCACCCCGACAAAAGTGCCGAAATGGCGGAGCAAATTTTGCTGCGACTTAAGAGCGATACCGCTACGCTGGAAAACGTGGTGAAACTCGTGCGCGTGCATGATGACACCTTCCCCTCTCGTGCAGCGGGTATGCGCCGCTTTATCGGCCGCTTGGGCTTGCCCATTGTGCAACAGCTCTTTGATGTGAAACGGGCAGACCACGCCGCGCAATCCACTCATGAGCAGGCTGAAAAACAGGCGGAGCTGCGTAATGCCGCCCTGCTCATAGAAGATTTGCTTAACGAGCCCCCCGCTTTTACTGTTAAAGACCTTGCCATCAATGGGCGAGACCTCATATCCCTGGGCATTAAACCATCCCCCGCCATGGGTGAGCTGCTCGCCACCCTACTGGCCGAGGTGCAGGATGAAACGCTGCAAAATACCAAAGAGGCATTGCTTGCCCGCGTGCAACAATTGGTAATTGCATAGCAAAAAATAATGGCAGCACCTTGATGTACGATACCTCACACTTGCGGCGGCAAGACCGCGCTATGGATGAACAGGCTGCCACGCATTTATTGGCAGAGGCACAACATGCCGTGCTGGCCATGCAAAATATCTGCGGTGGTGCTTATGCTGTGCCCATGGATTATGTGTGGGATGGTGGCAAATTTATTTACATGCATTGCGCCCCGCAGGGCTACAAACTTGAGTGTTTGGCCGCATGCCCGGCTGTTTCTTTGGTGATTACCGGTGCAGCCCGTACCCTGCCGCACATGTTCTCTACTGCGTATGAAAGCTTGGTAGTGCAGGGGGAATGCCTGGTGGTTGATGATGCCGCAGAAAAGCGCAACGCCCTGCACCTGTTGCTCCGCAAATATGCGCCGGAGCATCTTGACCGCGGTTATGCTTATGCAGAGCGTGCTTTAGAGCATACCACCGTGTTGAGGCTTTGCATCTCCACCTGGTGCGGAAAGGCTCACCTTGCGCGGTCGTAAAATGCCCCGTTTGCTTCATGCTCTATAAGCCGGTCGCGTGATTTCGGGGGGGAAAAGAATTGTGACCGAAATGCCATATTCAATGTGTCAGAATCATCACTGTAGAAATCTTGCAAATTGATGTGATTTGTTGTTTAGTACAGGTGTCGGCAGTCAACTGACATGCTGACATAAAACAACAAAAACAAAACATGAAAAAAGAAATCATGATGATGGCGGCTCTTGCTTCGGGGGCCGGATTTATTGCTCAGGCTCAGGATAATAACCAATTTAATTTTGGTGATTGGGCAAAAAATAGCTTCACCCTCTTTAATGCCGAGAGAGATGGAGCCCCTAATCCGTATGTGCAGGAGTTATCCCTGAAGTTCCGTGGCCAGTTCCAAGGGGCTTATGTGGACCCTGCCGGTGGTACGGATCGCGTTAAGGGTGCTGCCGATGGCCGAGATAAACGTGATAACAACGAGTGGCGCCGCTTTCGTATCGGTGCGCAGGCTAAGGTCTTTGAACATTTTACCTTAAAAGGTGTGTGGAATATAGGCGGTTTGGATAGCCGCTATAAGTACAAGAATGGTCAGTGGCACCGCTCCTCCACCTCTTCTTCTGTAGATGAAATTTATATTGCCGGTAAATTTGACCCCGTGGTGGTGAACCTTGGTAAACATAAGCCGGCATATATGGGCGAATACCGCACCTCCAGTGCTAAATTGATTACGCTGGAGCGCTCTGCCATTGTAAACCAACTTAAGGCAGAAAAGCTTTACGGGCTTTCTGTTGCCCGAGCAGATAAAAAGGCAACCCTGCAATGGAATGTCGGTGTTTGGGCTAATGGTCAGCGAGATTCCAATACGTGGCTGGAGCCCTCCTTTAACAGCGATGACGGCTTCTTGCTGGGGGCGTCTCTTGGCTATGCAACCGGTAAAAAAAGTCGCTTGACTTTTGATTATATGCACAGCACACGCGACCAGGGCGCGCAGCACCCCGGTACGGAGTACGCCGGTGCCGGTGCTCAGGATGTTCTTGCCCTTACTTGGGAAACCGAAAAGAATGATTTATCCTTTATGGCAGAGGCTATGGCAGGCTTTAATGTGTACGATGCCGCCCCCGGTGGTGAAAACGTCTATGGCCTGGTTTTGATGCCCTCCTACCGCTTATCCCCGCATTGGGAGGCTGTGGTGCGCTATCAGCTTGCTGCCGGTAGCAATGCCGTAGCGGCCGATAGCCGTTATTACACGACTAACGGTGCGTTCTCCGGTACATGCGACCTGCAACACGGCCTCTATTTCGGTGCAAACTACTATGTGAGCCCGCAAAATCCGCATGCTCTCAAAGTGATGTTTGGTGCAGAGTATATTAACTCTCACGGTACAGATGCTGCCGGTAACAAGGGTTTCACCGGTTGGCAGTTGTCCACCGGTGTTCGTTGGGACTTCTGAATCTCAAGTTCCTCGGGGGTGGCAGGGGACTCTCGGCTTGGTGTGGTGCTGCAAGGTAATGCATTAAACAACGCATTGTTTGCCGCTTTTTAATTATTGGAGCAAGTAGTAGGGTAATCCCAAAACAAAGCTCACCGCGGTGCAGGGTACATCTACCCCGACAAATAAAATGGCGGTGAGGGGCAATTTGATGATGGCATCGGCAGAGTACCGCATCTCGGGGTCTTCCAGGTAGCCCACCAGCTGCCCGTCAGCTTCTCGCTCCACATGGTTGGAATACCCCATGCGTATGTCTTTGAAACGGCGTTTGAGGGGAACACGCTTGGCCTTGGCGGCATCCCACTCTTCTGCGGTGAGGTAGGGTCGGGCATCTGCCGCGGGCTCCGGCAGGGTGAGCCCGGTGCATAATTTGGCATCCTCAGCCGACATGCGGTAATACAGGGTCTCGGGCTCCCGGTGGCGGGAGCCCTTGTATCGCGCCGCCGGAGGTGGGGAACTACTGGCAGGTAGGTGAGGAAGATGGGCTCCCGGAGGGAGGAGCGGGGCGGTATGCCTGCCGGGTGGCCGCAGGAGTGCCGCCGGGTGTATGCCGGGGTCTGTATGGTATGAGGGGCACGCCTTGTCGGTGTGCCCCCTTTGTGTATCACGGTGCGGGTGTATCGGTGAGGGTATGCAGTAGCTCCGCCACCCGCCTGCGAGCGGTCTCATAGTTGTCGGCTGTCACCTCTATACCGGTGGCGTGGTGCCCCAGCTCGGCGGCTGCTACCAGGGTAGCGCCTCCACCGGCAAAGGGGTCTAGCACGTGACTACCAGGCGGGAGTACCTGCATGAGGTGCCGCATCAGGGCTACCGGTTTGGCGGTGGCATGGTAGCGCTCCTTCGGGGAGAGCATGCCTTGCCACATCTGTGAGTAGGTCACGGCTCCCGTACCTCGCAGCTTCATGCCTCCCGGTGGCTCTCCTTTGCTGCCTATCACGATGAATTCATCAGCCCGGAAGAATCTCCCCAGCTGGGGCAGTCCGTTAGGTTTGTGCCATATATTCACCCCCTGCCAGATGAAGCCCGCGCACTGCATAGCCATACAGGTAAGCGGGAGCTGCCTCCAGTCGGAGAAGACCATACACCAGCCGCCTGGTTTAATGAGGCGGTGGCAGAGGCGTAGCCAGTCGGTCGTCCATAGCCTGTGCGCTAGTTGGTCGCGCGTGCCATCGTCAAAATCCTTGTCCGCATGGTCAAAGTATTTCTCTGCGCCTACCTTGCCTTGCTTGCGGCTCATCGCCTTGCCGCCGCTGCTGTACGGAGGGTCGGTTATTACTGCGTCAAAGCTCTCCGCCTCCAGCCCGGGAAGCGCTGAAAAAGCATCGGAATGAATCAGGTCAATCATGTTCGGTATCTTGTTTTTGCTTGTCGATAGAATCGGAAAGTATGCGCATGCGTAGCAACACATGCGGGCGAGAGGCTCGCGCTATAGCGCCGGAAGCATCTTTTACGGGCTCGCCGCAATGAATAACGGAAGCCGTGGCCAGCTGAGCGGG
Source organism: Akkermansia sp. (assembly GCA_017399165.1). Classification (GTDB taxonomy): domain Bacteria; phylum Verrucomicrobiota; class Verrucomicrobiia; order Verrucomicrobiales; family Akkermansiaceae; genus Akkermansia. The sequence goes on from JAFQEF010000002.1 coordinate 19,136, forward strand.
TAGCGGTATGGTGTCGCCCATGCCCTGAGAGAGCCGGAGGGAATACGGCACCAGCGCGCAGCGGCGGTTCACCATGCGCAACGCGTCAAAAATCGTTTGGTCTTCCGGCCAATACCAGCCCGGGTTCGTCATCCCATCCCGCTGCCTGCCTTGCAGATACTCCAGCGCAGCGCGTGCAGCCTCGTACGTTATGCGGTAGCAGTTGCCAGCCGGTCGGAAAGCCTCCAGCTTCTCGCAGGCCAGATACTCCGCCTCCGGGTGCTCTTGTAGCCATTCCACGTGGCAAAGCATCGTATCCGCGTCTAGCTTCACGATGTAGCTTGCCCCAGCATGCTGCATACACCAGCACAAAGAATCCAGCACTCCCAATACCGCGCCCATGCCATTCAGGGAGCCACCGCGCGGGAATCTTGTTGTTACCCTGTGGCAGTCGTTTGGCACCCTGCGCATAGGCGCGCGGGCATCGTCTGCCAAATACACCACCGCCGCTCGGTCAGCCTCACGCAAGCGCTGCACGCAGAGCTGTACCAGCTGCTCATCCTCCGAATATGTAAAAATGCAATATACCATTTTGCTGCGTCCTTATTTTGTCTTTACGGTGTAGGTGAGTGAGAGCGTGGCCACAGAGCCATCCACCCGCCACGCGGCTGAGGTTGCAAGCGTGTGGCGCACCGTCCACCCGCTATCGTACCACCACTCGGAGGGCGAAAAATAGCCATCTCGGTTCACATGCTGCACGGTTGCCGCCATCAGGCGGTCGCTGAGCCTCCGGAGGGTGAGGCTCTTTACACGGTCAAGCATCGTTTTCTTGTCTGCGCAGGCCATGGCTTAATAGCTCGCTTGAGTTTCAGCGGCTCCGTTATCTACGCCACCGGTGCCGGTGGTGCTAACCGACAGGCGGCCGTTTTCATTTTCCTCCAACAGACCGGAGGTCTCCAACTGCCAGCTTATTTCGCTGAGCTGCTCGCTGATAGCCGCCTCAATATCGGCAAGAGTAATATCGCAGTTGCACGGGTTATCCTCCAGCAACTTGACCCGCTTTTCGAGCTCCTCCACCGTGGTAAGGAGCGCCCATTCCGGGTAGAGAATCACGCCGTTTTCTATCTCCATACCTTTGCGCGCCGCATCGCATTCAGCCCCGGCAATCAACCCCGTCACGGGAGAATCAACGGATGATAAACAATGCGCCAGCGGCAGCACCGCCACGCCATCCTCTACAAACGGAGCAGACACCTTCTTGCGCACCTCAATACCGGCCAGCAGCCCGGGGGTATCGCTCTGGTAGGGGTTATCGAACTGCGCGAGCGGCGCGCTCGTTGTCTCGCCGCCTCCCGTCCCGGCTGTTGCCGGAATCCTCGCCATGCCGTCACGAATCTCGGCGGCGCCCAGCCCCTCCACCAACTCAATGCCGGCCAACAACCCCGGCACCGTCTCACGTTCGGCACCAAATTGCGCCAGCGGCGGCACATAGGGGAGCCCGCCATCGCCTTCGGCATCGGTTGCCGTCCATTCTGCCAGTATTTCTTCACTCATTAGCTTGCTTTTGTATCAGGTTATAGGTTACGGAGCCCTCCACGCGCACCACTCGTAGCTTAACGGGCTGCCCGGTTAATGCCGTGCTTGTCGGCTCGCCGTGCTTGATGGTGTATTGCGTATGCGGCACCTCAAAAGAATGCCCCAGCGCGGTAAAAATGCCACCGGTGTAGTAATGCTTGCCGCCCTCGCAATACAGGCAAAAAGGCTTGCGGCGCGCACCGTTCACGCCTGCGCTCACCTCCGTGGCCACATCGGCGGCCACCGTCATGGCAGCCTCCTGTTCGGCATCGGCCTCGGCGTCCATAGCATCCGCGCCCATGGTTTCACGGCGTTGCGGTGCCTGCGTGGCGGCGCGTGCCATATTGCGGCGCTCCAGGCGTTCGGAAAACCCCAGCACCTCACGCGTGCCGAATTCCACACTCAGGGCACCCCCCATCACGTCCCAACTCACGGCGCGAATGATGGCATTCATCTGCTCCCACGCAGGGGAGAGCCCGGCCACATGCAGCAGGCGCCCGGTCATATCCGCCGGGTTGCGGGAGCCGTTAAAATGCAGCCCCACGCTGCCCTCACTCCACACGGTACGCGTGGCGCGGTAGTATTCCGCCATAGCGGCGCGGTAGGTTGCGGCGCGTGCCGACTCCTGCTCATTTTCTTGCTCCGCATTAAAATCCGGGTCGCTGCTCAGCAGCTTATTATCGGCGGTGGAGTATAGCTTGCGGGAGCGGTTAATCAGGTTGCAAGATAGCCGCAGCGTTGCCCATCTGCGCAGCTTTTCGCCCTCTGCCGTCACCGCACGCGTGCCCGGCAGCAAGCGCTCCGCCTCTGCCTTTTCGGCGGTGCTCATGTCCGCCATCGCGTCCTCTTTGAGGGCAACATCCAACACCAGCTGCGCCTTGCACCACTTGAGCCCGCTCACATTTTTGCGCGCCTCTACCGCTGCCGGGAACTCCCCCGAGGTATGAATAAATACCCCCGTAGCCTCCCACTTGCTCAGCTGTGTGTCATAATTGGCGGGTATGCCGGGCTCTTGCTCTTCGCCGTCAGCACCAGCCTCCGGGGTATCAAAAGTATCTTCCGCCGCAATGGGCAACACATAGCCCTCGCTCACCAGCAACTTACCCAGCAAGGGAGCCAGTTGCGGAAAGAATCGCAGCACGAATTTATTTTGCTCCGCCGTTGGCTTTTTACATACCCAGCTTGCATTCTCATCGCGCTGGCTCAGTCTGAAATCTCGCGGCAAACGGTAGCCCCTCACCTCCATTTTTTGCCCTTTGGGGGAGCCACCACTGCCGGCTCCTGCGGCATCGGCTGCAGCATCCGCTGCGCGGGGTACAGCATACACAAAGGCACCGGGCTCGCGCACATCTGCCCGGGTTGGCCACACAGCATGCACAGCACCCACCAGGGCGCACACCGGCGGCACCAAATCCGTGCGCAGCGTCACCGCCACATCGGTGAGCCCCTCCTCCCGGTGAAGCGTCAGCCGCGTGTCTGCCGTGGGGCGGCAGAGCCTCAGACGGTGCCCGCTCTCGGCATCATACCGCTGGCAAAATAAAGCATCCGGCTGCCATTGCAAAGCTTGCTCCAGCATCGCCGCGCAAGAGGTCGCACCACTACTCACCGGCGCGGGGACAGTACCCAGCCCATCCTCCACCGATAGGGCAGAGCTCAGCGCGCTGCCACTCCACCCGCTTGCCCAGTCGAAAATCTTGAGGGCAAAGCTCCCCACCTGTACAAGCTCCGCATCACGCTCCGCCATGGCGGTGCCGGTGGATTGGTCTACCTTCGCGTATACCGTCTGCCCCAGCAGGTAATAATCAGAGCATGCGCGCAACTGCATCGCGGGCGCAGCCCCACCGCTCAGCGTCACCCCGCCACGCATCGGCACCACGCCCGAGAAAACACAGCGGCGCTGCCCCTCCACCACGGCAAACAACTCCACGCGGTCAAGACTCTGCCACGGGAAAGCCTCACCATACGCAACAGGAATCACGGAGAGCGTCAGTTCATCCGCCGCATCCGTACGGTATTGTAAACTTGCCGCCGTAGCCCCCAGCTGCTCCAGCTCTTCGATATTGTACTGAAAAATGCTCATATCAATCAAAATTTCGGCTTGTCAGTTTCTCCGTCTTGCGCTTCAACCGGCGCACCTCGCCCTGCAACCTAACCCCCACATCGGCCTGCATCTGCATCAGCTGAATCAGCTGCGCCACAAAAGCATCGTCCTTTTTATCCTTGGTAGCTTTAGCTTGCTCAAACAGGGCAAGCAACTGCTCAACACTTCGGCCGTCCAGTGCCTCGCCCTTGGCTATGCGGTTGGCCAATTGCTCAGCCTCGCGCAGCACCTCATCCGTGCGCTTGTCTTGGGTGGGGGCTGCTTGCTCTGTTTTTTTGCGTGCGGCATCCACGGCGGCCTTGTTTTTGACGGCTTTACTGCGCTGCGCCACTTCATCCTTGTAGAGGGTTGCTAAGTTTTCCAGCACGGCAGCGCCCTCCGCGTCACCGGCAGCACGTGCGGCCTTGGCGCGCTCCTTTGCATCCTTACTGCGGCGTTTCAGCTCTGCCGTCTCCAGCTTGGCCAGCTCTGTTGCCGCCTTTTGCTTTTCATCCAGCAGCTTTTGCAGCGCGCGCCCCTTTTCCTCCTCCTCTCGCTCCTCTGCCAGCTGCCCCAGCTCTCGCGTGCGGGTATCTTTTGAGGTTTGCAGTTTTTGCTTTGCGGTTCGGCGAGCCTCATACAGAGGGTCAGACGCTTTACGGTGGGCATTCATCTCATCTATGGCCACCTTGTGCTGCTCATCCAAATCTTTGCGGTCGGCAACCATGGCAGCAATAGCTTCATCCGTTGTGTATCCGGAGCTCGCAAAAGACCCTTCGCCGTGCACCTGCTCATAGGCTCCCCATATGGCTTCTGCTGCTTCCCCTCTCTTGTCCATTATTGCATAATATTTGTCTTTTGCTGCTTCTATGAGTTCCTGGTCTGCATCCTCATTTATTAGCCTATTCCATTCATCTCCTGCTTTTTCCATTTCTTCCGTCAACTCTTCAAAATTATCCTGCAAAATCTTCAGCTTACCTTCGGTTAAGTTCTTGCCATACTTAGAGCGTTTTTTGCTGATTCTACTCAGTTTGACGTTCATTTCTTCATAGGCTTTGGTAGCTTCCTCAATCTTAGCTTCCGCGTCTTTTAGTTCAGCCTCAGCCGTGGCCACATCAGCATCAAGCCCTTGCTTGATGGCCTCCTCATTCATATCGTAAATAGCGCGGTCGTATTCCTCCTGTGTTATCGTACCGGCGGCCAGTTGTCTGCCCAGCTGCGCACGCTTCATGGTGCGCTTGTGCTCCTCTTCATCCTGCGTTAAGGCAAGGCGCGCCAGCTCTGCCTGCGTGGCTCTCTCTATGTTCTTTATTTGCCGCTCCAGCTGGGTGTTAATGTTGGTATAATACCCTTGCACAGCGGCAAGTGCCTTTTTGGATAACTCGGTGCGGTTATAAGCCTCCAGCGCGGTGCGGGCGTTGTCCGTTATCTCAGCCAGCCGCTTCATATCATCGGCACGTTTCTTGCGCACCTCCTCCTCTTTCTTATCCTCTGCGGAAAAGTAATCCCACGCAGCCTGCAAGCCCTGCACGGCCATCATCAGCCAGCCGATGGGACCCAGCCCCGCTTTCATCGCCGCGCTGATAGATAATATACCGCTTACAAAATCCCCGGCAGATATGGTGCCCTCTTGCATACCTTTGGCCATGCCGGAGAGAGTGGAGGCCACCATCATGCCATTTTGCGCCTGTTGTCCAAGCTGAATATTGTTGAGCTCCAGCACCTGATTTTGCTTTTCAAAGGCACTGCGCGTTTCGGCAATTTCCTGCTCCACGGCACGGTACTGCTCCACGTCCTGCGCCTCTGCGGCGGCTTTGAGCTCCTTTTGCAGCTGCTGAAGGGTTTTGATAAGCTCATTGCGGGATTTGGTGGCCAGTTTCATGGCTTTTTGCTCTTTGGCATCGGCTGTGGCGGAGCCGTTTTTAGCTTCTGCCAGCTCCCATAGGGTGGAGGCTTCTTTGGCGAGCTGTGCATCCACCTGCGCTGTGGCGGTGGCTTGCTGTTCTGTTGCCTCGGTAGCGGTTTGCGTTGCTTCTGCCAGCTGCTGCTGTGCTTGTGCTGCCTCTGCCACGGCCTCGCCGCCACCCTGCGGGGCAGCGGCAGCGGGTGCAGGTGCGGGCATTTTTACAGAGTCAAGCTTTTGTTGAAAGCGGTCAATATCTGCATTCACTGCGGAAAAGCCCGAGGCGTCATACTCCACGCCAAGGCCTATTTGCATATCTACTTTATTATCTGCCATAAAATCAAAATCAGGGTTCAAAGTCTTTCAAAACATGCTCTGCCCCGGCGCGGGCTGCTTCTCGCATCGCCTGCTCGGTAGGCATTACCGTGGGGTCGGGCTCGTGCGTGGTACTCTTCACCAAGCGGCCAAGATAGCGCATTTTCTGCCCCTCTTGCTCGGCATCCTCCACCAAATACACACGCCCCGCATGGTTTTTGATGGTATGCACACGGCGCGGGTCTTTCACCACATCGTAGAGGTCAAGTCCCTGCGTGCGCATGGGGGTGCGTGGCCCGGGTATGAGCAAGCTTTTGATCGGTTTACCCGTCAGCTCGCTGATGTTGCCGGTGGGCTTCACCGTGCCGCCCTCATAACGCAGACGCACACCACGCTTGTAAATGGCCACATTCATCGTGCCATTGCTCCCCGGCTCCACCTGCACGGAATCCGCCGCCTCCTTCCAGAATCTCCGTGAGGCGCGGGCGCGGAAGTGGTCCTCCACCAAACTGCGCACACGCCCGGCGGCAGAGTAGAGCACCTCCTCCTTTTGCTCCGGTGTTACAGAGCGCAAGGAGCGCAAACCGCTGCGAATCGTTATTTTTAACATAAAAAGCTTGCATTATGGGGTTACTATGCTACACTGCGGGTATGAAAGCCCGCCCTGCAAAAAATAAAAAGAGACAACTCCACCAGCCCCCGCCGGAGTTTCTGAGAGCTCTGCGCGAACATAACGAAGGCTGGGCTGAGATGATGGAGGCAGAGCGCGCCAAGCACGCCAAGGAAAGAAGCGCCGATTATAAAGTGCCACCCAGCCCCAAAAAAGACCGCATTATTACTCGCTGATTCGGTTCTCATATCTCCTCCAGTTCGTACGTGTCGCGGTAAATGATACCATCAGCCGTTCGTTTTTCCGTGCGCGTCACCCTTATCACCCGGAATCGGGTGGACTGCGTAAAAAGCACCTCGCCCTCCAGCTTCATCGGCTGGCCATGATTTTGCTGCACGGTTGTAATGGCCTCATATAGCGGGCGCAGGTCTTTCCCGCTTCGGTGTTTTCTTAAAATCAAAATTGCCTGGTATTTATTCGGCTGCTGTTGGTGCTGATTTTGCCCGCGGGCATACTTCTCGGCATTGTGCTCCGTACCGAAAGAATCCGCCAACTTCTTGCTAAGCGGCTGATAAAACTCCGCACAATTTTCCCGCAGTCCGTCAAGCTCAGCCATATCCTTAAAAGCCAAGCCTCGGTACAACACCTCGCCCGACTCCTGAGCCTTTAACCTCACAAGCAAATTCTGCATAGCCTGCCGCAAGGTGTCGCTTATCGTTCCATTGGTATCAAACTGCTTGCTTTTGTTAATCCACTGCTCAAGTGCTTCCTTTTGCAGATTTTTGAATGTTTCTTGCCCCGGTTTCTTCTTTGTCACCCACTCCGGCAAGCCTCTTTTCCATATCTCCGCCATCTCCTGCGGTGTCCATTCTCGCGTGCCGTTTAGGTCGGTGCTGATTATCTTGCCGCCTTTTTCCACCACCAGCGCGCCCATCTGCTCGCAAATAGCATCCACCACCTTGCGGTCAAGATGGCTCACATCCGCCTCCAAATGATTATTCAGAGACGTTCGGGCAGCTTCCACACGCTTGCGCTGCTCGTGCGGCATCGGCGTATCAAGCGCAGCCTCCAAACGCTCCGCGCTCAGTTCGGGCATCTCTCTGCCCACCTCATCCACAGCATCTGTCGTCAAATCGTCTATTTCCTCCGCATCCTCCTCCGGCTGCGGTGTATTTTTGCCACCCACCAGCCCCAGCTTCTCGCACTCCTCATAGGGCACGGCTTTCACGCGCATTTTGGAGCCGAAGTCAAAAGGCGGGTACGGGTTGCCAAAGCGTGAGAGCTCCACCCAAATGGGTGACTCAATCAGCGCCACCATCTGCCCACCGCGCGCCACCCCCTGCCAATCTACGGCAGCGGCAGCCTCAGCCCAGCGGTGTTGCCAATCGCGGGGCTGCTTAGCATCTTGAGCACGGAAGAGGCGCAGCCCCGGCTGGCTCTTATCCTTCTTCATCTGCTCGCGCTGCATCCAGCCACGGGCCATGGCCACATTGGTTTCCAGAGTCACCTCCATACGCCGGCGGGAGGAGAGGTCATGAATCCCCCCGCGTTCATCGTCTGTGGGCTCATAGCCGGCAACGTGCAGTTGCTCGCGCAGCAGCTTGCGCGCCTCGTTGGTGGTGAGCTTGCCGGCAGCTATCTCACGCGCGGCATCCTTAAAATGTTGCAAAATGCGGGCATTCTCCACACCTGCCATAAAGAAGGCGCGTTCACGCACCTGCGCCTCCACCATATCCCACTCGGCGGTGGTCATGGCGCGGGTGTCTAGTTGGCGGCGTTGTATATAATCACTTGCGGTAGGCATAAAGGGATTTACGAAATACGAATTACGATTTACGATTTACGAATTTGGAGAAGTTCCCCGCCCGTTGGGCGGCTAGCTTTCACTTTTAACTTTTCACACCTCCTCCGGGTGCGTCAGGCGGAAAGAGAGGAAAATGCCCCCCCATGCACCGGGGAGAGCCGGGGCCTCCTCCAGCGAGAGCCGCCGCACCGTGCAGGTAGTAAGCACAGCGTGCCACTCCGTCCACAGCGTAGGCGTGCCAGCGTGCAAGGCTTCACCCATGCGCAGCGAGCCCATGCGGTTCAGGTTAAGCGCAAGCTCCAGGCGGCGCAGGTGCCGCTCAAGCTCCGCCACCGTCGGGCAGCTTACCAGCGCCTCCCACGTCAGCACAAGCCGGGCGTTGCCTCCCGGGGCTTCATAGCCCCAATCTGCCCCCACAAGGTCGGCAGATATATTAGAGCTCTCCCACTCCCTCTCCGGCTCCGGTTGTAGCATGAGCTGGCCGGGGGCAAGCAGCCGGTGGGCAGAGTCACTGCCCTGCGGGGTATATTCTATATGCGCGCGCGCGTCGTAGTAATCAGACATGTGGATGTACGAGGTTCGAAATACAAAGTTGAATGTAGGCGGACTGAAGTCCGCCGCTACGATAAGGGTATCAGCGAACGCGAATAATTTTCATCTCATCACCGATTAGTTGTTTGTAATACTCTACCCAATCACTCAAAATAGTTTTCAACGCGTCGTGATTTTCATTAATAACAACTGTAAAGCCCACGCACCCCTCAACATCGGCGGCAGGATATGTGCTACCGTAATCATACCACACATAGCCTTTTTCGCTAACGAATGAGGCGGAGAGATTGTCTAGTGTGTCGTTGTTTTTATATAGTACAGCTTCTCCCGTTGCGGAAAATACTCGCACCATATAAACCTCATTCTTAATTCCTATTTTTTTCTCTTGTTCGACATGGTAAAGAAGCGCAAACGGATACACGCCATTGATGGGCCCGGAGAGTAATTCTGTACCAGACGGGGTGGATTCACCTCCAAGAACTGTGTTTGCGCCTCGAATTTCAATAGTTGTCTCCGGATTAAGCATAAACTCACCAAACTCGTATTCGAGCAGCACCCAGCTATTCTCATATGCGATACTTTTCAAAGCGCACAAGTTGCCATTCACCGACACCACGGGTACATCATCTGCGGTCGCGTAAATTTGTATGCGATTTGCCGATATTGTATCCGTAGTTGAATACGTGAATGTCAAGCCAGCCGTAGCGGGAACCGCCTGCCCCGTGGGCGATCCCAGCCCCGCCACAGAGCCGAACATTAAGGTCTTCCCCTGATTTTCTTCCTCCCATTCATCCAGCCCGGCCAACTCCACCAGAGCGTCCCCACTCACTCCCTCGTTCGCCGTGGCGGCATTCCAGGCGGCGCGTTCAGCAGCGGTGATATGCACGGTGCTATCCTCCACATGCTCGGCTGGCGCAAACACCCCCACCTGCATGTGCCAGGTGTGCTTTGCCTGCCAGCTGCGCTGGGTGGGGTCAGAGTCCGCGCCATACCCGCCGGCAGCCCCCAGCAAGCCGCCAGTGGTGGCCGGGTCCTTGGCTACCACGCGCAGGCAGCACTGACGTCCCATGTAGTAGCCCGTCTCTGCCAAGCCTTCCTCAGCATGAAAAGACACTTTTATTTCCTCACCCTCTGCCACCTCGAAAGGCTCCGCAAAATTGTAGCGCAGCACCGCGTCTACGGCGTGCTGCTGCGCGTTTGCAGAGCGGGCGATGAGCGTAGTACCGCGCCATACCTTGAGCCAAATAGGCGTATCTGCCGGGGTGGCAGTGCTATTATCGCGGCACTCCAGGGTAAGCCCTTTTATGCGCCCCGCGCGGGGCATCTCAAAGCCGAAGCCGTAGGCATTGTAGTTGTCCTCCGTGTCTCCCTCCGGTGCTACATCCACCTCTGCATAGCCCAGCGGGGCGATAAGCTCCGCCTTCTGCTCAGGGGTCAAATCTTCATAAGTAAAATCTTCTCCGGGCTCTCCCTGTTCCCCCTTTTCTCCCTGCGGACCGCGGGGACCGGGAGCAATGTTAATCTCCACCGTGGCAGCATCCGTGGTCGTCAGGTCAGCAGCAAGCGTGTAATCCACCACCCCCTCCGTGTGAGGGAAAGCGGAGGGGCGCACAATCAAATGTCCAAACACTACAGGCTTGCCACCACAGCGAACCTCATACGCATAGTGCCCATACGGCACGGCGGGGAAGATGATGACGTCTGCACTCTCCAGCGTAGCCGGGCGGCTCTCGCCCTCATACAGCAGAAAAGCCGTCAGAGTCTTGTCCACTCCCTCCGGCGCGGTGATATCACAGGTCACGCGGGAAAGGCACCCCGCCACCGTCTTAATGTTGTAATGCTTCATCTTTCCTATTACTGCGTCCGGGGAGCGTTCAAACACACGCCCCCCGGACTTTGGCTTTTATCTTATCCCACCAGTCCCTCGCTGCGGAACGTGGTGAGCGCATTCGCCTGAATGTTCAGCTCATACGCAGCCTCTGCCGGGTCACTCTTCGCCTCAAGCGGATTTTGGAGCGAGAGCTTGCCACGCACAAAAATACGCGCCAGCCCCGTCTCCGCACGGTAGGCGTCCGTGAACTCGAAGCACATCCACACCTCCAGCGAATCGCTGCCGGAGGCAAATGCCGGCTGCTCCTCGCCGTCCACAATGGGGGCGGCAAGCCCGAAGGTCATCTGGAACGCCTCGGGGGCGATGTCGTTCGTGGTAAATAGCAGCTTGCGCTTGGTGGCAAGCTTCAACTCCGTTACCTTGTAGGTGCCGGTGTCGTCCACGCCCTCCACATCGGCGGTCTTGTAGTCCGTCTGCGGCTTAGCTGTGCGCACCTTGCCCCAGGGCAGCCAGTCGCCCGGGTCGGCGTATGAGGTCGGCGGCTCGGGGATGAGGGTATCGCTCACGGTGTTGCTCTCGCCACCGGCGCCGGTGATAGTGTCGCCAATCTTCACCAGCCACGCGCGGGCACCGAGAATCATCTCTGCATTAAGTCGATTATTCATTGTCATCTTGTATCATTCAGGGTTAATAAAGAATCACGCCCATCCCGTCCGTCACCAAACGGTCGGCGGTTTCCTTGGAGACGTTCACGATGGCGCCGGGCGCGGCGATGGCACCGGCCACGTGGGTGGTCTTCTTGATTTTTACGCGCACCCACTCAGCGGCGGGTGCTTCCGTTGTCTGCTTCTTACTCATAGCTTACTTTCCGGGGATGAGGTTATTCGGCAGAGAGATGGTGCGGCTGTAATGCACTGCACCATCAGCCGATTGGCTGTAAGTGGTGGTGCAAGAGCTCAGCACACCCACGGCCACCAGCGCACCGATGGCCGCACCAATAATCGCACCGCTGAGGGCCTTAGCCCAAGCGGCGGGTACTCCCCAGCCTGTGAGCAGGCCGGTGACGAAGTTTGCGGCAGCTGCCGCCTTGTCTTTGTCTACAGAATTATTCATTGCTTAATCTTTTGCTTATAGTTGTAAGGGATGGAGAGAGTGAGGTCTCGCCCCGTCAGATTCTCCAGCCCGGTGATTTTGCTTGTATCCAGCTCGGCAATAGCCTCCACCTGCGGCAGCGCATACGGTATACCGGCAGACTGGGGGTCCCACTGCATGACGGCATTGATGAGCTTGTAGAAAAGCCCCGCCGCTTGGCGTGCACCCCTATCCGGGTGCAGGTTCTCCGTAGTGAGCACCACCACAATCAGGCGAGCGGCGAGCGTGCCGGTCTTGGCCTGTGAATCCGCGGGCAGCAGGCCGGGCGGCTGCGGCAGCACCGCCACCACCCCGCTGTACTGCTGTGCAGCCATGGCAAGCCCCTGGCATTGGTCTGCCCTGTCCCATGGCTCAGGGTACACATAGGGCGCAAGTGTGCTATCCGCTGCCAGGTGCTCAATCAGCAACCCGGCAAGGCGGTACTCCGGAGCCTCCGGCAGCTCTGTGCTTGTCATGTTCATACCATCGGCGTGGGGCCTGTCTCGGCGTAGCTGTGAAGCGGAGTCGGATACCATCCGCTCCCGTTGTTACCATACGCAGGCTCAGGCGCCACCATGTGGGGCACCTGCGCCGGGCTCTCCGGCAACTGCCCGCGCTCATCCAGCACAGCCACCTCCGCACGGCGCACAGCGGCCAGCTTCTCCTCAGCCTTGGCGGCAGCTTCCTTGCGCTCCTCCTTCACGGATAGCGCAAAGCGCTTAAGGAGACGCAGCGCTGCTATATCCAGCGCGGCGGGACGTAGTGTGCGGGGGATGGTCAGCGGGTCGGCTGCCAGGCGGTTAGCCTTATTACTGGCCACCGCCTCGCGCACCTGTGCCACAATGTCAGCCAGAGTATCCTCCACGTAGGGCATCCACTCGGGGCGCGTCACCTCGACCAACTCTGCCGCCGTGAAAACGGCGGAGAGGTCATCAGCTGTCAGCGGTAGCCAGTATTTCATGAGCTCAGGCGGTTGCGGCGTGAATCTTGCGGGCAATAGCCACCGCCACAGCTACGCAGCGGTCTTGCTGCGCTTCGTCCGTAATGCGGTGTGCAAAGCGTGGGGATTGCAACAGGGAGCAGGTCACGGCCACCACCGTGGGGGTGATGTCCACGCTCTGCACCTGTTCTTCCGTCTTAGTGCTTGCGGTTTCCTTCTTCGTTGCCATAGTCTTAGGAGATGGTCAGTCGGATGTTGCAGCTCGGGGCGGTCACGGCGAAGGCGCGGTGCGTGGCAATCTCGTACCATGTGGTGCGCTTGGCTCGCTCGTGGTAGCTCTCCACATTCTCCACCGGGGTAGCACCACCGGCATGCAGCTGGCGCAGGCCGCTCATGTTGCCGAGGGCTTCGCCATCGTCCACATAGGTAAGCCATACTTCCTTGCCCAAGGCGTTCGTACCGGTAAAGGGAACACCCGCGCCGGGGTTCGCGTGGCCTACGGGCACCGTGCTCTTGAGGAACTTGGGCACATCTGCGCTGCCATCAATGAAGCCCAGCAGCTTGAACAAGAGGGCGGGCGTCAGCACCTTGGCATCATTAAAGGCTACCAAGTCAAGCACGGCGGCATTGTCGCAAAGGGTGTCCCATGCAGCGTCAGAGAAAAGCACGCGGTTCGGCGTCACTCCGTTCGTCTCGCGGAACTTAGTCACCAACTCACGCAGCTCCTTGATGGGCTCAGCATCAGCACCGCTCCAAGCACCCACTCCGGACTCTGCGGCTACAGCCTTGCGGAAGTAGTCGAAACCATCGCAAATGGTAGAGGTGCGGAAGTTGCTCAGCAGTGTGCCGGTCTTGCTCAGGGCAATCTGGTCGGCTGCCGCCTGCTCAGAGCCCGCACCCGGCTTCAGCTCACTGTCATCCACGCCCACACGCAGAATATGCTCCTCAAGCAGATAGGGAACATCCTCCACGCCTACGTCCACGGCACGCGCCTCCTGGTAAAGGTCGCGCTTCGTGTCATAACGGCGGAAGGCATAGCCCTGCGGGTAACGCTTAAAGGTGCCGGTCTTGCCATCCACAGCCAGAGCCGGGGCAATGAAGTCAAGCGGGCTCTGTGTCTGGCGGTTAAACCAGCCCACGCAATAATTATAAATCGGGTAACTAAATGTATTGATAGCGCTCATAATTGTCTTTTATGTTTTTTGGGGGGTTAGAGGAGAATAACGTCCACCAGCTGCCCGGCAGTAGTAGCCGCAGCACTGCCCACAGCCTCAGCCACAGCCGTGCCGGTGCCCGTGGTAAACGTGCCATCGCTGGCAAGTACCAACTTCGTGCCCGGCACCACAGCAGCAGCGCTGCCATTCAGCTGAGCCTGTACCACACCGGCAAATTTGCGGTGCACAATAGTGGCGCCCGTTGCATTGCCCGCCTGTGCCGTGGCATAGCTGTCAGGGTCGCTGATAACGCCGAAAGCATCGGCATCACTCGTAGCAAGCTCAATCTCACCGGCGGCGTTAAGCTTGCCCATCTTGCCCTCATGCAAATGCGGCGTTGCTGCCAGCGTATTGCTGTAAGGGGCGCGGAATGTAGGTGTATTCTTAGTAATCATCTTTTTTGTCTGTTTGGGTTAGCGGTTAATTCCAAGGTCATAGTCGCGGTTAGCCTGCTGCCACGTGGCAGAGTACTCACCGGGGGTGAGGCTGCGCCCCATGCTGCGCTCGCGCTTATCCACAGCCGCCGCGCAATAGTCAGCGCGGTCTTTTGCCTGGCTATTCACAGCACGCGTACCATTACCCACGCGCACCGTGGCGGTGGTGTTCGGCTTCTGGCCCATCAGCGGTGCGCGGCTGCCATTCAGCGCAGCCAAGCGCGGGTAGCGCATGCGCACACTATTCGTAGCAGCACCACCCACCGGGGTGCCCTTGTTCGCCTCAGCCAAAGCAGCCTGCAGCTCCTCGTTGCTCTTCATGAGGTTCTTCACAGCCCCCAGCAAATCCGCAGGCGTAGCCATCTCAGGCAAGCCCAGCAGCTCAGCCACAGCAATGATGGCACCCTCCATATCCGGGTCATCATCATTCTGCGCCTCCTCTTCGCTGCCTTGGTTCGTATTTGTAGCCTCCGCAGCCTCATCGGGCTGCCCGTTATTCTGCGCAGGCTTATCTCCTGCCTCCGCTTTGGCGGCAGTCTCTCCCTGTGCGGCAGCATCGCCTGTTGCGGGCACCTTTGGTGCTGCATGCAATGCCTTCTCATCTTCGCCGGTAGCGGCGGGTGTCTCGTTCGTATTCATGGTTGTATTCTTGGTTTGCATGTTAGTGCAAGGGTACTGCGTAGTGTGCCGCGGGCTATTCGTCAGCGTGCACCCATCCAGTCGGCGCGGAGAGGCGCCCCCCTCCACTCGCTCAAATTCGGCATAGTCGTACTCGGTCGAAAAGTACACATACTCCCCACCGTTTATCAACTCATGCCCCCATGGCGTCAGCTCTATCCACGCCCAAAGGTGGCTGCCCTCCGCATGGAGCGCCTTTATCCACCCCGCAGCGCGCGTGTCCGGCTCGCTGCCGTAGCCCGCATGGTCTCGCGTCAGCGGCAAGCCTCGCCCCGCTCCATCCACCGCCGCAAATGTTGCGGCCAGCCGCTCCAGCGTCTCTGCCGTTGCCAGCTCTACCCCCCATCCCTCGGCGGTAGCTCTCGCCAACGCATCCTCGCCCGGCTTCACATCCACCCCTTGCGCCCGCAATATCGCCGGCGCGTTCGGGCAGGTGTGGCGGAAAGTGCATTCGATATTGTACCACCCCGCTGCCGGTACCTCCCCCATCCTAAACGGGGCGCGCGGCGCGTTCGGGTCTCTGAAATCCGGTATCTTCATCTCTCTTGTCTCTCTCTTGTTCGTTTTTGGCTCTTGCCGCCCTCTGCGGGCGGTTTGCGGTGGGGGTTCTCCCCTCTCGCGGTAAAGTGTGCCATTTTTTCTCTGCGGGCGTTTCTGGCGCGTTTTAACGCGTCTTTACTCGTACGGGTCATACTCCCCCTCCGTGTAGGCTACCAGCAGGTACACCAGCAGCCCGATAATGGTGAACGGCGCGGCGATGATGGCGGCGATGGTGCAAATGGCCTTTTTCATCTTCTTTTATATTTTTGTGGTTGACTTTTTCGCAGTTCTATGGTTGAATCAGCGGCGAGAGAGGGAGCGCTTCGGCAGCCAATGTACGGTGAGAATCCGTATCCTCTCTCCATTTTTTTGCCCTAATCGTTCTTGAATTCTGTGGTAAAATGTAAATGTCTCGTCTTGCCCTTTGTTCGTGGGGTTCGTCCTATGCGCTCCACTACGGTATAAGACTGCCCGTCATAAGTTTTGCTGTATTTCAACTTCGGGGTATTGCTTCTTACCTCATAGGTCAGCTCATCCCAGTTATCGTGAATATCGAGCATAAGCATCACTTCTTCATCATTTAGGTCTGGATGTCCTTTGCGGGCATGGTGTAGCGCAGAGGGGGAAATGCTGTGCACGTGTTGGCTGATGTCACGCCCGCAAAGCTCTTGCACCTTTTCAACAGTGCGCTGATTTGCTTGGTTAAGAGTCACCGGAATATCAGAGGGGTGCGCAGGATTTGCCTTTAGCTCATCCATTACACCTTGCAAGCTCTTTCCGGCAGATGTTTTTCGTAAGTTTTCGGCGGTTATGCTTACCGTACAATCAGCATCATGCCCGTGCTGGTTACAATTTTCCGCCCTGTCTCTTGCCGGTTGTATCTCCAAGCTCTCAAATTCCAGAATAAACTCGGCTTCGTTCGAGGCTTCGCTATTGCGCGCCACCTCCCTGCCGCGCCTCTGCTTACCCCTAAGCCCCGCCATCATCTCGCGCGCAGCATACTCTGCATCCGCTGCCACCTGCTCAGCGTTCAGCTCTCCCCCCAGTGCTTTCAGCGCAGCCAGCTCGCTCTCATTCAGCGGCAGCTCCGACTCCCCGGAGTTTCGGAGGGGAGTCGCCTCGGCGTAGACGGAACGGGACTCCGTTCCGACGAAGCCGGGCTTCTTCGCCTTGCTATTAAGCGCAGCCTCAAAGGCAGCCCGCGCAGGCGGGTAAAGCATCGTCGGCACAAAGCGTACACGCAGCGAGTTAAGCGCAGCCTGCTGCGGGGCAGTGGCGGGGGCGCTGGGTTCGTGGTATTCCAGCTGCAAGCCGGTGAGGCCGGAGGCTTGCTCTGCCTCCGTCTTATACCCGGCACCGGCGAGGGCAACGATATTTTGCACGGCTCCGGCGGCGTTGTCGCTGTCCGGGCGTTTCATGATGAACTCCACAAGGTGTGGCTGCCCGGGGTGCCATTGGTCGAGCACAGGGTCAAAAAGCTTCTCATTCAGCACGGCGGCTATCTCTTCTGCCTCGGCTGCCGCCAAGTCGTCAAAAGCATCCTGGTGCGCAGATCCCGTGGCGGTATTCGTGCCCGCTCCCGGTGCCGTCAGCATGGTCATCAGGCCACCGGTGGCACGCAGTACCAGCTCTTGCGTGCTCACCTCAAGCAGACGGGCGAAGGTTTCCGGGCCACTGGAGCCGGGCTGAACGGTCTTCACATCGCTGCCGTGCGGCAACACGCCCGCCGCATTGCTGATACACTGGCGGGCAAAGCGGATGTAGTCCGCCCGCATGTTCTCGCTGATTCCCTGCGGCATGATGGCAAAGACGGCGGGGGTGCCATAGCGCCCGTTAAATACCTGCCATTGTGCCTTCGCATTCTTTCTATCCAGGCACAGCATCATCGCAGGCAGGTCAATCGGGCGGGCACACAGGCGGCTCACAATGCTGCCCGGCGCCACCGGCAACGGCTCGCCAATGGTGCGCCCATAGGTCGCCGCGGGGTTCCATTGCCAGGCACCAGCATAGCCATCGCGGCACCAGTTCCAGTTGTCCGTGCAGTTCAGGCGCAGGGTGCCGAGCTCTGTTTCATAAAGCTGGATATGGCGGAAGTGGCGGAAGGAGGCTTGCGCAAGCGCCGCTATCCCTTCGTCCAGGTTCTCCAGCGCATTCGCAAAATCCGTCAGCGTGCGCAGCTGTGCCTCCGCCAGCAGGTCTTCCGCATCGCTCAGCCCCTCCTTCTTCACTATGTCCCACGGTATACGGCGCAGGGCTGAAAGACGGCGCTCCACACACGTGGCCAGTATCGGGTCAGCGGGCTCCAGCTGCTCCCATGTCCACTGCATCTGCGCCCATGCGCCGCGCATGGCCTCACTCTGGCAGCGGCGTACTATCTCCACGCTGATACAGTCCAGCGGGTTGGTATGGTCAAGCCACTTGTCGCGCTCTGTGGCCATCTCCCGCAAATCAAGCTGCGAGAAGTGCAGCGGGTGGCTATCGGTAGCGGTGCGCTTGCGTGTTCTGTGTCGGTGGCGGCTCATGGCTTAAAAGGGGCGGTGTGTAATAGTCTCGTTAAGGTCTTGCGGCAGTTCCATGCTGCGGCTGATGGGGATGGGGAGCTGCGTGCAGAGGCATTCCTGTGCGGCGCGGTAAGCGAGGGCGAGGGCTGTGCAGCGGTCAGAGTGCCCGGCAGCGGTACGCGGTGCGGCGTAGCTGTACTCCCCGTTTTTAATGATTTGGTTCATGGCGTGCAGGTCTTCGCGTATCTCATCGCCCGCCGGTATGCGCACCGTCACCGGTGCCTCAAACGCGCGGCGAAGCTTGGGGAAAAGCTCGCGCTTGAATCCTACAGTGAAGGTGCACAGCTCCACCTTGCCAAACTCATGCCCGCCCGGGTTCCACTTGCCAAACTCTTGCACCAGGTGGTCGCCCATACCAATGCCGGGGCCTGTGTAGTCAAAGCACACACGCCGCGCGGCACGTATGCGGTGGCGCAGTATCTCCTCCTGCGCAGGGGTGGCCGTATCGCGCAGCACCAGCACCTCGCGGGTGTAAAACACATCACCCACACGCTCCAAACACCAACACACCGTGGGGTCATTGGTGCGCCCAAAGTCTATGCCGAGGCGCAGGTCTCGCCCGCTGCCGGGGGCGTACAGCTCCGGCACAGCCACAGCGCTGGCATCCGGCGAGGTAGCGGCGGCAATGAGGTCATAGCTCAGCAGCTCATTGCTGTCATCCATGAACACACAGTCCAGCTCCTGCGCCTGCGCGATGGGGTCATCCAGCATATCAGCAAGCTCATCGTAATCCACCGGCAAGCCCTCAGCAATAGCGCTCTTAAGCGGCACATGGTGGGTGCTCCAGTTGCCCTTGGTGGCTCCGGTCATGATGTTGTAAAAGCGGCGTCCGCGCGTGCCCTTGCCATTTGGGGTGCTGGTAATGAGTACGCTCTTATTACCACCGCGCAGCGGGTTTACAATGGTGGGGGCAATGGCGCGCCATGTGGCGTCCGGGTCTTCAAAGAAGGCAAACTCATCCAGCCATATATCACCGCTAAAACCGCGCACGGTGTCCGGTCTGCCCGGCACCGCCACACAGCGGCTACCGTTGGCCAGTTTTACCACCTTGGCGGTGTAGCCATCCTCCACGTCGCGCAGCGTCTCCACTTCATCCGCAAACGCCACAGAGAGCGCGCGCAGCCAGTCCTTTACCTTGTCCAAAGACTCCGCAGACTGACGCCCGGAGGGCGCTGCTATCAGGATGGTAAATGCCGGCTTGCTGATAAGGCGCAGCGCACAGCGCGCCGCCATGGCGAAACTCTTCCCCGTCTGTCGGCCAAAGCAAGCCGCAATAAAGCGCCCTTCATCTGCCACAACACGGCGCTGATAGGGCAGCAGCAGGTCAAGCGGGTTCACACCACGCGCCACCCCGCCGGGGGCTTCTTGCCTCGGCGGAGCTCCGGCGGAGCGTAGACGGGTCGCCTTCGCCTTTCGTCTTGCTGTGCGTGGTGTGTGTTTTTCCATGTCTTGCTGTTCTCTCATTGCTTGCGGCGTAGCCGCCTGAAATTAAAAATCGTCAATCGTCAATCGAAAATCGTCAATTCAACCCAAAGATTTCCTTAATCCGTGCCTCCTTCTCGGCGGGGCTCAGCGTCTTGTCCTTTATGGCTGCGGCGGCAGAGTCCGCTGCGGCCGCCTTGGCCTCCAGCAGGCGCAGCTTGCGCTCGCTTTGTGCGGTGCTCTGCCCGTCATTCATCAGCTTGTAAAACTTAGCCAGCAACTCCGGGTCTGCCTGCGGGTCGGTGCTCAGCTCAAACACACGCTGCGCCACGGCGCGGTGCGCGGCATCCGTCACGCTCTCGCCCTCCACCTTGCTGAGCACGGCGGCGGTTGCAGCCATGCGCTGCCACTTGCCGGGCAACACATGCAGGCGGTAATACTCGCTGATACTCTGCGTGCTCACCTTTACCCCACGCGCCGCCAGCCACGCCTGCGTGTCCTCCAGCGTGTGCGCCTCCAGGTAAAGCGCCAGCTCCACCCGTTGCTCCTCGCTCAGTGCGGTAAACTTGCTGTCTTTGCGTAACTTTTTCATGACTCTCGCGGCTTTAGCCGCCTAACTTTCAATTCGTACTTCGTAAATCGCTTGCCTCGGCGTAGCCTTGGCGAAGACGGGTAAATCAGCAATCGGCAAGCGCAGCTCTGCCGATTGCGGTGATGCACCAACGCTTCACACCCAGGGCATCCACCTCGCAATGTATCATGGCATCCGCCTCCAAGCGGCGGAAGGCTGCGTCAAACTCTTCATCCGTAGGTGGCGGGCATACCGCCAGCCTTGCGCTGGCCTCCAGCGCCTCCTGCGGCTGCATATAGCCGCGCGGCGTGTTGCTCAGGTCCTCCAACAATGTGCGGCGCACGGTGCGCTCTCTCTGTTTCTGCCGGTTCATAATCTCTAAAAATCGTAATTCGTAATTCAACCGTGGCGGTTTGTTATAAGGTCAATGAGTTTCTGCTGGTTCTGGGCTATCACATCCAGCTTGCCCTTAATCTCTGCCGTTGCTCGGTCATTATTATCAATGCGGTTATGTACCCGGCGAAAATCCTCCCGCACTTCGGTCTTGAAATCATCCAGCTCCTTGCGTGTTGCGCACTCGGCAATGCGCTTCACCTCCAGCGGCTGCGGCTCTATGCGGATGGCGTTCATCTTCTTGCACCCCTGCCAGCCCAGCGCCGTGCTCGTGCCCAGCGCGGCGATCAATCCCGCCACCTGGTACCACGTCAGCCCACTATCTTCGTGCATATCGGGGCCGCCGGTGCTGCCTGCCTCCTGCTGCATGCAATGCTGCTCTGCTGCCCACAGCGGGCAGCAGAGCCCCATGACTAGCAGTACAATGATAAAAATGCTACGCATTTCGATTGACGAGTTACGAGTTGAAAAAATGGCTCACTCCGTTCGCGATGGCGGTGGCAATCTGCGCCGGCTCTGTTGCCGCGTCTTCCGGGTTGGTAATAAAGCCGCACTCGCACAGCACCCACGGCGCGCGCGTCTCCGTCAGAATGTACAGCCCGCTGCGCTTCTGCACCTGCTCAGCTCGCCCCGGCAACAGGGTGCACAGCTCGCGCGCTATGCTCTGCGCCATGCGCTTGCCTGTGGCACTCACATAGCACACATGCGCGCCGTGCGGCTTGGGGTTCGGTATGTAGCGCACCACATGGTCGCCATCCTCATCCACCACGTCCACCGCTTGCTCTGCCGCATCCATGTGCAGGGAGATACCAAAGGCGCAGGGCAGCGCATTAGCCGCCTCTACCGTGGCCACCAGGTCTGCGCGGTTGATCTTGTCCGGGAAATCCAACACGGTGACCTTGTAGCCCGCTGCCTCCAGCTTGCGCCGCAGGTGCCCGGCTATCTGCTCACACCGGGCGTGCTCTTCCATGCCGTTGCCTTTTGCCCCAGTTCCTCGCGCGTGGCCGATGTCGATGATAATGTGCCCTCTGTTCATTGTCGATTGTCGATTTGAAATTTTCCGCGCCGGGGGCGCAAGTGGGGAGTGTTTTGTTTGTGGATGGCATTGCTTGCTCCCCACACGCGCACCGGCGGGCTTATGCCTGTACCTTACCACACCCCATCCTCCACCGCCACCCGCTCTGCACGCTGTTTATCATTGCGCGCGCGCGTGCGCGTAATGCGCGCTATCTTCGCAATTTTCACTTTTTTGGGGGTGGTGCTAAAAAAATATCGACTCCCGCAGGGGGCATGTTATAATTCTACACGTGGAAGCCATTGCAAATCAGCCCAAAATCCCCGCCCCAAAAGGTATCACCGTGGAGGAAGCCGCCGCCATGCTGCGCTACTCCACCGCCACCGTCCGCCGCCTGATTGCCTCCCACATCCTCATCGCCTGGAAACCCGCCGGCCCCCACGGCCGTAAATGGCTCATTGATGAGGTCTCCCTCGCCCGCTGGCAGGCAGAGTGTATACGCCGCGCCCGCATCGAAGCCGCCCCCGTGCAAAATGCCCTGCTGCAGGGGGAACTGCCCCTGTGGTGATTTACGAATGACGATTTACGAGGTATTCGGCTTCGAGTCAGCCCTGCGGGCTGCTTTCTACGCCGAGATAAGCGATTTTTGGAATAATGGCAGCCGTCCCGGCTGCGGGTACAAAAAAAGCCCCGGGGATGCCGGGGCGGGGGAAATTAATACTTTCTGGTCGTTTAATCCTCGACTACTCTGTCTAATATGTAACGCAAGTATTGAGGGTTGCCTTTTGAATCTCGTTTAAAGACTGCCCAAAGATTAACCTTGATGGCTTCCTTGCTCATCTGTCGTTTAATAGCCGCTGCTTTTTCTACGCTATCAACTATCAGCATAAGCGATTTGTTCGGCAAAAAGGTTTCTATATCCTCCACCATGGCATACCATACGCCCTCCGGGCAAGAGTCCACATTCATGCGCCGAATCTGTATGTGTATATCTTTCAGATGCACCCGCTCCTCCTTGGGCTCTTCCTTGATGTACTCCTTAGGCACCTGTTTTGTCAACTCTGAGTCGATAATAGCTTTCACCGCAACTTCTTCGCTGCCTTCCATTGGTCGATTGGCCAGCTCAATACTGCTCACACTTTGATCGCCGGGGTGGCTCAGGTAAACTGATGCTTTTTTCAAATCTTCGCATGCTCCTGATTGTTGTTGCTTTTTTATGACAGCTTCAGCCACCTTATCACACAGCTCCTCCATATCCGGGAATTGCTCCTTTAGGGCTGCTGCCAGTTCTGCACTTGTCGGACCTTGCACTACATTGTGAGTGATGGTATTTCCTTGGTTATTGTCGCCAACTATACCGGCATTATTATCTCCCACCGTGGTGCCGCCATCCTGCATATTCAACACGGTATAGCTCGCTATACCGCCAAGCAGCAGAGCAGTTGCGCATACTGTGATGAGTTTACCCATGGAAATACCCTTTGCCTTTTCCATCAGTTTACCACAGCTGTCAAGCGCGGCAGTTAAATCGCCCATGAAGCTGCCTGCCTCTATTTTTCGCACCTGAACTTTACTCAGGGTTACCTTTGTGTTCAATACAGTGCGTAATACTCCTTCTGTATGGTTTACCAATAATTGGGTGCCTCGTAAGGCATCCTGAATAATCTCCAGGGTCAGAGCTCCGTCAAAGTTCAACTTTAACGAAAAATCTCCCAAAATAGGTGCTTGTTTCTCATCTATCGTCATTGTATCTTCCATTTTTATTATATGTTTTTGAAATGTTTATTGCTCCTTTTCTATAGCCTTCTCCCTGACCAACTTCATCTTGGCCTCCAGTACACGTTCTGCCACATGCTCTGTCACCCATGGAGTCAGAGTGTAGTTGCA
Organism: Akkermansia sp.; assembly: GCA_017399165.1. Classification (GTDB taxonomy): domain Bacteria; phylum Verrucomicrobiota; class Verrucomicrobiia; order Verrucomicrobiales; family Akkermansiaceae; genus Akkermansia. Next base: position 42,571 of record JAFQEF010000002.1, read on the forward strand.
TCTGTGGACGTTTGAATAAGTCAGGTATCCTTCATCTATAGCCACAATTATATTCTTCTTAATCAGAGCAACTACTTCCGGCTGCATTGCATCCAGCTCCACCACACGCTGACCCTGCAAAAACAAAAGCAGGGTGTCACGCAGCACATGGTCTGAATCCTTTATTATCTCCCCTAATTCCCGATTCGCAAGCTCCTGCATTTCCCTCTCTTCCTGAGCCGCCGCTTCCTGCTCTCGTTCCTCTCTCCATTCTTTCAGCCTCATGCATATTTTCCCTTTCCAATCTGCCAATAACTCCACAATCACCCATGATATCCCAATGATACCAACGAGATTTATCCACGGTATTGCCTCCTGCGGTATTGCCAAATATTGACTCCACCCTTCCGGCAGCAGATTATTTGCATGCGCTATCACGTACACCAGTATACAGCACATTGCAAGCCGTGACAAGCTCTTCACCCTCTCGAATAACTTGTCTATGAAACCTTTTATGACTCCTTCTCCGTCTGGCATGACCTCTCCTTTTTTGAAATGTTTATTGCTCGCTCTCGCTTTTGGTGCCGGCAGTCTTACTAGCTATGCGTTCTTCTACAAGTTCATAGATTATGTTTAACACCTCATTTAATGCAGTTCTTCTCTCCTCAAGCGTAGGTATATTCTCTTGTTTTGCGAAGGCTCGTGCTGTAAGGCGTTTCGGCGGCATAATTTTCATGAGGTTGTCAAAGCTCCAACCTTTTGGGTACGGCAGATTCTTGCCATTGTTTTGCCCCTCATAACCAGGTACACTTTCCCCGTCTCTCCATTGTCTCAGCAATTCCTCTACAGCTTGCTTTTTTGTTGTATAAGCATCGCAAAGTTTGGAAATATGCAATAGAAAATCGCGCTGCGTTGTAGGTAAATCCTTGTTATGCAAGCCCCATACTCGCTGATCTACCAAATCTTCCCATCGTTTGCGCACCCTCCACTTGTACCACACTCTTTCCATCGTTTTTTTGGATACCGGGCGACCGGGTGTCCCCGGTATTTCTGCCAGCATTCTACTTGCCTCCTGCGCTTTTTCGTGAAAATGGGTCGTAGGTATTCTCGCCTTATCCAAATCACTGCACATCATCGCCAAAATCTCAGCACGCTTTATCTCTTCACTCGCTATAGCTGCAACAATTACTTTACCCGCGCATATATCCCACCTACTGCTCATGGCTCTAGTGTATTCTATTTTTGAGCTGTTAAAATTCTTTCGTTTTCTTTACGCGTACAGAAGTTAAAAGCGCTTTTAGTTTCTTTACCTGTAATTTTATTCTGAAATAATATCAGAAAAATTTTTCACTGTAAGCCCCAAAGCAGAAACGTGTTGACCTAAAGCCGCGCAGGCACTTTGTAAATGAGCAAGCTTTGCCTCAGCCACAAGCGCACGCTCTCGCCACTCGAAAAGCTCCACCTCAAGCTCGCGCTTATCTTTTGGTATCTCTCGCGTCTCGGTAATTCCTTCGGTTATATCGGTAATTATTACCCCTAAAATTTCCGCCATTTTTTGTAAATTTTCGTCCGATGGCATTCGCTGTCCTTTAATCCATCGATTGACATAAACCGGGTTTATCCCCGCAGCCTCAGCTATTTGTCGCTGAGTTCTTCCATCGCGACGCACTAAATGGCGCAAATTGGAAGAAATTTTTGCTAATTGGTAATTTTGTGCTTGCATTACTGGTAATACTATGGTAATTCTTTTCTTGTTCGCTGGTAATTGTTACCAGTAACGAAAACAGAATACCAAAAATATGGACACAAATCAAGAGCAAATCCTTTCCGTGCAATGGCTGAAAGATAAAGGCTGGACGTGCGCTGCCGCAGCCCGTCGCTGTGGTGTTTCCACTGTGCATGTATTCCTCGTGCTGAGTGGTAAGCGAGAAAGTCGAAAACTGGTAAGCAAATTGCAAGCCTTGCCGTTGCGTGTATGGACACCCCGCGAGAAATTAACCCGCTAACCCCTTACCCCATTAGGCAAACAATGAAAAAGCAAAAATCCCCAAGACAGGCAGCGCAGCTGCAAGTAGACCAATGTCACCAGCTGGCCCTCACCGCACATGCTGCGGCAGAGCACGCCCACCGTGCAGAGCACCAAGCCAAGCAAGCAGAGGCGCGCGCGCGCCGATGGCTCTACCTGTGCTGCACAGTTGCCGCCGCTCACGCCCTCACCGCCATTCTCTGCTCATGCTGAGCAGAGGGAAGTACAAAGGACAAAGTAAAGACAGGCAGCCAAAGGCTGCGGAAACTTCAAATCGTCAATCCCAATGAACACGCCTACAATCATACCGCTGGCCGATGGCGGACGCGCCGAACTGGCAGAAAGCAAAGATGCCCGCTGGTGGAGCCTGCGCCACATTGCCCCCGGCAACAGCTTCCGCCACCTGCGCTTTTACCACAGCCGGCAAGAGGCAGAGGCCGCACTCGCCTACCTGCAAACAAACCTCACCCTGCCGCCTTACCCGGAAGAAGATGATGATATACCCTACTGAAAAGTACGAAATGCGAATTCCGACATACGAAGTAAAAATGGAAAGCGCAAAAGCTAAAGCGAATGCCGGCATGCAATGGCTGCAAGAGCTGTTGGAAAGATTCGGCGTATTCGCTGCCCTCAAAAAATAACCTTTTTCGCCTATGTTCCTCGATTTTCTCTCAGACCTGTTCAAAGTTCTTTTCTACACTGCTGCGGTGCTTTTCTTCCTGCTCTGCCTGCCCTTTGTGGTGGCGCACGTGGCAGAGCATTGGGATGCGCCGGAGTACCCGCACAGCGGCTTCTCCCCGGAATGCCCCACGTGGGAAAGTACGAAGGACGAATTCCGAAGGACAAAGTAAAAATCGTACATCGTAAATCCAAAAATCGCCATGACTACACAAGAAAATACCCATCAAGATAGTACCGGGCTGCCGGTGCAATACGACACGGAAGCCACGTTTCTGCCCGCAACGGCGGGCAAGGCAGAGCTGACCGACCACACGCTGCGCGAAAGTGTGCTGCTGGCCGGCACCCTGAAAGGGGTGATGGATGATGCCGTGACCACCGCCCGCAATGCCGCCCGCACCCACCTGCTGGCTACGCTGAACCTGGCCTGCATATTGCGCACCATGCACCAAAAGGCAGCGGGCAAGTTTGCCGTGCTGGCCCTCTACAAAAACTACCGCGGCGCTGCCCAAGCGCAGCAATATGCCATGCAGCTCACCGGCGGGGCAAGCCTGCCCTTTACCTACCAAACTGCGCGCAATTACATAAAGCTGTTGGAGGCGGTGGAAACCCGCATGCAGATAGAGGGCGGGCTTACCCCCGCGCAGGTGGTGCAAGCCCTCACCGAGCACACCGCCGCCATGGTGGCCGGTGCCTATGATGACCCGCTGGAAGCCACGGAGCAGATGTGGACCCCGTGGGTGACAGAGGGCTCCCTGCGCGAGATGTACCTGGCCCTGGCCCCCGCCGCCCCGCGTGTGAAAAAGGGGGCAGAGCTGGACAAGGCGGCGGAGGAAAACGCCGCTGCTGCCGCCGTGGATCTGGAATCCCTGCGCGCCAGTTTCCTGACCAAAAGCGGCGGGTTTATCGATTCTTTTACCGGCTATGTGGACGATATGGCCTCCCGCGTGACCGCGCAGGAGCGCGAGACCGTGGCCACCCGCCTGGAGGAACTGGCCGCCCGCCTGCGTGCTACCAAAACCCGCCCCATGCTGCCTGCCACCACGGCTTCGCTCAAATCGTAAATCGTCAATCGAAAATGTACGAAGACCTGCGCCTAGAAGATTTGCCGCTGGATGACGCTGCGCGCGTGCGCTACATTGTAGCCGCCTGCAAAGAGCTGGAGCGGGAGATGTACCCCACCAAGCACTTTGCTGAAATGGCTGCCGAGCTCACCCGCCGCCTGGCAGGGTTGAGCGGCCCCGCCGCCCGCCCGGTGGCCGCCAAAAGCATGGAGCGGCTCTACTACTACTGGCAGCAGGGCAAAAAGAACAAGCGCGGGCAGCGCGTGACCGCCCCGCGCTGTTGGCAAGCGGTGTTCGATGGCCGCACGGTGGCCGCTAACCGCCAACAGGTGCGCACGGCGCAACCCTGCTTCCGTGCACACCTTGCCCTACTGGCCAGCCGTCATCCTCGCTCGCTGACTACCGCCATTCATGAACTGTTTGCCGAGTGGGACAACGCGCTGCCCATACCCGGTTACGAGGGGATGAACCCCACCGGGCGCGAGCCCCGCCCCGCCGGCTGGAGCATGGATAACCTGTACCGACTCATGCCTGACCGCGCCGCCCTCACCATCTTGCACCAAGGCACACGCGCAGGCTACAACTACCTGGCACAGGCGCACAGCACCCGCGTGGGGCTGTGGCCGGGGGCGGTCTACTCCTTCGATGACGTGTGGCTGGACTGCAAGGTGCGCGGCTATGACGGCAATGGTAAAATGCACATTGACCGCCCGCTCCAACTCGGCTGCCTGGACCGCTACACCGGCAAGCGCATCAGCTGGTTTACCAAGCTGCGCACCAAAGGAGAAGATGGCCACCGCCTGCAACTGACGGAGGATGAGATGCTCTACCTCATTTGCGACCTCTTGCTCAATGTGGGCTACAGTGTGCGCGGCACGGTGTTTGTGTGCGAGCACGGCACGGCCAACATATCCCAACCGGTGGCGGATGCGCTCGCCATGCTCTCCGATGGCAAGATTACCGTGGAAAAAAGCGGCATGACCGGCACCCGCCAAGTGGGCGCTTTTGAGGGGCGCGCTGTGGGTAATCCCCGCTTCAAAGCCGAACTGGAGAGCTGGCACAACCTGCTGCACAACCGCATGGACGGTGTACTCACCCAGACCGGCAAAAATCGCACAGAGCCGGAGCGCCTCTATGGCATTACTGAAAAGCATGATGCCACTATCGTGAAAGCGGTCAACACCGGTAAGGGCCTGCACAATAAACAGCTGAGCCCCGCACAGCTGGCCGGGCTGGCTACCTTCTCCATGACGCTGGGTGAGCTGGCCGATTTTCTGGTGCAGGTAGTGGGCGGTATCAACAAACGTACAGACCACGATTTGCAGGGCTGGCAGGAATGCGGCTTCACCCAGCCGGAGTTCTCCTTTACCGGGCAGGATTGGACTCTGCTCTCCCTCATGAAGCCGGAGGAGGCAGAGGAGGCCCTGATGCTGGCGCGGCGTGTGCCTGCCCGCCTGCGGGAGCGCAAGCTCTCCCCGGATGAGGCGTGGCTGTATGCGCTCTCCCAACCCGGTAATGAGATGGTACGCTTTACCCCCGCGCAGTGTGTGCAGTTGCTGGGAGCGCACCGCAAGTTCAAACTCAAACACAAGGGCGGCACGCTCTTTGTGGACGGTAAAAGCCGCCACCACCGCGAGCTGCTCTTTACCGATGAGGTGATTACCGCAGACGGCAGCAAGCGGCTCCTGGACTACGAGCAACAGTGGTATGGCGTGCTCAACCCGCTATCCGAAGCGCTCTTTGTGTTGGATGAACGTAATGTGGTGCGCGGCGTTGCCCAACGCCAACACCGCGTGCAGCAACAAGATGAAGCGGCACGCCTGCGCATGTTTGGCAGTATGGTGCAACGCCGAGCCGAGGAGCTGGCCCGCATTGAAAATATGGTGGCTCCCGATACCGCCGAGCACCGCATCCAAATGGATTACAACCACCGCATCCTTGCCGGTGAACAGGTGGACCCCCTCGCCGTGGCGGATGCCGCTCAGCTGCGGCGCATCGGCAGCCGCAAGGCGGCACCCCCTGCGCCTGCGCTGGTGGATTCTCTGCCCGCCGAAGAATTTGCAGGCTTCGGCTTGCCTGATGGCTATGACGAGCCGACCTTCCTTTAACCTTTATCCCATACCTAAACCATGACAACAAAGCAAAACACCACAGACCACCCCGCCGTCCGTTGGCTCGCCACGGAGCTGCTGCCCTCCCTGGGCAATAACATGGCCGAGGCCGAACGCCAAACCGGCATCAGCGAGAAAACACTGCGCGGGCTCATGCGCGGCAACTACTCCGGCAACGTAGAAAAGCAGCTCGCCAAGCTGGAGGAGCAACGAGAAATGCGCCTGGCCCCCGTGCGCCAAATCTCCCCCGGCGGCTATATACCTACCGAACTGGGGCAGCGTGTGCTTAATGCCTGCCACGCCGCTAAAATTGCCCACAAGGTGAACGCCATTTACGGCGTGAGCCAGATAGGCAAAACCACCGCCGCCAAGGAATACCGCCGCCGATACCCGGAAACCACCATCTTGCTGGAGCTCATGCCCAAGCCGACCATATCTTACGTGGTGCGTGAGCTGGCGGACGCTATGCACCTGCCGGGTGCCGGGCGCAGTGTGGCCGGGCTCATGCACGCCCTGCGCGGGGCGCTCTCCCCGCGTCACCTCATCATTGTGGACGAAGCCCACCTCGCGCTCGACCGCCAGCAGGGTGCGGACGCCCTGGATGTGGTGCGCCGCCTCTCCGACCTTACCGGCTGCGCCGTGGTGCTCATCTTTACCACATGGGATGGGCCGGATGTGGTGAAGAAATCCTCCTACGGTGGCCAGTTGGAACAGGTGGTGCGCAGGGGGCTGATGGAAAAGCTGCCCCCCACGCCTAAGGTGGACGATATTCGCGCCATCTGGCAGGCTTACGGCCTCGGGGAGCCGGACGAAGAAACCGCCCGCACCGTTGGCGCGCTCTCTCGCAAAAACTGCTTCGGCACTCTGCTGACCTATATCACCATGGCCGCCGCCGAAGCACAGCAAGCCGGTGAAGTAATGGACTGGGGACACTTTAACAAGGCGCTCCGCCGCATGTCTGCCCATGATTAACGGAAAAAGCCAGCTTGCCGCCTCTCAGCTCGGCGATATTTTCGCCAAGCTGGGATGGGTGCGCGCCGGTCTGCATGCTATGGCCACAGAAAAAGAAAACGAGGTCGCGCTGCAGTACCACTCGCCCGCAACCGGTGCCGCTCGGGTCGTGACTTGTGATGCGTATGGGTTGAGCCGTTGGCTCAAAAAGGAGGCGACCAAACCCGGAGCCCGCGGACGCTTTGAAGCACTGCTCGACCGCAAAGCCGCACGCCCCGCCGCACCGCGTCAAACCCTGCTTCCCTTGGGGGAGCTTTCCCCCATCGCCCGCCGCTCCTTGCTCCCCGATTAACCCCCTTTTTTCTGCTTTTCCCAAATGGATCTGCGGAGAAAAACACAGAAACACACAAAAAACCATGAAAAACAAAAACACAATCAAGACAGACGCGGACGCGCTCCGCGTAGCCGATGAGCTCGCCGCTATGCAGCCCGCTCTTGCCCTCAAAAAAGCCGAACTCGAAGCAGAGCTGCAAAAGGTGCGCGACTCTTTCGGCCCCGCCGTGGATGAACTGCAAGCCGCCTACGATGCCGACTTTAAGGCTCTGGAAGAATACTGCCGCAAGCCCGGCGTGATGGCTCGCCTGTGCAAGCCCGGCAAAAAGGCAGCTGAGACCGGCAAGGCCACCTTCGGCCTGCGTGAAGGCAAGCCCTCCCTTGCCATCCTCCCGGACTCCACGGAAGCCAAAATTATTGAGCGCATGCAGCAGGAAGGCAAGACTGAATGGCTCACCGCTTCCGAGCCGAAGCTTAACAAGGCCGCAGTGCTTGGTGCCGGTCTGGATGAAGAAACCCTCGAAGAATTAGGGCTGCAGGTGGTGCGCAATAGCAAGCTGTTCGTAAAACCCAAAGACCACAAATAATCACACCATGAAAACGCTTTCCCCCCGTCAGTTGGCCACCCTCGGCTCCGTAAGCAACCGCGCCTATAAGCACCTCCAGAATGTTGGCTATCCGCTCCCCGCCTTCGCCGATTGGCGGCATGAGTTTACTGCCGACCATTGCGGCGGGCGGAGCTCCTGGAAGAGTCTCTACCAGGTTGACTACATCCCGCTTTATAATGCCTTCGTGGCCATCTTCGGGGGGAAGCAGAAAGCTGACAACACCCCGCAGAGCGATGAGGCGGCTCTACTTTGGACGCTCCGCGATACTGTCCGCGCCTTTGAGATACCGATGCCCTATGTGGCAAAGGTCATCGCGGGCAAAGCCTTCCGCCCGTGGATAACCGCCTCCATGAGCCTCGACACCATGTGCGTGGGGCTCGACTCGAAGACCCTCCGGCAGCTTATCTACACCCTTACGGCACGCTTTCGCGGCAAGTACAAGAAGGAAGCCGAAGCCCTCGGCATAGCCCCGGGCGGACGTCCTCACGCAAGCCGCTCAACGATACCACCGGGCGGACTTCCGGAGTGGCACGGCGATACCATCGCAGCCCCTCCGCCTCCCGCCCGCAAGCGTAAGCCTCAGCCCATCGCTTAACCCTCCACCGGCTCGGATTTTTCCGAGCCTTTTTTTATACACGGGCGCAAAAAAAACGCCGCCCGATGGCGACGCTCTTGCTTGCACCCTGCCGCTCCATTGCTGCCTTACGCGTTCCTCACCTATTCAACAGTTTGCCCATATATACACGGGCGGCTCCTCACCTCGCCACCCTGCGCGCTATCCTGCCCGCAATCCTTATAAATCAAGGCTTTTCACTCCTTTCTCACCCCTCCTCACCCCTCACGCCTTGAATCACCCTTGTTGAATTTTACCTCCTTAAGCCGCGGCATGTATACAAATAACGGGGCGTACTCGTTGTTACTGTATACCACCGTTACCGGCAAATAGCAGGCATCGTCTACGATGTAACAACATGTCGCCCATTCCTCATTAACAGGTTTTGCATCGCCATTAAATTGGCAACTATGCAACATTCCTTCGGAGGTACACACTAAACAGCTCTGCAACATCAAAGCTGCGCAGCATGCTGCTAAGAATCTCCTTAACATGACGAATGGGGGCTGTTAAGGGTTACTCTGCGTAGCCCACGGTTTGGTGCAGCATGGCCTTTTTACCGTCGGTCAGCTCCAGCTCACGGGTCAGGGCAGGGCGGTCTGTCATACCGCGTATCACCGTTTGCATGCCTTTGGAGGCGGCGTACAGGTACACATTCTGGTAGGCAGAGCCCACGTGAGCCACGCCCCAGCCCTCTTCCTTAGCCACATACAGCAGGTGCAGCGGGGCTTTGGTGACAAACTCTTGTTGGTCGCACAGCGGGATGAGGTTTTTGTCATTCACCTTTACCAGCGTGTTGTCCTTGGCCTCATAGCGCCAAGTACCCTCAGGGGTGAGCACATACAGCTCCATATTCTGCTTGTTACGGGCTGTGGCAATGGTGCGGGTGCCACGCTCGTTCATGCCCCAGGCTACCCACAATATCTCGCTGAGGGTTTGGTCATCCACCTTGTGTGCCGGGTTATAGGTGCGGCCGGTTTGGCGGGCAGCAATAGCCTCCATCAGCGGCATGCCGCCTGTTTTGTTCGGCTCCGGCAGTTGTTTTACCTCTGCCCCCATGCTGGTTAATGCCAGCGCACAGGCTACCATGCTCATTAAAATCTTGCGTTTCATATGTTTCTCTTTATAACAAAAAAATCCTGCTTTGTCAAAATATGCCTCGGATTACTCGTTTAATTTCCCGACATAACACGGCGGAGGGCGGCAGAGCCGAAATAATTTGCCGCATCAATGCGTCTCATTTCGTTGCGTAAGGTGTCGGGTGAGGTGTGGAGTGCCTCCATGGCCTCCAGTATATCCATATACGACACATGGGGCAAGATGTTGCCTATGGCTTCCAGACGCGCCATAATGGGCTCGATTTGCTTTGCGGCGGTATCTGCCGTGGCGCAATCGTGTACAGCGGACAATATTGCCACCTCGTCGGCGTTAATTCTGGCAAATTCGGCAATAGCTGCCTGCTTTTGCTGCGGGGTATAGGTAGTGGCGGGTTCGGGTAGAGTCTCGACCGCCTCGGTAAGGTCGGGCAATTCTTGCGTAGTTTCGTCGCTGTCAGCCGCTTCTTCCGTATCTTCGGTGTCTTCGTTATCGTACGGAACATTGACGGGGCGCTCTTGCTCCTCCTCCTCCTCCGCTGCCTGAGCTGCGGCTTCTTCTGCGAGTATAATTTCGGTAATATCAAACCACATTTGCATTTCGTATACCTTATCTTCGCGGGGCAGCAAATAGGTCATTCTCCCGTAAATGGGGCCTTCTTGCGTGCGTACCAATTTTTGGTCCACCTTCTCGATATGGGGCAGGGTGTCCATGATGGTGGGAATGAGGTCCAGTGCTGCGGGGTCTGCCCCCATCTTCCAAGCGCTTTCTTCCGTAAGACCGGGGCCGCCGCTGATGCCGTTGATTTTGCCTTGTAGGGCGGCTTGCAACTCGCTGCCCACAGTCTGTATCAGCTCGGGTGTTACCTCGCCGGGGTCCAGCACCTCTGTTAAAGAGGCATTAAGGGCTGTAGCCAAGGCTAACGAGCCGTAGTAGCGCGCATCGATAATGCGGGTGCGGATGGCGGTGAGCCGCTGCTCCGTCACTCCGGCTGCCGCCAAGGCGTTGACGACGGTCTCTTCATCCATGTACTGAATACCGAATTCCAGCTCGGAAATGATAGCGAAGCGTGCTTTCACTTTGGGTGCTGCCGCATCTGCCGAGGCGCGGTCATGCACGCCCTCCAATATATCATACCCGGAACTCATGGCGCGCACAAAATCGGAGAGGATGCGTTGCATTTGTTCTTGCTCAGCAGCAGCCTCTGCGGCGGCTATTGCCGCCTCCGGCGTTTCTGCCCCGGCTGTGCTTGCAAATGCTATTGCACAGGCTATTACACTCATTAAAATTCTGCGTTTCATATATTGTATTTTATAACAAAAATATCCGCCCCTGTCAATTCGTTTCCACATGTCATGGTTGGGTAATTTTTGTGCCTTGATATGGTAAAAAACCACCGCTGCCTTGAGGCAACGGTGGCTTGAGATTAGTTTTTTGCCTGCTTATTTAAGGGCAGGGGTGTAAACTTTGATATGTGTTTTGCTGCAACCATTTTCGGAGGTAATGCTCAGGCTGCCTCCTGTAATAATTTGCAGTACATCGCGGAACTCATTCAAGGCATCTTGTCTATCCTGAACCAATTCCTCAATATAGCTGATGGTATCAGCCTCTATCTCGGGATTGTTTTTAGCGGCCTCGCGCGCATTTTTGCATTGCTCCAAGTATGCCTCTATGATGCTCATATTGATGTTGACAACAATACCGGAAACCGCCGTGTTGCCGAAGAAAGAATCGCAGAGCTGTAAGGTTTTGCCCATGTCCGACCCCACGCCTAAGGCTGAGTCGGAGATAACCACCCCGGCCTTTAACCCTTCATGCGGTCTGTTAACAACAGGGTGCGTATACGTGGTGTAACTGCCGTTTTGAGCCTTGACTATACCGGCCAGCGCAGTATCCATTTCGGCTGCATCCTTCGGGGAGTATTTTTGCACCAAAGCTTTTACACCGGCAAAGGTATCTGCCACGGCTTTTTCAAAGGCGGTGCGGTTGTCCAGTTGCATCGCCAAGCGTATGCACGGTGCCGGTTGCTGAATTGCCGGAATGGAGGGGGTGATATAGAATGTCTCTGTGGCAGATAAATCTGCGGTAGCTACCCAGCCCTTGCCCATGCTGTTGTGCAGGGTGGTCAAATGCGGCAGAATACCTTTAATGTCGTTGTATATCTCCCGGCATTTCTGCGCATCGCTTGTGGATTCTGAAATGGAAACAAGGGTAAATACGGCCTCGGCGGCACGGTCAATATCCTCCATGCTCGGGCAGTTCATGTTAGCTACGCCGGAGCCGTAGGCATACACTAAGGCATCTTGCGGCATAGTGGTGTTGAGTTGGGCTGTGGAGAACTCCACCCCACCGGAGTCGCATTGCAGGCAGAGGTGCAAATCGCCATCCTGCCACAGGGTGATACCGGAGGGATGCTTGCTGTAGGGCATGAGCTTTTTGTACAGCGCAGCCAATGTCTTGAATGCGGCAACTCCTTGCTCTATACTTTCTGTCTTTTTGCCTATTCGCTTGTTCATATCGCTGTAGCCCGATATAGCCAACTCTACAAACCTGACATAATAATCGCGCAGGGCATTGGCGAGGTTGGGGCTGATGCTTGCGGCTGCCAATCCCTTGCCGTTCAAAGCGTCATCTAACGCATTGGCTGCATCGGTTCCCAGCACGGATTCCGCTGCCGTTGCGGGTACCTGCAGCTCTTGCGGGTTCACGGTAAGGGCTGCCACCATGGCATTGCCTCGGCTGGTAATTCCCAGAGAAACCGCTAAATCCCCGCAGGCAGATAAATTGGCACCGGTAAGTTCTGCGGGTATATCCGCCGGTTTGCATGTTACTAAATTCCATCCACCCAGTTGAGAGGTTTTGAGGAACGGTGCATCCTTAAGGGATAAGGCTATCAGGAAGTTTAACTGAGAGGCCAATGCCTTGGCTTCATCCTCTGTATGGCAGGTTGCTACCAGATATATCGGTTTGATTTTTTTTGCAGCATCTGCTATGGATTTTATCATCCGGTCGACATCAGGCTGCTTCTCTTGCAGAATGCCTTCAAGCACTTGGTTGTGAACAGTCACCAAGTCTTCAAATGTTTTCTCTGTGCCTTCTGTAAGACCTATGGCGAGGGTGTCAATGGATTGTAGTTCAAACGGAATCTCAAACGGTTCACTCCCGGAAATCTTGTTGACAACGCTTAAAAACTCTGTCACGTTGCCGGTAATATAGGTGTTAGTGCCCTTGGGGAGCCATGCCAACGCCGGGAATACCTTGGCGCGTGCCTCAGCTGTATCGGCATTTACCGCCTGAGCTGTGTAATAGCTTGCCTTTGCCTGTGTTTGCTCGGTAGAGACAACCTCTTCATCTGAGCAAGAGCTCAGCATCCCGCCGGTCAGCACAGTAAGACCGGCCATTGCAGTTGTGATAAGATGATGCTTTTTCATAATGTACCTGTATACTTTATATAAATGAGCTCACGATGTAAAGCTTATTTGTTGCAGAATGCTTGTTGATATCATGTGCCTCTTCTTTCGCTTTTCTTGCGTATTTCCCGCTTGTTTTTGGAAAATGCGCTTTTTTGTGTAGAAAAATGTCAAATTTTTGCGTTGTATTATCAAGTGTTTACGAAAAATGTGAAATTTTCCTGCAAAATTTTGCAAAAATCGGCTTGACGTGCGGCGTCGATTCTGGTAAGATTCTCGGCACACCGTCACGGTGACGCCCGAAAGGCCGAGCGGCTCGAACGAGCAAGGCGAGGCAAGGCCGGGCGAGGCAGTTTTTAAGTTTACTGACTTTCTGGATGCTGAGGCTGAGTTGCAAAACTCGCCACCGGATTACAACCTTCCGGGTGGAGCATCAGAGAGGATAAAGAGAGGGAAGGAAAAGGTCGTGACGCGTGCCGTGGCCTGCGCCGAGATGAAACCCTGTGGGGTTTCGGAGCGATGGTTACACGGTA
>JAFQEF010000024.1 GCA_017399165.1 Akkermansia sp.
GCACGCTTGACCGCCTGCCTATGTTATTTCGCCCCACAAGGGGGCTTGGAAGTACGAAATGTGAAATACAAAATACGAAGTAAGCAAAGCCTCTGCGATGGATTGAGATGCTCACACCTACAAATTGACTTTGGCGAGTTTTTAGAGATTCCCAAGTTGTAAATCCGCTTCGTCCTTCGCAGTTCGTCCCTCGTACTTCATCACGTTCTATCCGTTTTTTCTTTACAAACGCCCCCCGCTGCCCTATAGTAAAGGCATGAGCAGTATGCAAGTTTCTGACAATATGGAGGCGCTCATCAAATTGGCGCTTGAAGAAGATTTTGGTGACGGGGATGTCACCTCCACCTACTTTGTACCGGAGGGGCTGCAAGCCCGTGCCCTGATGCGCCCGCGCACGCAGGGTGTGCTCTCCGGCGTCAAGGTGGCAGAGGCCGTATTCCGCGCGGTGGATCCCACCCTGCGGGTAGAGGTATACCTGCACGATGGTGAGGAGGTATCGCCCGATGCCATTGTGATGATGATAGAGGGCTCTGCCCGCTCCATTCTGGGTGCAGAGCGCACCGCGCTCAACTTCATCCAACGCCTCTCCGGCGTGGCTACCATGACCCACAAATACGTAAAAGCCATTGCCCATACCTCCTGCAAACTGCTCGACACCCGCAAAACAACCCCGGGCTACCGCTTGCTGGAGAAAGCCGCCGTGGTACACGGTGGCGGCAACAACCACCGCTTAGGCCTTTATGACCGCGCCATGGTAAAAGACAACCACCTGATGACAGACGGCAACACAGACCACCTGCAAGCCTGCATCAACAAGCTCAAAGCAGATAAACCCGGTGTGGAGGTAGAGCTCGAGGCCGACAACCTCACCCAGGTGGAGGCTTTCCTTAAGCTCACGGGGGTGGATTATATTCTGCTCGATAACATGAGCTGCGAGGACATGCGCAAGGCCGTAGAAATGCGTGGGGATGCCCCCAAGCCTTACTTTGAGGCCAGTGGCGGCCTCACCCTGGCCACCGCCCCCGCTGCCGCAGAAACCGGGGTGGACTTCATGAGCTTCGGCTGCCTCACCCACTCCGTCCCCTCCATGGACTTGGGGCTGGACTTCACCGTAGAGCGCTGAAGCCTCACCCCACCTTCAACATCAAACATTAAACATTCAACATTAACACACCGAGCCTCAGCCCGAGGGAAGCCCTCATCACACTCAACCTGATCCCCGGGCTGGGCTCTGTGCGCATACAGGGGCTGCTGGAGTTTTTCGGCTCTGCAGAGCTGGTGCTCGCCGCCCCCTCCAACGTGTTAGAGCACGTGCCACGCATCGGCGCCAAAATGGCAGCCGCCATTGCCAACTGGCAAAACTGCACCAATGTGTATGCAGAGATAGAGTGCGCAGCCCAACACGGCGTGCGCATTGTCACCCTTACAGATGCCGATTACCCGTACGCCCTGCGCCGCATGAGCGACCCGCCCATCGTCCTTTACGTGCTGGGTGAATGGCGGCAACAAGATGCCGACCACGCCGTGGCCATTGTAGGCTCTCGTGCCGCCACCCCATACGGCATGACCACCGCCCGCCGTTTCGGCCGTGAACTGGCGGATGCCGGCTGCACCATCATCTCCGGCCTGGCCAAAGGTATAGATGCCGCTGCCCACCGTGGCGCAATAGATGCCGGCGGCCGCACCATCGCCGTGCTGGGCCACGGGCTCTCCCGCATCTTCCCGCAAGAGAACACAGAGCTCGCGCACCACATCATCAACGGCCATGGTGCCGTGGTGAGCGAGTTCCCCATGAACCTGCCCCCCGGCCGCACCACCTTCCCCCAGCGCAACCGCATTGTCGCCGCGTGGAGCCGCGCCACCCTGGTGGTAGAGGCCCCCACCCGCAGCGGTGCCCTGCACACCGCCAAACTTGCCGGGGTAGACTACGGCGGCTCCGTCTTTGCCATACCCGGCATGGTAGACAAACCCACCTCCGCAGGCTGCCATGCCCTTATTCGGGATGGCGCCACCCTCTGCACCTCCCCCGCAGAGCTCATGGCAGACATGGGCTGGGGCACCCCGCCCCGCCAAATGGAGCTCTTCCCCGCAGAGCCCCCGCAACCCTCCTCCCCGCAGGATCCGCCATCCCACGCCGTCTCCACCCTCCCCGAGGAGACTACAGCCATCCTTGCCGCCATCGCCGCCGGGCAAGACACCCTAGATGCCCTCTGCACCGCCCTGGGCCTGCCCGCCCACCGCCTCACCCCCCAACTCATGCGCCTGCAAGTACTGCGCAAAATTCTGCCCCTGCCCGGGGGTAGGTATATGCCGGCATCCTGAGCAGAGCGCCCCCCAAAGGCGGGACTAAAGTCCCGCACTCCGATACATAACAACATGAACATTGACCACACATACAAGTCACGGAGAAACAGCAATATCAATTATTCCAACGGGTGTTTTTTTGTAACAATCCAAGTTGCCCACAATTTGCCTGTACTGGGCGCTATCGTTGGCGAAAAATGCATATTGAATGAGCTTGGAAAAGCCGTAAAAACGGCACTGCTTGACTTGCCACAAAAGCACCCGGAGCTTGAGTTGGGGCAATATACGGTTATGCCAAATCACCTGCATGCCATTTTTTTTATTAAACGCCAAATAACCAACAGAAAAAATCACCTCGGATTTCTGATTGGGCGATTCAAGGGGGCAACTGCTTTCATCTACGGCAAATTAAAACAAATCGGTAGAGTACCGGATATCGGCAAACATCTCTGGCAAAATGATTATTGGGAAAACCTGGTTTCAAGTGCAGAGGAGCTCCGCAACATTGATACCTATATACGCGAAAATGCGAAAAACTGGTCAAAAGCTCGTTGGCAGGCTGTTACAACATACACCTTGGGGGAGACAATGCTATTAAACCTACCAAAACGCGCGTTTGTGGCTTCTCAGGGACCTGCTACGGCAGATTTTGTACCCCGGCGCATTTTTATATCGGAGGCGGGGACTTTAGTCCCCCCTCCTACTCAAGAGTTTGCCCTCATTTCCACGTTCACCAGCCGGCAAGAGCGAGAGGTGCTTCGGCGTGCTTTGCATAAAAAACAGCGTATTATTCATGTATGCCCACAGGGGATTCCGCCGCAGGAGTCATTATCCCCCGAGCAACAACTTGCATTGGCGGAAAAACGCTTGTTGTTTATTTCTCCGCAAGCCCCCGGGGCAAAGATTAACAAAAAAATTGCTACCTGGTGCAATGAATACGTGCTACGCCATGCTGTAGAAATATGGGTGGGTCATCTATCCCCCAACGGCATGCTGGCTACGCTGATGAAGGGCCTCAGACAAGAATCTGGCAACCATTCAAAAGTCCCGCGCGCCGATACAGACACTTAAAAAGGGCGCCACCGTTTCCGGTGACGCCCTGAAATTACATTAATACCGAAATCTTTTTCTTGCAACGCCTGCGGCGCTTACCACGCCATAGCTTTAGCGACGGCCTGTCTGGGCGTATCAACGAGAAGCCCGGCCTGTCTGGGCGTATCAACGAGAAGCCCGACGGCGGCGGGCTGCCAAGGCTGCCAAAGCCAACAGGCTCCCGTCTTCGCGTCAGCCCTTGCGGGCTGCTTGCTACGCCGTGGCGGGACGCCTGTTGGGTGCTATTTTAACTGCTTGCGTTACTTTTGACGACGGCGGCGTGCAGCCAAGGCTGCCAAAGCCAACAGGCTCAGTGTGGCCGTGGCAGGCTCGGGGATGCTCTTGCCGCTTACCTTAAGCTCGGCTACAAGGGCTCCGTCTTTCTCTGCCAAGCCCACTTGCTGAATCAGCAGCTCGGTTCCTTGGTAGTCAAGCGTAATGCTTGTGCCGGCATTTTCCAATGTAAGCGTGCCGTCTGTCAGCATGGTGCGCCAAGCCTCGCCACCTGTCATCAGCGTGTAGCTCACCAAGGTGCCGGCTTCCGTAGCAACGGCGGCCAGCTCCCCAAGGGAAACATCTGCCAAATCTAAGGTAATGGTGGTGGCAAATACCTCCAAATCTGCGGCATCGGCCAACTGCAGGGCGCCGTCGGCATCTTTCATGCTGTTAAGCGCAATGGTAATATTGCTGCCTTGCGCCACGGTTAAGGTGGCATCTGCTGCCAGGGTAAGGGCTGCGTTGGTATTCAGCATCAGGTTGTTCACCGTCATGCTTGCACCCTCGCTCAGGGCAACTGTGCCTGCCCCGCTCTGCTTAATCTCAAAACTTGCGCCTACATAGTCCCCGTCAAGCGTTATCGTGCCGTCCCCTTTTTGGGTGATGGTACTTACCTCGGCAGAGGCTTTGTCGCCCTCCTTATAATTGGTAAAATCCACACCTTGCAATGCTATGCTGCCATTGCCCTCTTGGGTAAGGTGCAGGGCCGGGTTGATATCCGGCTTTTCTTGACCCGCAAATTCAAATACCATTACTACCTCATTATAGTAATAGTTATCCGCAATAATCTTACCCACTACCATTTCACTGTTGTCACCGCTTTGGGTAATGGTGGCATTGTTGTAGTCTGCCAGTACATGGTAGGAGTCTGCAGATACACTCATGCTGCCGCCGCTTTGCTCAATATTAAGTCCACCGGCAGAAACGGATTTGCCGGCTACCGTCAATTCACCTCCCGTTTGGGTAAGTGTGGCACTTGTTATCTCATAATCCGTCGGCACAGATATCGATATCCCATAGACCTGTTTCTCTTCCCAGTCTTTCAGCTCCAACTCACCAAAACCCACCACGCAATGGCTGTCATCTTGGGTGGTGCTGTAGTCACTGTGCTTGCCGATAGTTACTTGTGCACCGTCCTCCACCACCAAGCTTTGGCGTATTTGCACCTGCTTGGAGTCTCTCGGGGCAAATTGTATCAGGCTGCTATTTCCGCTCTGCTCTTGCGTGTGCAGGTTTACAATACCCTTTTTCACATGCAGGGTGTTCACCGTAGCATTTGAGCTTTGCAGGGCAAAGTCGCTGCGGGTGCTGTCTACCACAATGGTATTTGCAATAATACCGGTGTATTCATCATAATTACCGGTTGCCAGCTGGTGGACTAAATAAGAGCTGTTTTTCACTTTATACTGGCCACCCAACGCCACTTGTGCCTGCTCTGTAATGCTCAGAGTACCGTTCACTTGATAATTATTGCTGATGATCCCCTCCCGGCTGATGCTCGGGGTGGTATCCGCATAATTATACGTCTGCTGCCCAAACTGCGTCACGATGCCGCCATTGCCATCTGCCACCCCCAAGGTGTCGCTGCCACTCAGTGTCAGGTCTGTCTCCCCGTGGGTGATGATACCATAGCCTGCACCCGGCAATTTCGGCTCGGCAGAGGTCGGGTCCGTCGGCTCATAGCTGCCAACATCAATGCTTGCTGCCTGCGCTACACCTGCCACTATGGCAGCCATCAGCACAGCTCTCATCATTTTTGGTAAATGTAATTTCATGTTGTTTCTGTTGTGGGTTGAAAATGCTTCTCTTTTTAACCGCTCCAGCCGCGCAGTAGTTTTTTACTGCGCGACTGATGCTTCATTAATCTATCTTACACCGTGTTGTTGAGAGGCGTCTCATCAACGACGACGACGGCGTGCTGCCAACCCCGCCAAGGCCAACAGGCTCAGCGTTGCTGTGGCAGGCTCGGGGATTTGTTCCCCTGCCTTCACGGCTTGCCAAGTGACCGTTGCCTGCAGCACATTGTTGTCGGTAACGCTCAGCGACCAGTCCTTCACATCGTAGGCTACGTCATCGGTAGCCAAGGTAGCAACTGCGGCAGGTGTGGTAAATACGCTAAGCTCCGTGAAATTATCCTTCTGCGTTGCGTCAAAGTTGCTTATCAGGTTAAAGGTCATCGTCTTGTCCTCAACATCCTCAGAGGTAAAGTAGTTATCAAGCGTTGTTGTCAAGGCTTCCGTCAAAGTTAAAGAAACCGCTGCACCCAGCGCCACGATGCTGCTGCCACCATCTATTACCATTGCTGCGGTATTATTTTCCTGATTCACGCCAAAACTCAGCGTTGCTGTCTCTGCCACATTCAGCGCACCCTGAACATTCAGTGTTGCGGCATGCCCTACATGCAGAGTACCACCGATAGAGCTTTCTGTAAGATTCACTGTTGCATTATTGGCTATATTGATTGTGCCAGAGGTCTGCTGGAATTTATATGAGGTATTGACTGCTTCAAACCCGGACAAATCTGTGCTCTTCATGTTATGTCCACCACCAATATTTACCGTACCTGTACCGCTTTGTGTTACCTTAACTGTACCGGACGTGGAAAAATTAGTACCATAAGCCAAGGTCATCGTGCCGGCATTTGTTTGATCCAATATTACAGATGCAGTACTGCCAAACAATTTACCAATCACCATTGTTGGCTTATCCGAGGCTGCGGTATTATCACCTCCTTGTTGAATTTTTACTTCGGAAGTTTTATGAAGATATATTCTATCTCGGAAATTCATTTCACCATCCCCGGATTGGGAAATCAGAACTCCGTCATAATACGTATGACCATAAACGTTCATATTACCTCCCGTTTGAGAAATATTGCCTGTTAAATTATTGGCATAATAAATCTTAGTGCCACTTGTGTGAGGCGAAATTGCTGAACACCCAAACGTAACATTACCCCCAGATTGTGTATAACTCTTTTTGATAACCACCATTTTTGTGTCATCGTCACTTTCAGTAGGTTTCATAATACCCGGAAACCATGATTGATTTCCTTGATTTGTGCCTTCCGTTGCACCATTATTTCCATTATAATCGAAAGCTGCATGAAATAGCACGGTTCCGCTGTTGATTTCTACGTCATTTATCCAAGCGCCTGTTGTTCTGAAATTTACAATGTTAGCGTCATCTTTGGCTTCAATATGCAATTTATCGGCATTCAATCCAATGTAATCATCATGACTTCCATCATATAAACCACCTAGCGAAAGTTGAGCATTATCTTTAATGGTTAATGTTCCTGTTACTTTTAAGCTTGGAGACACTTGGGACTGATTAGACGCACCTGTGCATGTGCCGTATATTATCCGTAACTTTCCGTTATCATCATACGTGCCTAACATGTCATAGCCATCTAAGGTCAATGTGTCAATTGTCGTATATTGTTTATTAGGATGCGTTGTCCCATCAAATTCTCCAACATCCCACTTAGTATGTTCTTGACCATCCTCTCCGGTATATGTGGTTGATGCCAACTCCCCGCCCATGGCCGGTAAAGCCATAGCTGCCATCACAGCTACGCAAAGTAGTTTAGGTAAATGTAATTTCATGATTCTTTTATGGTTAAATATAAAATATTCAGCGGCGTAGGTAATTCATCTTCACGCCTCATACGTTGAAGCATATCTCATTTTAAATGAGATGTCAAGTAAAAATAAAAAAAAGGCATTAAAAATCAGCACTTTATATCATGTTGATTCTGTAGGATATTGGGGTATTATAATTGTTAAAAGGGGGGGGGCTCTTATACGGAAAAGACTTATACACAGCACATAAAAAGCAGAGCTCCTTTAAAAGGAGATTGCAAGTAAAAATATCAAAAAATGATTAAAAATTAGTGTTTATCATATACCTTTAGTGGGAATAACCTTCTGTGAAGAAAAAAAGTCATTTTATCGAATAACTCACTGAAAATTCAATGCAATAGAAAACATCTCATTTAAAAAGAGATAGACTAACTGCGTGATCGGTGCGCCCGCCCGTATGAAGATGCTCGAAACAACGAGGCCCCGAGAATCTCTATAATACACAAACAAAGACAATAACGCATATGCAAAAGTTTGGTTTACTTTTAGCTTTCGCAGCTTTGGCCGGTTTCTCTCAAGCAGCAGACCCAACGTATACTTGGTGGAATGGTCAGGATGACTCCATGAACGTATCTGCCTCCACCACGGGCACCTGGACCATTGGTATGAACCTGAACATAAATGCCTTGAGCAAGACCGATGATGGAAGCCATGAAGACAACGGTCAAGCGCTTTTTACCTTTACAGGTAGTGGCAATACCTATCGTACCGGTCTGTTCGGGTCTGTATCACATCCCGAATATTCTAATCGCAACGTAACAGTTACCATGGGATGGGGTGGCGATTGGTATGCTACCAAAGACGAAAACGGCAACGTGAACGATAGTGCCGGCAATGGTGTGTATGCAGGGCTTCAATTGGGTGTGGCGTCTGCGAAAAATCCGGCAGATTTAAGTTCCTGCAATGGTATTTTAAGTGGTTTCGAGGTATACAGAGCCGACATGAAAGTTCAGAACGAGGGTGTACATGGTGGTGATAATGGCACTTATGACTGGTCAATCGATGAACTACAAAAGTCGACAGTGACAACGCTAGATGACATTGTCACCATGAATGTCAAACAAGCAACGTTGTTTGTAGAGCATACGTATGCCAAAGGGCCGAGTGATCAGTTAGCCAATGATACTCACCGTGACTATGCATCTGATAATGGGAATTATACGACAGATGTTACCTACACAACATTTTATCTTACGATTATTGCCGAGGATGAAGCAGGAAATACTGTAACATATAACTATATGGGACAGTATGACGATAAATCTACATTTTCTTCTGCTGACGAGGGGTCTCGTTTAGGAGGTTCTGCCCATTATGATGTAGACATGATACAAAGCATCACCGGTCTGAATAACGGCATGATTGAAGATACCGACTTTGTATTTGTCAACTCTGCCCTTACCTCTGCCCAGCGTGAAGCGTTGATGAGCAATGGCCTGCCCGAGCCGACCACGGCAACCATGAGCCTGCTGGCATTAGCCACGCTGGCAGCACGCCGCCGCCGGGCTTCTCGTTGATACGCCCAGACAGGCCGGGCTTCTCGTTGATACCCCAGACAGGCCGTCGCTAAGGCGACTTTGGCGTGGCAAGCGCCGCCACGCCGACGCTAAAAACATTTCATTGGTATAATGTAATTTCAGGGCGTCACCGGGTAATGGTGACGCCCTTTTTAGATGTTGGATTTTGGTGGTATACTTTGATAATA
>JAFQEF010000025.1 GCA_017399165.1 Akkermansia sp.
CGCCCCACAAGGGGGCTGGGAAAGTGCGAAGTATGAATTACGAAATACGAATTCGGCTCAACCTCCAATTTGTAGGTGTGGGTATCTTGCGCCGTCGCAGTAGCTTTGCTTACTTCGTATTTTGGATTTCACATTTCCTACTTCCAAGCCCCCTTGTGGGGCGAAATAACATAGGCAGGTGGTCAAGCGTGCACGCAGTGCGCGCGTGCCCCCTGCTGACCGAAAAAATAATATAGAGCCCGACGAGCGACGCGAGGAGGCCGACACAATCCCCACGAGGGGTGTTAACCCCGAGCCACACACCGCTCCGGGCTTACGCCCTACGCTATGGTCATCTGTCGGCCTCGTCGCTACGCTCATCGGGCTCGGGTATGTTTTGGACCATGAG
Organism: Akkermansia sp.; assembly: GCA_017399165.1. GTDB lineage: Bacteria > Verrucomicrobiota > Verrucomicrobiia > Verrucomicrobiales > Akkermansiaceae > Akkermansia. The sequence goes on from JAFQEF010000025.1 coordinate 389, forward strand.
CAGGGGCTAACGCCCCTGCCTATGTTATTTCGCCCCACAAGGGGGCTGGGAAAGTGCGAAGTATGAATTACGAAATACGAATTCGGCTCAACCGCCAATTTGTAGGTGTGGGTATCTTGCGCCGTCGCAGTAGCTTTGCTTACTTCGTAAATCGTACTTCGTAAATCGTACTTCTCCGGGCTTACGCCCCTGCCTATATTATTTCGCCCCACAAGGGGGCTTAATTTTTTTACATATTTTTATAAGCAATGTCACTGCGGCGCTGGGAGCCATCGAAATCCACCTTATCGGCCTCTGCATGGGCGGCGGTGCGGGCGGCATCCAGCGTGGAGCCTTGAGCCACAATAGCCAAGACGCGGCCACCGTTGGTTACCCAACCCTCTGCGGTTTTCTTGGTGCCGCAGTGGAATACGCGGGCGTTGCAGGCATCCAATCCGCGGATGAGATCCCCACTGTGGGAGGATGCGGGATAACCGGCACTGGCAAGAATACAGCACACGCTCCAGCCCTCGTCAAAGCTGATGAGCTCGGGGGTAAAGTTGCCTTGCGCCCCATTGAAGCAGAAGGTAGCCAAATCCCCACGCAGCAAGGGCATAACGGCCTCACACTCGGGGTCGCCGAAACGGCAGTTGTATTCAATCACCTTGGGGCCCTGCGGGGTAAGCATCAGTCCGAAGTAAAGGAAACCGCGGTAGGGCAGACCATCCTTTTGCAGGCCTGCAACCGTGGGGGCAACAATGGTATCTTCAATGGTTTTAATGAGCTCTGCACTTGCCAATTGACGGGATGCCACAGCCCCCATGCCGCCGGTATTGGGGCCTTCATCACCATCTTGCAGGCGCTTGTAGTCACGAGCCGGGCAAAGGATGAGGTACTTGTCATCGCAAATGGCTCCGAAAATGGAAATCTCGGGGCCGGTGAGGAACTCCTCCACCAACAGGCGGCCCTCGCCAAAACGTTTCTCAATGAACACCTCTTGCAAGAACGCCTCGGCAGCGGCGGCATCTGCACACACGGCTACGCCCTTGCCGGCAGCCAAGCCGTCAAACTTAAGCACCGTGGGGTATTGCCCGTTAATCGCAGCAATGGCGGAATCGTAATCTGCCACGGCCGTAGCTTTACCGGTGGGTATGTTATGACGCACCAGGAAATCTTTAGCAAACTCCTTACTGGCCTCCAACTGAGCACTTTGCTTGGTGGGACCCCAGCAGGGAATCCCCGCGGCATGGCAACGGTTGGCCAAGCCATCCTCCTTTACCAAGTAGCTTTCTTCACCGGCAACGCACAAATCAATACCCAGAGCCGTCATTTGCTCGATAAGGCTATCCAACCCATCCGCTTTGATAGCTGTGGCCGTTTGTAAGATAGCGTCACTACCGGGGAATGTGTAAATCTCAGGCTTGCAAGGGCTTGCAGCCAATGTTTCAACCAGCGCCTGCTCGCGCCCACCTTTACCGATTACTGCAATTTTCATGATGAGGAGAATATAGCATGTTATGGCTGAAAAGTAAATGCTAATTTGTAAGTACGAGCTACGATATACGAAGTCCGAATTCGGAATCTCTAAAAACTCGGTTTAATCCATTTATTTTGAATTTTGCGAGCGTAAGCGAGCCAAACTATTGAGCCCCGGTGAGGGGCGCCATAAAATAGCCCGGGCGTGAAGCCGCGCCAGCGGCGGCTTGTCACGGCGTAGGCTTGCCGAAGCCGGAAACCCCGGGAAATATGCAAAAATAAATACGAACCCCGCAGGGGTGGCAGCCAATAGGCAGGGGCGCAAGCCCCTGCTATATACAAAAAA
>JAFQEF010000026.1 GCA_017399165.1 Akkermansia sp.
CTCAAGTACATCCGCGACTCCCTGCGCGGCTCCGCCTCCTACATCCGCGCCCAAAACGGCGGCAAAACGGCCTTCATCTGTGCAGATGCCTCTCAAGCCGTCTGGGATAAAGCCGAAAAGTTTTTGGAGTGATATGTCAGCTGTATACGTTGGGATTTTTCATGTACTCCAGAGCCTTGTCGCGGTAGGCAATAAGGTGCTCATGGTCGCACTCCAGATAATCGCGTTGAATGGGCTCGGTGCCCGGGATGCTGTCGAAGTGCTCCAGCAAGAATTCTGTCATGGCGATACGCTCGGGGAGGATACGGAGCAGGTAGCGGCAGAATGTTACTCTGCATCCCATGAAATTATAGTGAGATCGCGCGGCTCGGGCGTAGTCGCGTACAATGCCGGCGTTGAACTTCTCCCGGGTTTTGAAGAAGTAGGCAAGGCATTCCGGAGCTGTGAGGGTGCGCTTCATCGTTTGTATAGTAGCATGGTTTTAGTTTTTTAGCAAGATATTTTTATTAAAATTAAACTGTTTTTTTTATGAGCAAGCCGGATGTGAATTTTACGATAGGGGCCGATGGCAGTGCGTTTGCCGGGGCGTTGGGGAAACTTCACGTGGAATTGAATGCCTTGGGGCAGGCCTTTATGGGTCTGCAAGGCATTGCTGCCGGGGTACGCACGGCTTTTTCTGCGGCGATGGTGCCTATTCAGGCCTTCGGAGCGGTGGAAAACGTGCAGACCTCCATGGAGGTGCTCTTGGGTAATAAGGACGCGGCAGAGAGTTTGACGCGCTCCTTGCAGAGCATGGCGACCAATGGCGTGGTGAGTTTTGAGGCCTTGCACCGTGCCGCCCGCCCGCTTGCTAATGTTTTTCGCTCGGTGGGTGGGGGCAACATTTTGGGTGTGTTTTGAGGATGTTGAATTCCTATTGACAAGAAGAGTTGAAAGTGCTAGAAACAAGGCTGCTGGATTCTGCCCGTTGTAAATGGGTAGCGCGGCTCTTGCAATCGCCCTTCAAGAATCGCTTTTTTTCGCCGAAAATAAAGAAGATAAAGCCATGAATGAGAAAGAACAAAAGAAGCTTTTTGCGTTCCGCATAGCCCCGAGCGAGGCAGAGGAGCTGCAAGCCCTGGCAGCAAGCCGAGGGGTGACGGTAACTGCCCTGTTGATGCAGTTGGTGCGCCGAGAGTTGGCGGATGCCGGTTATGAAGTGAGGGAGGACAAACACCGCCGCCCGAATGGTTGCAAGCCGATGAGTGCGGAGCCGCGCCGCCCGCGGGGACGCCCTCGCAAGGTGGTGGAGGGGTGAGGGATCTGTAGTCGACGGACGGGATTTTTGATGTTGAATTTTTAATGTTGGAGGTTGAATTTCTGTTGACAACCCGGCGGGGGTGTGTATAATGGGGGCACGGATAAATCAGGGTGCAGTTTCATTTCGGAATAGCATCTCCTTAAAACAAGCCCGGCGGTGCGGTCACACTTGCCGGGCTTTTCTTTGATGTTGAATTTTTAATGTTTGATGTTGAATTTTAAGGGCAAATAAAAAAGCCCCGCAGTGCGTCCAATACTGTCGGGGCTGATTTGAAAAGAGGTGATGTAATGTACCACATCTTCCGAATTCCGGAGGGATTGTAACGTTTTTTCGGTGTGATGTCAATAGAAAATGAAGCATCGGCGGGCGGGGCTCTTCTTTATGTTGAATTTTTAATGTTGGGTGTTGAATTTTAAGGGTAAAGAAAAAGCCCGGCAGGTTGGACGAGCTGCCGGGCTTGATTAAAAGGAGATGCGCGTGGAAAATGATTCGTTGCGCCTTCTTTTGTGTTCCGTGGGGATTGTACAAGAAAAGGTGCGGGGTGTCAATAGTAAAAAGCAAAAAAAAAGAGCCCGGTGTCCGGCCGGGCTCTGAGGCTCAAGGGATGAGCCGCGGGAGGTTAAAGCCTCCCATTAGTGGCAGGCGAGAAATACCAGATAAATCAGATATTCAACAACCTGCGGGGAACAACAAAAGAAGTGAATCATTTCATAGTCATCTCCTTCCGTGCCTGGTTGGCGGTGTTCCCTTGCGGGAACGGGGAAATATTAACATGCAGCGCGTTGACAGTCAAGCAAAAAGAGATATTTTGTGTAATTTTTTTATGCAATAATATTTTGAGGTTTAGGGCGTTTGATGTTTCCACCGCCCACGCCCGGTGTTTTTTTGGGGGGGGGTATTGTTTTTTTCTTACACATTGTGCAACATTTTTCTTGACATTTACACATTGTGTAAGTATAATCCGGCCATGGCAACAAGAATTCGCGATATTGTTGCCGAGCTGATAAAAGCCGGATTCCGGCAGATACCGGGAGGCAAAGGGAGCCATCGCAAGTTTAAGCATGACCCCAGCGGTGTAATAGCCGTGGTATGCCACAAGGATGGAGACGATGCGCCTGTGTATCTGTGCAAGCAAATTCGCGCAAAAATCAGCAAAGCAACGGGTAAGGGGGAGTAATCCCCCTTACCCCAATTGAACAAACCAAGGAGAACAAGAGAGATGGAGCAAATGACAGAGATAGAACGCATAGCACGGCGGTATCCGCGTGTGATACGTTGGAGCGATGAGGATGCCTGCTACATCGGCACCTTGCCGGATTTGTGCGGCGATTGCACAGATGCCCCCACAGCGGCAGCCGTGGCAGATGCCCTGGATGAAATAGCCACGGATCTTGTGGCGCATTATCTGGAAACACAAGAGCCTCTACCGGAGCCTAAGGGAGCATTAAAGGATTTGTCGGCTTTTACCGTGGGAGATATAGCGAAAGCTATTAAAAGGTTGAGAGAATACCGAGGCTTGACGCAAAAAGCTTTAGCAGAATTGCTCGGGTGTAGTTTGTCCACCCTCATTAAATGGGAGAACGGCTTGCGCCGCCCCAGCGGTGCCGCTGCCCGCTTGCTGGCAGTGCTGGACAACCACCCGGAATTAGTACACGGCACAGAGCTGGCACCTATAGCTTAAAACTATGACAGAGACCTAGGGGCGCCCCCGCAAGGTTGTAGAGGGGTAAGCCCTTGGCGGTTAGTTGGCGGGGGTGTTCAGGATGTTGGCGGGGGTGAGGGCCCAGTAGGCATCTGCCAGTTGGCGGGTGAGGCCTGCCATGTTGAGGTAGCGGGCGCGTAGCATGGAGGCGTCTCGGTGGCCCATGTCGAGCTGGAGGTCTGCGAGGGAGGTGCCTGCTTTAAGGGCGTAGGAGGCGAAGGAGTGGCGGAGGACATCCGCCTGCCAAGCTGCGCCGGAGAGGTGGGCGGCCTCTTTGATTTTGCGTAGGTTACGGCGTTTGATGGGGCAGAGTGGGCTGTGGGTGCCGGTGGCTGTGCGGGTGCGGTGTGGTGTAGCCAGGCGGCGAGGACGGGGCGGATGGTGATGTGGCGGGCACCGCCGGTTTTGGAGGATTTGGAGCGCACGGAGATGATGGGCTCGTCGGGCGAGAGGTCGCTCCAGGTGAGGCGTGTGGCCTCTGTAGGGCGGATGCCGGCGAAGGCGCAGAGGGCGAGGTAGCGCTGCTCGATGGGGTAGGGTTGGGCGGCGCGTAGGAGGGCAGCGAGCTGGGGCGGGGTGAGGGGGTGTATCTCTGCCTCTTGGAGCTTGGGCGGGCGTATGGTAGCCATGGGGTTGGCAGGTGGCATGAGGGCGTGCTCTGCCGCCCAGGTGAAGAGCGCGCGTAGGGTTTTGTGTACGTTGCCACGCATTTGAGGTGTGAGCTTAGCGGCATCCAGCACGGGGCGCAGGTTGGCGGGGGTGATGGCGTGTAGGTAGGTGTTCTCGCTGTAAAGGGTGGCGTGTTTGTAAAAGGCTTGCAGGGCGTAGTGGCGGGTGTCTCTCGTGGCTTTGGCCTGGTGGGTGTTGGCTGTCTCGTATTGGTCCATGGCTGCTTTGAGGGTGGTGTCCGGCCATGGGTTGCTCTTGTAGCGGTCTGTGGCCCAGCGTAGCATCTCCAGAGCGTTGCTGAGGCTGCCGGCCTCTTGGATGCACGTGGCTGCAAAGGTGGCTGCGTTCTGCAGCGTGATGCCGTAGGGCGCCAACGTGGCCTCTGCTACGCGCACTGCGGCAAGGTGCTCGGGCTGTATAGGTAGCTGCGTTGCCATGTCACCCAGCCGGGTGTGATGCTGTGTGATGCTGCGCAGGGCGGCCCGCGCCTGGCGTTCAGAGCCGAATGCTTGCTGCTTGCGCTTGCCTGTGTCAGACAATGCTGCCGGTGTCAGCAAAAGCCACGGCTTTCTTCCTGCCCGCGCCCTGGCGGTACTGTATACTATTTTAAAATCCTGCTGCCTTGCCATAGTGGCAGTGTATCTGCTTGGCAAGCAGTTGGCAAGCACTTTTTTGCACCACCTTGCCTAAATATGCACTTTTTGCCGACCTTGTTTTCTGTCCGTTTACCCCACACAGAAAAAGCCGTAAGTCATTAAAACTTACGGCCTTACTTTGGTATACGCAGTACAAGATTCGAACTTGTGACCCCATCCGTGTGAAGGATGTGCTCTACCACTGAGCTAACTGCGCTTTGTAGGTGCACCGGTAAGGGTGCGGGGAGATTCTAGCGATAAATGCGGTAATGTGCAAGCTTTTTTTTAGAAACAGACGCAAAAAAATGCTGAAAGAGCGTTTAAGGGGTACTTAATAATTATAGATGACAAAAAAATGAACAGTTTCAATTTTTGTAATATGTTGTTTATTAGTTTGTTATGAGTTATGCAGATGTTATTTCGAGTAGAATCTAATTTTTTGTGTTGACAAAACGGCTAGAAAACTATAGAATGGCGGCGTCCTTGGAACCAGACGTAAAATTGGTTCTTGGGTCCGAAAAGGGTCCATTTCATAGGGTAGTTGGGCTCCCGGTGGTCTTCGGATCGCCGGGAGACTTCCTTTTCAGGGGGGTGTAGAAATAATTATTAAGGAGAATGCGTCGGAACAATCATAACAGACACAAAAAAGCAAAATCAGGTGGAAGTCTGCGCTTGCGTTGGTGTGAGTAATTATGTAAAATAAGCGCGCAGCGGGGAAAGGTTTTTCCGCAGCAAAAGCAATAACACAAGCCACACAGAATCCAGAAAATGATAAAGGTAGCCATTGTAGGATACGGGAATATCGGGAAGTATGCAGTAGACGCGTTGCGCGCTGCTCCGGATATGGAATTAGTAGGCATTGTTCGCCGAGCAGGGAGCGCCCCCGTGCATGGTATAAAAACCGTGACAAATATAGATGAGCTCGGGCAGGTGGATGTGGCACTGCTTTGTACCCCCACTCGCAGTGTAGAAGAAACGGCGTTGCCTCTGCTGGCCAAGGGTATCAACACTGTAGACAGCTATGATATACACGGCGGTATTGTGGATTTGCGTCGCTCTTTGGGTAAGCAGGCACAGGCTCACAATGCGGTGGCGGTTATCTCTGCCGGGTGGGACCCGGGCTCGGACTCCGTGATGCGCACCATGATGCTGGCCATGGCTCCCAAGGGTATTACCTATACGAACTTCGGGCCGGGTATGAGCATGGGGCACAGTGTGGTGGCTCGCTCTAAAGCCGGGGTGAAGGATGCGCTTTCTCTCACAATTCCCACGGGCTCCGGGGTGCACCGCCGCATGGTGTATGTGCAGCTTGAGGAGGGCGCCGATTTTGCCGAGGTTGCAGCCGCCATTAAGGCGGATGATTATTTCTGCCACGATGAAACGCACGTGCAGCAGGTGCCGGATATTGATGCCCTGCGCGATATGGGCCACGGTGTTTACATGGAGCGCAAGGGTGTATCGGGCTCTACGCAGAACCAAATTTTCAAGTTTGAGATGCGTATCAATAACCCTGCGCTGACGGCTCAGGTGATGGTGTGCGCTGCCCGTGCCGGCAAGAAACTTGCCCCCGGGTGTTACACTTTGCCGGAGATTCCGCCTATGGATTTCTGCCCCGGCGACCGTGAAACGCTGATTGCTCAGCTGGTATAAGCCTCAATTTTCAGAGCAAAGAATCGGGTGTGCTGAGGAAGCTCAGCACACCCGTCATATTTGGGGCAGGGGGCTATGCTCTCCCCCCTGTTTTTTCTTTTTGAAGCAAGAAAGTTTGGCTGAGAGGGTTAAAATGCAGGAAATAGCTTGACTAAACGGGTTTTTATGGCATAAAGAGGGTATGCGAATTGTCATGATGGCCACCGGGGATATTGCGATTCCCTCCTTTAATCTGCTTGCCGATAGCGGTGAGTTGGTGGGGCTTATTACGCAGCCGGATCGCCCCGTGGGGCGCCACCAGACTCTGACACCTCCCCGCATTAAGGTGTGCGCCCAAGAGGCCGGCATACCTGTTTACCAGCCCGAGCGCATGCGGGATGCCGAGGCCGTGGCGCAGCTGCGTGCCTTGCAGCCGGATTTGGTGGTGGTGATGGCCTATGGGCAAATTCTCTCTCAAGAGGTGATAGATGTGCCCACCATTGCCTGTATCAATGCGCATGCATCTTTGTTGCCCCGCCACCGCGGGGCGGCTTGTATTCAGGCTGCTATTGAAGCCGGTGATGATGAAACAGGTATCACCATCATGTATGTGGTGAAAAAGTTGGATGCCGGGGATGTCATTTGCCGGGCCTCCGTACCCCTGCGCGGTACAGAGACCGGGGAATCCCTGCATGATGATTTGGCATTGCTGGCCCCCTCTACCTTGGCAGAGGCCGTGGAGATGCTGCGTGAGGGCAGGGTGGACCCGCAAGAGCAGGATGAGAGCGTGATGACATATGCCCCCAAGCTCATGCGTGCTCACGGGTGCATTGATTGGCGTGAGCCGGCCATCCAAGTCTCTCGTAAAATCCGCGCGTATCACTCTTGGCCCGGTACGTTTACCACGTATCCTTCTGTCAAATCCGGTGGGGATAAGCAGCTGAAGATTTTTCCGCCCATCGACTGTTTTCCGCGCTTGAAAAAGCCGGTGGATGCCGTGCCCGGTATGGTGCTTGAGGCCGGCCCTGACGGCATGCTTGTATCTTGCGGCGGGCCACGCGGTGGTGCAGTGCGCATCTCTACCATGCAGCCGCCCGGTGCCCGTAAAATGAATGCCGAGAGCTTTTTTGCCGGGCACAAGATTATGCCCGGCACCATCTTGGGCCTTAAAGCGCAGGATGAGGCTTAAGCCATAGCCTCGCATTTCGTATATCATATTTTATACTTCTCACTTCGTATTTCGTACTTCGTACTTCAAATTGTGTCTGTATGGGCATGAAGTCGCGCAGACTTCTTGACGCAAGGGCGAGCATTTGCTAGTTTGAGAGGCATGACATACGGTGTTGTTGCCATTTTGCTTCTTATACTCGCGGTTGCTTGGTATGTGTGTACCGGGCGTTCGGACAAGCGCGTTGAGGATATATTGGCGTGTATAGAGTCGGGAGATGAACAACGCTTTACGGCATTGCTCAAAGCAGCCCCGCAGGTGGTGGAGAGTGTGTCGGACATCACGTTTTTATTGTTACATGCCCTGTTGAAAAATCGCCCTGCCATGGTGCAAGAGCTGTTGGACTGTGGGCATAGCGGGGCAGAGTTGCAGGCCTGTGCCCGTGAGCATGAGGCAGATTTGTTGACCGTGGCCATAGAGTGTGCGGATGCTGATGCCCTGCGAATGCTGTTGATTGCCGGTATTAAAGAGAATGGGGAGGCCGCTGCCCCGGTGCTCTCTTGCTATGTGTCCGGCAAACCGGAGCACTTGCGTGTGCTTGAGATGTTTGAGGCTACAGGCATTACCCCCAAGCAAAATGAGCATGCTTATACCCCGCTGCATGTAGCGGCTATTCGGTTCTCTGAAAATGCGGAGGCTATATTGGCCATGATTAAGCCCCTGCTGGAGGCCGGGGCAGATGTTAACGCCATGAGCGCCTGCGGCAATACACCGTTGGATATGGCTAAAGACAAAACCCATGTAGGTGCGGGGGATGCGGATGCCCTGGTGGAGCTGTTGCTCTCTTATGGTGCGCGCAGCGGGCGCAGCATGCGTGTGCCAAAGCCATGCTACACCGGGCGTGTTTATTTTGATGCAGAGTGCCCGCAGCTGCCGCAATTAGATCTGCCGCAGGGGGTGAAGGTGCTTTGCCACAATACCCCGGCAGAGGATTTGCCCGGCCGCGAGGTGTTGGAGGAACACGCCGTGCCAAGTGCAGATGTGGACCGCTTGCAGGCACACCGTGCATACATGCAGCTCACGGTAACGGGGCAGGAGGGTGAGGACCCGCTGGCGGTGGCAGAGCGTGGGCTGGCAGTGTTGGTGCGCTTGTATGTATTGCCCGGCATGGTGGGGGTGCAGTTTGAAGATGCTGTGATAGTAGCCCCGGATGTACTGAAGCTGGAGGATTCTACCTACAACCCGATGCTTTATACCATGCTGCGCTTCGGCAGAACAGAGGATTCATACATTTTGGTGAACACTTGCGGGTTAGCTAATTTCGGGCTCCGAGAAATTGAGCTGGTGGTTAACAGCAAAGTGCTCAAAAAGAAGAGAACCTCCGTGATTGCGGAAATGATCTCGGACTTGGGCTCTGCAGCCATTACCGGGGTCTCTGCCTGGGAGCCCGGCCACACCGCCACCTTGGGCGGCATGTTCTGCCATATAGGGTATGGCAAGCATACCATTACCGAGAAAGAAGGCTTTGTGTTTGTTGTGGAGCAGCCTTGATGCCGGGGCTCTTGTTTAGGAAATACCCACGGCAAACTTGCGCATGGTTTCTGCTCGCGCGTTTTCGGTTAAATTGACGAAGCGCAGGGGGGGGAGCTTGTCTTTTAGTTTGGCGCTCACGTTATAGCGTATGCGCTCCACAAGCCTGGGGGACCACGCCGGGGCGTGCAATACAACACGGGTGGGCCGTTGAATACAGATGATAATTTGCAGCAGCCGAGATACGGTATCCACCACCAAGGCGCGGTCCTCATAATCAATGCCTGCCCACGTTGCCGGCAGGGGGAGCAGGTTCAACGCGCCGCTCTCTTGTATTTTGCCGTTGCTGTAGTGCGCGCAGCTTGCCTCTTGCCCCTGAGGCAGTATCAGGGTGGTGCTGCCTTCTTTATGCTCGCAGAGCAAGGCCGCTGTGGTGGGGCTTTGTACCACGCAGTGATAACGCTTTTGTAGGTGTGCTATGGTTTCCTCTCGCTTAATCTCTTCATCTGTACACAAGGTGATGCCGCTGAGTCGGTGGCTGTGTGCCAGTTTATCCAGCCAATTATCAAAGCTTTCAATGTCCACGTAGGCAAAATCGGCTTCCATATGGCGGGTGGGGGTGCCGCTTAAATTCAACTCCTCCGTGCGGGCGTGTAATAACTTATCATTGCGCCACAAGCGGATGAGCGCATAAAACTTGCTGCCGCTGTTAAGCTTGTACTGTTGCGCCGGCCTGCCCCCGCCGGATGGCACCTGTGCCCCCGCCTGCAACACGCCTTGCCGACATAGCGTTGCAACCACTTGGTTTACCATGACCAAGCTCAGCCCCGTGGCGCTAGCCAGTTGCGGGCGTGTGGCCTCTCCACATGCCTTCATTGCCTGCATTACCCGCTCTTGTGCGCTTGCCATGGTGTCAACTTAATAAAGTAACTTAATAAAGTATAATGCAAATTCGGCTGAAAGCAAGTTAAAAATGCAAATATATGGCTATTAAGCAGTTTGGTGTGTTGTTTGTGCTGTAGAGAGAGGGGGCTAAAAAAGAAAAATCGGCAAAAGCTCGACAAAGGCGCGTGTATCTGCTAACATTCGGCTAACATTATAACTCTCCGTTTCATCATGAAATACATCTTCGTAACAGGCGGCGTCGTATCATCATTGGGAAAAGGCCTTGCCGCAGCCTCTATCGGTACGCTTCTTGAGCATTGTGGATTAGATGTCACCATGCAAAAGTTCGACCCGTATCTGAACATAGACCCCGGCACCATGAGCCCCTACCAGCACGGTGAGGTGTACGTGCTCAACGACGGTGCCGAGACCGACTTGGACTTGGGGCACTATGAGCGTTTCATTCACTGCGAGCTCTCTCGCCTCAACAACCTGACCAGTGGTAAGGTGTTTGAACAGGTATTGGAGAAAGAGCGCCGTGGTGACTATTTGGGCAAGACGGTACAATACATTCCCCACGTTACCAATGAGATTAAGCAGCGCCTCTATGATTTGACGGAAAAGAACAAGGAGTGCGATGTTATCATCACCGAGATTGGCGGCACGGTGGGCGATATTGAGGGCTACCTCTTCCTGGAGGCCCTGCGCCAGTTTGCGCTGGAGGTAGGCCGCCACAACTGCTGTTTCATCCATGTAACCCTGTTGCCCTACATCAAGGCTGCGGGCGAGACCAAGACCAAGCCCACCCAGCAGAGTGTTGCCAAGCTGCGTGAAATTGGTATTCAGCCGGATATCATTGTGTGCCGCACCGAGATGGACAACCTTACCGATGAGGAGAAGACCAAGATTGGTATGTTCTGTAACGTGCCGCCGCGCAATGTTGTGGCGTTCTGTGACGTGAAGCACAGCATTTACGAGTGCCCGCTAGACTTGGGGCGCGACCGTGTGGACCGCATTGTGACAGAGGTGCTGGGGCTTACCGTGCCCAAGCCCAAGATGGACGAGTGGCAAAAGTTTGTGGGTCGTGTCATTCACCCCTCTCACAGCGTGCGCATTGCCGTGGTGGGCAAGTACATCTCCCTGCAAGATGCCTATAAATCCATTTACGAGAGCTTTACCCATGCCGGTGCTGCCAATGACTGCCGCGTAGAGATTGTGCGTGTGGATGCCGAGGCGTTGGAGAAGAGCACCTGTGCCGAGATGATTGGGACGGTAGACGGCATTTTGGTGCCCGGTGGATTCGGTGAGCGCGGTGTGGAGGGCAAGATTATGGCCGTGCAGTACGCCCGTGAAAACAACATACCGTTCTTTGGTATTTGCCTCGGTATGCAGGTAGCCGTTATCGAGTTTGCCCGCAACGTGCTGGGGCTTAAAGATGCCAACTCCACAGAGTTTGATAAAGAGACATCCGCCCCTGTCATTTGCCTGCAAGAGGAGCAAAAGACTATCACCAACATGGGGGCTACCATGCGTTTGGGCGCATACCCCGCCCATATTCAGAAAGATACCCTGTGCAGCAAGCTTTACGACGGTGCAGAGATGATATCCGAGCGTCACCGCCACCGTTACGAGTTCAATGCAGACTACCGCGAGGCTTGCGAGAAAGCCGGGCTGGTTATCTCTGCCGTGAATGATGAGCATGGCTTGGTAGAGGTTGTGGAGCTGCCCGGGCACCCCTTCTTCATTGCCTGCCAGTATCACCCCGAGTTCCAGAGCCGCCCCACCAAGTCTCACCCCCTCTTCTGCGGGCTTGTGGCTGCCGCACTTGAGAAGAAGCAGGCTTAAGAGAAAATACAATTTACAAGGTACAAAGTTGATTTTCGCTTTGCACTTTGTACTTTGTTTTTCTGAATGCTTTTTATGTGGGATTTTCTTGTAGTCGCGCTATATTTCGTGTCCATCATCAGCATCGGGCTGTATGCGGGGCGTAAACAAACCGGGTTAGAGGACTATGCCTTGGGCGGGCGCTCGTTGCCGTGGTGGGCTATTCTGGCCTCCATCATTGCGGCAGAGATTAGTGCCGCCACCTTTTTGGGCACCCCGGGGGAGGGCTTTGTGCTGCGCAACTTTGCCTATGCTCAACTTTGCATCGGTGCGGTGCTGGGCCGTATCATTGTAGGCAAACTCTTCCTGAAACCGTACTACGACTACAAGGTGGTCTCCATTTATGAGTACTTGCAAAAGCGTTTTGGTATTACCACGCGCCGTTGGGCCAGTGTCACTTTCCTCATCAGCCGTGTATTGGCCAGTGGCGTGCGCTTGTATTTTGCCGGTATTTTGCTGGTAATTGCATACATGTTCATTGTGGGGCAAGACACTGCCGCCCCCATGGAAACCGTGCTGATATACATCGGCGCACTTACCCTCATCACCGTGCTCACGGCCATTTATACCACACTGGGCGGGCTTAAAGCCGTGGTGTGGACGGATGTGTTGCAGGCCTCCATCCTCATTATTGCCGTGGGTACTACCATCCTGCTGCTCTTCTTTACAATTAAGGGAGATGCCTCTTACGCCGAGGCCTGGCACACCGTTGTATCCACCGTGGCAGATACCTCCAACAACCCCTGCGGCGTGGAGAATTTGCAACCCGGTAAGGTGTTTGACCTCGGTATCACCGGTGAGGGCTTTGCGGCAGATGTTCGCAATATCCTCAGCAGTGAGTATACCTTGTGGACCGCCTTTTTGGGTGCCACGTTCCTGGCCATGGCCACCCATGGTACGGATCAGGATATGGTGCAGCGCATGCTGGCCGCCAAAGATAGCAAAACAGGCACCCGTGCCGTGATGCTCTCCGGCTTGGTTGATATCCCCGTGGTGCTTATTTTCCTGGTGTGTGGTATGCTGGTGTTTGTGTACTACAGCAAGGTGGGTATGGAGCTCCCCATGAATGCCGAGGGCGAAATCGAGCAGATGAAGGTGTTCCCCTACTTCATTATCCACCACCTGCCGGTGGGCATACGCGGTTTGTTGGTTGCGGCCTTGTTGGCAACGGCCATGGGCTCACTCTCCACAGCTCTCAATGCACTGGCCACCACCGCTACGAGAGATTGGTATCGGGATGTCTTTAACCCTGCCGCCACCGAGCAACAATTGTTGCGTGCCGTGCGTTGGCTTACCGTGGCTTTTGCCGCATTGCTCATTGCCGTGGGTGCGGTATCTGCCTGGTATGTGGTGATGAACCCCGGTGCCCGTATTCTGCCGATTGCACTGGGTATCTTCGGTTACACCTATGGCTCTTTGCTGGGCGTGTTCTTGCTGGGTATGCTTACCCGTACCCGTGGTAATGATACGGGCAATGTGCTGGCAATGCTGGCAGGTTTTGCCACGGTGGTTACCCTGGAGCTCCTTGGCTCCCAAGACATCATCACCCATATTTCCTTCCCCTGGCGTGTCACTATCGGCACCATTGTTACCTTCTGCGTGGGCTGTTGTTTCCGCACCCCGCAGCATTGTGTGGATAACAGGGTGCGGGACTAATGCCGCTGCGCGCCCTCCCGTCAATTACAGCAATTTGCCCATGCTCGGTGTAGGCAGAGCATGGGCAAATTTCGGGTAGTATCTGAATGTGATGAAACTCAGATTGGGCTCGGCAGATGTGCTTGCCGTGACTTAATGGAGAAAAGGGTCAGGCCCCGGGGGATAGTTTAGGCGGTGGGGCAGAGGCGATTTTCAAATCCGGATGGTGTTGACCGGTAACGCCGTTGTGAGGAGCCGAGTGCGCAAGCGGGGGCAAAGGCATCATTAATTGCTTGCGCGGCGAATTGTAAAAATGTTTGTAATAGGTGATAGAAGGGCGGTTGAGTTTGGTGGGTATGGTAACAAATGGGGGGGATGGGCGTGGTGGACGCATGTTTTTGGGTACATCCTCCGGCGGGGGCGGTGGTTGCTCTGCCTCCGTTGCCGTTGGCATGGGGGATCTGCCTGTTGAAAACTCTGCAAAACTGGGTAACCCGGCCAAGCGGGCGGTTTTTTCGAGCTCGGAGATGATGTGGTGCAGGTTAGGCTGCGGCTCTGTGTTATTGCTGCGAAGTGCCTGCTGCGGAAAAGGGAGGCCTGCATTGGCTTGCCGCTCCGGCGTGGCGGCAACACCGTATTGCATGGAGAAAAGGTAGAGCGAGAGCTTGAGCACACTGGCGGTGTCTAAGCTGAGGCGGCGGCAAACTTTTTGCAGAATACTCTGTAATACCTTGTTGCTGCGCATACTGCATGCTCCGGGGGTGTTTTCCTCTTGCTTTGATGGGGTGGGGCTTGGTTTTAACCCGGCCGGGTATTGAGGTGTGCGTGCTTGCTCCTTGTGGCGGGTTAATACTGCCAGTTCGTTGCCGGGGTTGGCCGCCAGCTCTGCCAGTACCATATCCCGAAATTGTACGGCTTCTTCATATGCCGTTTCTTCGTTCTCATATTGGCGGTCAGAAAAATAGCGAGTAAGCGTGTAGCCTTGGCGGCGTATGGCTACGCGCCAGCCTTGAAAATTGGTGAATTTGTAGGTGAATCTTGTGATGTGTCGCAGGTTCATGATCTGTGTAAGAAGTTTAGCTGATTTAAATTTTGTTATCAATTTTTATTAGTTGAAAACAACTAACTTCTTGTTGTGCGGTGGCTTGCCGAGCGGATAAAAAATGTAGCCTGTCGGCCGGTTGTGTATCCCGACCGTGCCTTGCGGAAGTGTGATTTCCTGACGGTTCATGGCTATATGAAAATGGCGTGAGTTGTTTCGCGTTTTACGGCACTTTGTCGTGGTGCTTTTGCGCGGCGCGCGCATTTTAGTTATCCATTTTT
Source organism: Akkermansia sp. (assembly GCA_017399165.1). Taxonomy (GTDB): domain Bacteria; phylum Verrucomicrobiota; class Verrucomicrobiia; order Verrucomicrobiales; family Akkermansiaceae; genus Akkermansia. Next base: position 14,361 of record JAFQEF010000026.1, read on the forward strand.
AACAAGTCAAGCTAAAAATTTAAAATCTTCACAAAAAAGGTAGGAAATTAGATGTAAAACGTCTGACATTTGATAAAACTTGCATGTAAGAGGGCACATATGGTACAATTCCGGTATCAGATGTTAGAGCAGCGAAAAACAATAGAAGTGGTGGCAGCGGTGATAGGAGATGGGGCAGGGCGCGTGTTGGCAACGCAGTGCCCGCCGCATAAGCATGGGGGCGGGTGGGAGTTTCCCGGTGGTAAGATAGAGCCCGGGGAGGCACCGCAGGCTGCCGTAGTGCGAGAGATTAGGGAGGAGCTTGGCCTTAGCATCTCCGTGGGCGAATTATTGCATACCATTGAGTGGGATTACCCCGCTTTTCACCTGCGAATGTTCTGTTATGCCTGCAAGATAGAGCAGGGTAGCATTCAATTGCGAGAGCACTCAGCCTTTTGCTGGTTGAGTGCTGAGAACTTACACAGCATCCCCTGGCTGCCTGCGGATGTTGATGCACTGCCGGCTGTAGCGGCGTGGTTGGCTGAGTGCTGATAAAGGGCTATATGGTCTATATTGACAGATAAATTGGTAGTTGTGGGGGAGAACCCGCGAGCGTTAGCGAGCCGACTTTTTGAGCCCCGGTGAGGGGCGCCATAGAATAGCCCGGGCGTGGAGCCGCGCCAGCGGTGGCTTGTCACGGCGTAGGCTTGCCGAAGCCGGAAACCCCGGGAATTATGCAAAAATAAATACGAACCCCGCAGGGGTGGCAGCCAATAGGCAGGGGCGCAAGCCCCTGC
>JAFQEF010000003.1 GCA_017399165.1 Akkermansia sp.
AACTTAACTATCACCCGTTTCACGGGTTCGGTGTATTATTTATCGGTTCGAGTGGTTTCGCTCGCCGTTGGCTCGCTGCACCACTCGCTAAATAAAATGACGCCCCGCAGAGCGGGGCTTACAAAATTCTGCTCGCCTGCGGCTCGCCATCCCTACAAATTGCCATTTTACTAATTGTTCCCACGCGTGAATAAATAAACAAATCATCGTCCCACCCCCATCGGCAACACCTTAAATACAGGGCAATAGGGTGCCAATACGTTGGCGATGCTTATTGCCATTCGGCTGCTCAGGATGATGCGGCAGCAGGTAGTATTGCCCGTAGACCCGCTCCAGTCTTTCACGCAGGGCGGGTAAGTGGGCAAAATCGGCATCCGTCCATGCCGGATAATGCAAATGGGGCTCGGTAAGCAATGAAATCAGGGGGGAGACAAATTGGTTATAAAACTCATTTTGCAACTCCGTCAATTTGCGAGAGTATTCTACCTCCAAGTCATAAATCTTATCCGTATACTTATCTTTCAAATCTCTTTTCTGTTCCTCTGTCAGGGGAGTATCAGCAAGCTCTTGCTCCAGCTGTTGTAACACCGTATCGCAGGCTTGATCGAGCTCGGCAGAGACAGTCTCCACGCGCGCCACATAAGCCGCATATTCAGCAGGCACGGCATCAAGCCCCGCTTTATTGTGCGCTACATATGCCCGGTAAAGTGCCTCTGCAGCGGGCAGCGATTGCACCGGTTGAGGGTCGGGCGTATTCGGCAACAAGCTTGCCCCTATGCCGACAATAGCCGCCAGTGTAACCACTGCCCCGGCATACCATACCCACCGTCCCACAGGGCGTGGCTGCGGCAAGGGCTTGCACACGGTCATGCCACTCAGTACCTCCCGCCAATAAGCCGCGCTCTTATCTCGCGCGGCGGGGGAAAGCTGCAAGTTCTGCATCACAAACTGCACCAAGGGCTGCTGCAAAGACTCCATGCCGGGTAATGAGTCGATAGGCACCAGCTCATCCTTCAGCATGCGCCGCAGTGCAGCCTCGGGCATGCAGCCGCTCAGCAGCTCATAAGTTGTGGCAGCCAGCGCAAAAAGATCTGTACCGGCAAAGGGCGCTCCCTTGCCGGAAATCTGCTCGGGGGCAGCATAATCTACCGAGAATTCCCCCTGTGTTACGGTGGTTACTGCATGCATCACCGAGGCGCCGAAATCGATAATAACGGGGTGCTCGTGCTCATTGAACATGATGTTGGACGGCTTAATATCGCGGTGCACAATACCTTTATCATGCAGGTATTGCAAGCCCTCCAGCACGGCAAGCAGCCATTGTATAGCGGTTTGCACGGCAATGGGCTGCCCGGCATCTGCCGCTTCTTCCATCTTCTCGCGCAGCGAGCCGCCCTCTAACCACGGCATCACATAATACAAGCCGCCCCGAGACTCAAAAACCTCGTACACCCGCACGATGCGCTCGTGGTTCAACTTAGCCAGGGTGCGAGCCTCTCTCTGCATATCGGCCATGGCTTGCAGGTAATGCGCTTCCAGCTCGGCCCCCATGGGGCGTATCGTACCGTCTTCATCTCGGCGGCAAAGCGCCGCTGGAAAACACTCTTTGAGCACCACGTTGCGCTCCAACTGTATATCCCACGCTACATACGCCACGCCAAAGCCACCCCTACCCAATGTTTTGAGTATTTTATAATTACCGATAACGGTACGCGGCGGAAGCGTCTGTATATCCATGCAGCGTGTTCAGTATATCCTTTCCGCCGCTACCCTGTCAATCAGAAACAAAGAAAACCCGATTCGGCACACAAATCGGGCTTTCCTTGTATTCTTATCAGGCTAATCTTTCTTCTTCTTTTTCTTCTTCTTGCCTCCTTCTTTTTCGGCCAATACCTTCATATAGGTTTTATACCCCTCTTCGGATTGTAGATGTCTATATTTATCGCCATCTAAAACGATACACAACTCAGCACCTCCGTCCAAAAGAGCCCGAAATACCGCTTCACTGCATTCCTCTTCGACTGCAAGTGCTAACATAGAATAGTAATTTTCTTCATATTTTTCATTATATTCTCTCCGTACATCATTTAGTTTTATTGGCACATCGGGATCTGCGCCTGCCGCAATGGAAGCCTCAACCGCAGCTGCATCATTCTCCATAACAGCAGTTTTGAGCTCATGTCGTGTACCGTGATTGGTACCGAAAGTAACCACAAGTGCCGCAATAATAACGCCAACACAGCCTACGATTCCCATGCTCAGCCCTCCGCCTTTAACAGGCACGCATGGGGTAGAACCCGGCACCGGTACAGGTCCATAGCGGTTCGGCATCTTTTTGCCGCGAATGAACGTTAATGCATAAATTATCACAATCCATGCAATTAGGCATATCCAACTACCGGCGTACCAACGATAATATCCATCAGGTCCCACTACCGAACAGCTCGCCAAAATCGGGATAATAACCCAAGCCGGGTTCATACCCACATCTTTCATGCGACGAACAAGCGGGGGAAAACAAATGACGCTTCCCAGTATAACCAACGTGTACCCCACAACGCATATAAATAAGGGGTGGTATTCGTATCTATACGCATGAGAAAATTTTTCAAAACCTTCGTCATCCTTAATAAGATAATCATAATCGATAATACGCCCATACTTCTCACATTGGAACATCAGGAACGCCAAAATCAGGCACAAAACGCCGATAATCGTTGACTTAAAGAAGGTCTTGCCGTCTATACGCCCTTTGAATGTCCAATATTTTTTAGAGATGGCGCTCCAATCTAAATTCGGCATAGGTTCGGGTTCGGGCGTAGCCGCATAGGGATACGGTGCACCATAGGGCGGCGGTGTGCCATAGGGCGGCGGGGCTCCATAGGGTTGCGGGGCTCCATAAGGCGGCGGGGCGCCGTAGGGTTGCGGGGCTCCATAAGGCGGCGGGGCGCCATAGGGTTGTGGGGTACCGTCAGGCACTTGAGGAGATGGGGTAGACGGAGCTACCGATACCGGCTGAACCGGAGGAACTACCGGTGTCGGCTGAACCGGAGGAACTACCGGTGTCGGCTGAGGAGCCGGAGCCGGTGCCTTGGGAGCAGCAGGTTTTACCGGCCGAAAAATTTCCTCCAGATTGTGCCACGACGTATCACCCACTCGGCATATTCGCGTTTCTTTCGGTAAGCTTTTGGCTTTTAACATGGCTCGTATCTCATCAGAGGTATGCGGCCCTGTTGTTTCTCCTTGGACAGTGTATAAATAGTAAGTCTTCATAAGTCACTTTTCGCTACTAATATAATCCTCTCGTTTTATTATGTCAATCCTTTTTCTTGTTCTATATCGTTTTTGCTATTCTAAACGTAAAAAAATTCCCCGCTGCAACGGTTCATCCATTACAACGGGGGGGGATTCTGTTATGGTAGTTGAGCAACAGACTTATTGCTGAATAAATTGGCGTAGAATACCCACAACATGCTTTTGGCCGTATTGCTCGGCCAGTTGCAGGGCTTGCGGAATACGCTTGGCCCCGGCATTGAGCAGCAGGTACACTATTTCATCAAACCCATGGGCAGCGGCGTATTCCAAGGGGGTGCGGCCTGCGGCATCGGAGCCCTCCACATTGCACTCCATGCAAAGCAGAATACGCACTACATCCATATTCCCCAGGGCGCAGGCGAGCATGAGGGCATCTCCCCCGGTGTTCTTACCATCTGCAAAGGGGGCGGGGATTTCCCCGGGCAGGGGAGTTTGCGCGGGGTAGTATTGGTTGTGCACGCGGTAGATGGCGCGCTCATCTGCCGCCAGCACGGCAGCACGCATCTCTGCAGCAAGTTGAGCGGCATCCCAAGCCGGGGCACCATGCTGCACCAATATGTCATAATCCTGCGTATAGCCGCAATGTTTCAGCCTCGCTACCAGCGCTCGCAACTCCGGCTCGGGCACATGGCAAAGCTTGAGCCCATGCGCAAACATCAGCGCATACATATCGCCACTACTCCATTGGGCGCGGCAAACAATGTCTCGCGCCGCAAGGTTGGGGTCTGCCCCGGCAGCCAGCAAAAGCAGTGCAATTTCCTGCTCATGCGGGCTGTGCTCCATCACCGTGCTCAGGCAGGCAGCAAGTGCGTTGGGGGCATCTTTACCATAGGCATTGGGGTTAGCCCCGGCTGCCAGCAAGCGTTTAACGGCAGGCACATCGTTAGCAGCGGCAGCACCAATAAGCAGGGCATCTGCCGAGGCGGTAAGCCCCTGCGCTGCCAGCAAACGCACCACGGGGGACGCACTCTCCGCCACGGGGTTGGTGCTACCCATAGGCCAGCTGCTCTTTAAACACATGGCCAGCTCCAGCGCATTAAGCCCGGCGTTGGTACGCGCCTGCACATCTGCCCCGGCAGATACCAGATAACGCACCGGCAAATCGGTGGGGGTGCATTCTATCCACTCCTTACCTACACCCTGTATACAATGCAGTGGCGTTTCGCCACGGTGGTTGCGGGCGTTGATATCGGGCTTATGGCGCATCAGCGCACGCGCGGTTGCAACATCGTGCTCCGGGCGGGTGGAGCCCCCGTAGGTAAGGTAATGCAAGGGGGTGTTACCGGCAGCATCCGCCGCGTCTTTTGCTTCCTCTCGCCGGGCGTAACAGGCAACACGCTCAACATCGTTATCTATAACCGCCTCATGCAAAGGGGTGCGCCCGTGCTCGCCGCGAATCAGCGAGCCGCCAAGGTGAGACTCCCCCCGCGCCACATGGGCGGCAGCCGTTATACCGCGGGCGGATGTACCCACTTTGTCGGTGCGGGCATAGTATTGGTTCACCAGCACATCTGCAACCTCACGATGCCGCCTGAACAGAGCATACCAAAGCGCCGTATTACCGCCCCAAGCATCGCCCAAAGCCTCAACATCTGCCCCGGCAGCCAACAAGGCCTTCACCTTATCCACATCCCCCTCACGAGCCGCCTCTATCAACGGGGTGCCCCCGCAGCGGCGTTGTCCGGGGGCGGGCACATCCACCCCATGTGTGGTGATGGGGTGCGGGGCGGTGGGGTTCTCCAGCAGGCGGATGATATCCTGCCGCCCCAGCTCGCGGGCAATATCTAAAGCCGTGCGCCCCTTGTTGTCTTTCTGCGTAGGGTCTGCCCCTATGGAAAGCAAATAAGCAATCTCTCTCGGGCCATGGCAGGCTGCCGAAAAACACAGCAAAGGCCCATACCCGTTGGGTGCATTTACATCTGCTCCCAAACGGATTAAGCGGCTGAATAAGCGGTTGGGAAACGCAGTTTCCGTTTGCCAGGCACGCGCCACAATATCCGGCAAAGCATCCCCCGCCAAGTGAATATCCATGCCGGCATCCAGCAACGGGTGCATGTTCGGCCCGCCATGCACACAGCAATGCATCAAATCGCGCACACGCAGATTCGGGTTAGCCCCGGCTGCAAGCAGAATAGCTATAATCTCATTATCATGAGGCTGGCAATGTGTACCGGCACTCATGCAAATATACATGGGAAACGCACGCGCAAAGTTGGGGTCTGCCCCTGCGGCAAGCAGCTCCTTCACCTTCGGCACATCGTTGCGGGCGCAGGCCTCTGCCAGCTTACCGTTGAGGGAAAGCTCCGGCCCCAAAGCGCGCAGGTACTCCACCACGGCGGGGTCTGCCATGTCCTTTTGGCACACCGCCAGCTCCAGCAGATTCATACCGTCGGCATTGAGCGCATGCGCATCCGCCCCGGCCTCTACCAATGCCTTGACAATGGGCAAGCCACTGTGCAGCTCGTGGTCGTAATAGCGAATGGACGGTGCCAGCATCAACGCCGTATTGCCCTCGCTATCCCGCGCATTCACATCTGCCCCGGCGGCTATCAGTGCCCGCACCTTATCGGCATCCACATCATCCCGCAAGGCACTATTCCGCACATAACGCATCAGCGGCGTAAGCCCCGAGGCATCGCAGGCGTTCGTCCCCTGCTCCGCCTCTGCCACCCCGGTTGCCACCAGTGCCGCCATCATCATCCATGCTGCATATTTCATATTAAAGAAATCTTTCTGTAATATGTACACCGCATTTAACAAAAATCTTTCAAAAAAAACAATCTATTTTCATTTTTTTCTCAACCCGTGCAGAGCCGGGGAATGTTGGATGTTTGATGTGAGCCGGCATGGGCGAGCCATTCATGTGCCTCAGACACTCTTTATCGGGCTCACGCCCCGGGGGGAGATTCTGCACGCGAGCCCCTATTTTCTACTTCGGGCATCTCTAAAAACTCAACAAAAACTATTTATCTTGCATCCTACGGATCTCCGGCGCCCCTACAAATTGGTATTTGTGGGGCGAATGCTATCGGAGTGTTGGACTTTAGTCCAACATTTATTATAAAGGCATGCCACCAATAAAAAGTGGGACTTAAGTCCCACCCTACGATATAAACAAATTGCCATTTGGCGAGTTTTCAGAGGTCCCCACTTCGTATTTTCGACTTTTCCTCACTTGTTTTTAGCCTGGCAATGGGGGCAAGTGGCGGCGGGGTCTTGGCGCAGGAAACGGTAGCCACAAATGCGGCAAATAATACGGGTTTGCTTGCGGTGCAGGCGGCGCACTTTAGCCGCAAGCTGCACGGGTATAATAATGCACACCAGCGAGAACAGAGAGACATACACAAGGGCCTCAAAGAACTCATGCATGGTAAGAACTGCAAGGAGGTGGAGCATCAGGGGGTGGTCTCCTTTCCATCATCGGGTGTGGCGGGGGCAGCCGCAGGCGGGGGCAGAGCCAACAGGGCGGATTCATCCACCACCATGGAGGCCGGCACCGCAGAGAACAAGGGCTGCTCCGGGGCGGGGGTAAGGGCCGGCTCAAAACGGCGCGGCAAGTTTTGCCCGGCGGCGGCATCCTTGCGGGAAGGATCTGCAAAAACGGGCAAAATCAACGGCAGCGGGCTGCGCAACTGCATGCGCATGGCCGTAATCTCATCATTACGGTAAGTAACCTCGCCCAAGCCCATGGGGCGCACACGCTCGGGCATTTTCACCTCAACCAACAGCATGAGCAGGCCTACCACAATGGCAGAGAGCAGGAAAAACAAGGGCAAACACCCGGGCATGGGGCGCGAGTGCATAGCGTGGTACAGCAGGCTGTGTTCCTTGTCTTCTTTCATGTTCTTAATCTACGGCAGGGCGGCCAACGAGGGAGCAGGTAAACCGGCGCAGCAGCACCATATCAATAAGCTTTTGCTGCGTGCCGGCAGATACGGCGGGGTCACACTCCAAAAGAATGGTGGTGTTTTGCTTGCGCCCTTTTACTTGGGCGGCCCAGGCATCCAGCTTGTCGGACAACTCATCCAACCCGCCGGGCAACAGCACGCCCTCTGCATACACACGGGGCTTTTCGCCGGGGGTAATGGTGACTATGTGCAGGTTGTCTCGGTTGTAGGAGTCCATCACAAAGTGAGACTCCGGGGAGTACACATTAACCCCGAAGCGTGGCAGGCGGTGTACGGGGCTCCACACCAAAAAGCAGAACAGCAAAAAGAGGTTGGCCCCCGCTGCTATAACAATGGGGTAACCGGGGGAGCCCAAGGTGGAACGAACGCGGCGCATGTGTAATTGAGAGTGGGGGGATGGGTGAAAAAATCAATCTTGCTGCGGGGCGGCATCTGCACAAGAGCAGGCACCGCTGCGGCAGGTGCCGGTGCGGGGGGAATCTGCCGTGGGGGCAGCCTCCGGGCGGGAGTCGCAAAGGAGGTGTGCGGTTTCAAGCCCGGCGCGCTCAATGTTGTTAATAATCTTGCGGGCACGTGCAGCCAAGTACATGTAGAAAAGGTAACACGGAATCGCCAGTGCAATACCGGCGGCAGACAGCAACAGGGCGCTCTCAATCGTGGCGGCTACCTGCGGCATAGCGGCGGCACCATCCGTAATGCCGGGTTGCTCGTAAAAGGCAACCATGGTAAGCAAGGTGCCCAAAATGCCCAGCAAGGGCAGCACCGTTGCGCACACCAGCAAAATGCGCACATATCGCTCCACTCGGTATACCTCCAGAGAGGCGGCCTCTGTGGCAATGTCTCGCAGCTCGGCACGCTCCAGCTTGGGGCGGGAGATTACGGCCTCTACCACACGAGCCATGGGCCCGGGCAGGCGGCGCACCTCGTGCAGGGCCTCGTTATATTGCCCGCTGTGCAGCAGGGCTGAGATACCCCGCAGGAAATCTCCGGAATTGATGTTGACGCGGTGGTAGTAAAAGAGGCGCTCTGCCACAACGGCCAAAGCCAACACGGCAAAGAACATCATGAGCCAGAACATAGGCCCCATTGCAACAATCATTTCGCTCATATCTCAGGTTTCTGGTTAGGTTTTCCGGTGGTGTGGTGAGGGAGAGAGACGATTGCGGCACCTGCATGCAAGTGCCGCAATCGGGTATTTTATGCTATAGGTTTAATGGTGTCTGTACCAAGGTAGGGAACCAACGCTGCCGGCACACGCACAGAGCCGTCCGGCTGCTGGCACTGCTCCAGCAAGGCTACATACAGGCGCGGCAGTGCCGTGCCGGACCCATTGAGGGTGTAGGGCACACGCATCTTGCCGTCTGCATCCTTATAGCGCAGCTTCATGCGGCGGGCTTGGTAGTCCGTAAAGCAAGAGCAGCTGGATACCTCCAGATACTTGCCCTGGCCGGGGGCCCATACCTCAATATCGTAGGTCTTGGCAGAGGAGAAACCGACATCCCCCGTGCAAAGCTCAATCACACGGTAATGCAGGCCCAGCTTTTGCAGAATGCTCTCTGCATGGCCGGTGAGCTTCTCCAGCTCGGCAAAGCCCTCCTCAGGCTTGCAAATCTCCACAAGCTCCACCTTATCAAACTGGTGCACGCGGATCATACCCTTGTTCTCACGGCCGGCGGATCCGGCTTCTCTGCGGAAGCAGGGGGTGTAAGCCGTCATCTTAACGGGCAGGTCTGCCTCTTTCAGAATTTGGTCTCGGCACAGGTTGGTAACGGGCACCTCTGCGGTGGGCACCATAAACATGGTGTTGCCCTCCAGCCCGTACATATCCTCCTCAAACTTAGGCAGCTGCCCGGTGCCGTACATGCACTCGCGCTTCACAATGAAGGGCACGCCCACCTCCTGGTAGCCGTTCTCCTGCGTTTGCGTATCGAGCAAGAAGTTGATGAGCGCACGCTCCAAACGCGCCCCCAAGCCGCGGTAAACAATGAACCCGGAGCCGGAAATGCGCGTGGCATCCTCAAAGTTCAGCAACCCGCAAGCCGTGGCAATCTGCACGTGGTCCTTGGGCTCGGCAATCTCGGGCTTGGTGCCCCAAACACGCAGCTCGGGGTTAGCCGTTTCATCCGCACCCACGGGGGCGGCATCGTGCGGCATGTTGGGTATATTGAGCAGCAGGGTCTCTTGCTCCTCTGCTGCGGCGGTGGCCACGGCATCAAGCTCTTTGATGCGATCCCCCACCTCGCCCATGCGCTTTTTAAGTGCCTCGGCCTCATCTCTGCGGCCTTCTTTCATCATCTGACCAATGAGCTTTGAGGTACTGTTACGCTCGGAGGAAAGCGCCTGCTTCTCCGTCTCGGCATTGCGGCGCTTCACATCACACTCCAGCACCTTATCTACAAGCATCCAATGGTCCCCGCCACGCAGGCGGACACGCTCCTTTACATACTCAGGTTTTTCCCTGACAACTCGGATTTCCAGCATAACACACCTATTCTACACGCTTATTCGCTATATTCAAGCGGAAAATGTGACAAACAACGTTTTGAAGTACGATTTACGAGTTGGGAATCTCTAAAAACTCTGGTACCCCCACAAATTGGTAGTTGTATGTGAG
>JAFQEF010000027.1 GCA_017399165.1 Akkermansia sp.
CATCTTTCCGAAGGACTATTGCGTTGGGGCTCAATATGATAAATCCAAATGGAACAGCATTGTGAATAAGACACCGATTTCAGCAAGAAGCAATCGGGAGATTGGTGGCATCTCGCCTCATTCTTATCTCGGCAAGCTCGAAAAGAAAGGTTCAGTAACGACGGCGGATTTAGATGACTATATTGAGACTCATTGGATTGACCATGAACTACTGAGGAATAACGATTTCCAGAAGTTTATTATTGACCGGGCAAAGAAACTCCTGATCGCTATCGAGCGGGTTACAGGCAGAACGATTTCAGGCAAAGACTCCGATGAGGTGAAGCAGATGTTTGGTGATTCTCTGACCTAAACCTGTCAGCGTTCCCTCACTTTATGGTGTTGACCTTGGTTCTACCCCCTCCAAGAGGGGGGTAAAGCGTAGTTTAACCCACACGAGTCCCGGGGAGTCCCGAGGGGGTAAAAACGGGGTAAAAAGAGCGAGATTTCAGGTCAATTCGAGGCTCAATCAGCGCTTGTTCCGTTTTCGTAACTGAATGATATTGGGCGATTATGTATAAAAATTTTTGCGCGGTTTCCTCATTGCTGAAGAAACCGCGCAGGGTGGATGATGGGATTCTACCCGCCCCCTGCGGCCCTTTGGGCTTCCCGGGCAGAGGTGTCTGCCCGGCGCAGGGTCGGCTCATGCCACCGGCATTCGCCGCCCACTCCACCCTCCGGGTGTCGTGTGTTCGAATCCCGCCACGCTAATAAAGCAAAAGCCCCGCACCTTGACAGGCGCGGGGCTTATGCTTTAAGGGTGGATGATGGGACTCGAACCCACGACACCCGGAATCACAATCCGGTGCTCTAACCGCTGAACTACATCCACCGTGTTATGCAACTTTGTGTTGCGGGGGCATTATACAGGAATGGAGGGGGGAATGCAAGACTAAATTTAAGGAAAAGTGAAGTTTTTTATCATTTTTTCAGGGAATGGAGGAGGGAGAGGGCCTGATGGAGGGGTGCAACGTCGTGAACGCGGTGGAGATTAGCGCCGTTTTGCGCGGAGAGGATGCTCATGACGACGGTGGGGAGTGGGGAGGTTTTGGGGAGAGAGGGGGAGGCGAGGATTTCACCGAGAAAGCGTTTGCGGGAGAGCGCCATGAGGATGGGGCAGTTAGCCACGCGCAGCGAGGCAAGGTTGCGGATGAGTGCCAGGTTGTGAGCTGTGGTTTTGCCGAAGCCTATGCCGGGGTCCAGGCAGATGCGGGCAGGGGAGATACCGTCCGCCCGGGCCAAGGCAACGCGTTTTTCAAAGAAGGCGCGAACCTCTGCCACGACATTGGTATAGGTGGGGGCAAGTTGCATGGTTTGCGGGGTGCCTTGCATGTGCATGAGGATGATGCCACAGGGGTGGGCGGCACAGAGGGCTCGCATTTCTGCGGAGGCCAGGCCGGTAATGTCATTAACAATGTCTGCACCCGCAGCGAGGGCTGCAGCCGCTACGGAGGGGTGACGGGTGTCTATGGAGATGAGGGCGTGGGGAAATTCGCGGCGGATGGCGGCGATGACGGGGGTGGTGCGGCATTCTTCCTCTGCCGGGGAGACGGGGGTGGCACCGGGGCGAGTGGACTCACCGCCGATGTCGATGATATGGGCACCCTCGTGCAGTAAGCGCCGAGCATGTTCAAGTGCGGCGGGTATGGTATTATAGGTACCACCGTCGGAGAAGGAGTCGGGGGTGACGTTGAGAATACCCATGATACCGCCTGTAGCGGGGATTTCCCAAAGTTGATGGCGCAGTTGCCAGGTGAGGGCTGAGGATGGGCTGTTCATGGAGTTAAGCGGTTGGAGGTGGTGCATCCGTAAACAGAAAAGCTCCGTTAAGGAACGGAGCTTTCAGAGTTGCGGGAATAGGATTTGAACCTATGACCTTCAGGTTATGAGCCTGACGAGCTACCGAGCTGCTCTATCCCGCGATTTTGAAGTGCCTCTGGTGAGGACGGGGGTATTTTAATGATTTTTGGGGAAGAAGTCAAGCTTTTTTCTCAATAAATCGACATTTTCTTGAAATTTTATTGAGTTGGGGGCGTGTTTCAGGATGTTTTTGGCATCTGCCGAGCCGAAATCTGCGGCGTTTTGGAGCCAACCGAGGGCGAGTTGCCGGTTGCGGCGAACGCCGAATCCGTCGTAAAAGCAGAGGAACATGAGGCAGGCTGCTTGGGGGGAGCCTTGCATGGCAGCGTAGCGAATTTGGTCCACAGCTTTGGCGGGGGATGCGGGGGCACCGAGCCCGTTGGCGTGGAGGTGGCCGAGCAAGAGCTGTGCGCGGTAGTTATCGCGGTCTGAGGCAATGTTGAGGTAATGGTGTGCGGTGTTGAGGTTTTTTGGGGTGATTTTGCCTGTGGTGTAGCAAAGGGCGAGCAGGGCCGGTGCGTTGCGGTTGCCGGCAGCGGTGGATTCTTTCAACCATTGGATGGCTTGTTGTTGGGCCTCTTGGGTGGCGTGTGTGTCATCTATAATGATGATGGCGTAGCGGTATTGGGCTACGGGGTCGCCTGCGGCGGCTTTACGGGCGAGTTTTGCCGGGGTGTTGCAGGCGGTAGGCAGCAGGCAGAGCATGGCTGTGCCGAGTATTGTTGCTATGCTGCGAAGGGAGGGCATGGGGGAGTGTGGTTTGATGAATAGTTATAGGAAGAAGGCGCGCTGGCGGGGGGTGATATTGAGGTTGAGTTGCTCCATGATGGCCAGGAAGTCCTCCCACACGGCGCGTTTGGCTGTGGTGGAGTCATTGCGCAGCAAGTAGCTGGGGTGGTAGGTTACGCGCACAGGTGTGCCTTGGCAGTTGAACCATTTACCGCGCAGGGATGCAACGGATGCCCCGGTGCCCAGCAGCCCTTTGGCGGCGGTGCCACCCAAGCAGAGGATGCAGGTGGGGCGAATGGCGCGAATCTCTGCCATAATGAGGGGCAGGCAGGCCGCTATTTCCGCATCGGTGGGCGGGCGGTTGCTGCTGCCTTGGTTGGGCCCCATGGATGGACGAAATTTGCAGATGTTGGAGATGTAGAGCTCCTCTCTGCAGAGCTTGGCGGCAGCGAGGATTTGATTGAGTTTTTGGCCGGCGCGGCCTACAAAGGGCTCTTGCAGGCGCTCTTCATCGTACCCCGGGGCTTCTCCCACCAGCATAAGGCGGGCGTGTGGGTTGCCGGTGGCAAATACCATGGTGTCTCTCAAGGTGCCGAGTGCGCGGGCGGGCCCCCAGTTTTGGGCGCGTTGTTGCAGGTAGGCTAATTTCTCCTCCACGCTGCGGGGGGCGGTGTTGGCCTTGGTGGGTGCGGGGGGATTAGATGCTTGAGGCACAGGGGCCTGGGCAGCACCACGGCGTGCGGCGAGCATCCATTCTCTGAGTATGGTGCGGGCCTCGGCATCTAGCGCGAGCTGCTCTTGCCCGTTTTCCTTAAGGTGGGTAAGGGTTTCTATGGTAAGCTCGCGCAGGGAAGGCATATGAATGTTTAATGTTGGATGTTTAATGTTGGATGTTTAATGTTGGATGTTTAATGTTTAATGTTTGATGTTTAATTTTTGATGTTTAATTTTTGAGGTTTTGTTGAGGGGCGGGGGCGGCGGTGAGTTTGCGTACCATGGCTTCTACGCCGATGCAAACCTCTGCAAACTCGCGGTAGTCGAGCTTATCTGCGGTGTCGCTGGTTTCATGGTAGTCGTCACAGCGCATGTAGGCGGTGTCTGTAACGGCAAAGGAGGGGATGCCCTCTTTCATGTAAGACCAGTCGTCTGACCAAGCGATGCCGCGGGTGAGGTAGCCGAAAACTACGGAGCGCACGGGGAAGCGGGAGACGGAGGCGAAAACCTCTGCGCAGCTGCGGGAGTATTCTTTGCCGCTGAAGGTGCTCATAAAGGCAACGTAGTCGCAGCGGTCGAGTATGCCGACCAGTGAGCCTGCCACGGCCGTGCGGCGTTTTTTGTTGCTGCGGGGGGAGTAAATGCCCATGCTCTCTGTGGTGAACATGCCCATGATGTTTTCTTTGCCCAGCTCTTTGACGATTCTGCGGGCATGTTGGCGAGAGCCCATTTCATTTGTCTGGAAGAAGGGGGCTTCCTCATTGGCGTAGGCAACAAAGATGATGCCGTTGCGGGTGGGTACATTGCGCAGTTTTTCTGCCAAATAGAGCATGGCCGCCACGCCGGATGCATTATCATTGGCACCGGGGGTGCCGGTTTTGCCTTCTATGACGGGGCCGTGCACGTTCCATCGTTTCATGCCCACGCGGGTGTCATAGTGGGCACCGATGATGAGCCAAGGGGCGGTGGGATCCGTGCCGGGTTTGCGTGCCTCTATATTATAGGCTGTTTTACCTGCGGCGGATTTGTAGTCCGGGTTTTGGGGGATGGTGTACGCTTGTTTTTCTACAGTGTAGCCATAGCTTTGCAGCTCTTTGACGATGTAGTCTGTGGCGCGGTCGTAAGCGGCTTGGTGGTAGTGGTTGCGCTCGCCGATGGTTTCTGCGAGCATGTAGACATGAGCCCGCAGCTCTTGCTCCGTTTCTTTGGTTTGGGGTATTCTGCCGTCTCCCGTGGGTTGGTACAGCTGGGTACAGGCGGGTAACAGAATGGCAAGCGGGGCTATAAGTTTGCGCAGGTTCATGGCGTGCATTATACTCAAAATGCGCAGGGGTGTTCAAGTTCGGAGTGTGTAATGATACGGTGGATTCCATAAAAAAGGTGCCCCGATGAGCGGGGCACCGAAAAGTTTGCTGCAGGCGGAGTGTTAGAGTGAGAGTGTAAAGCTTTGCTTGGCTGCGACGGCGCGGGAGATGGAGAGCAACAAATCCTCCGAAACAGGGGTGTTTGTTTTAATGACTGCCAGTGTATCACCCGTGTCGTGGTTAAGCGGGGCTACAATGTTGTCAATATTGATGCCGCTTTGGGAGAGCAGCTGACCAATAGTGGCGATGACACCGGGGCGGTCCTGATAACGCAGCACAACCGTGTTGCCGCTGAGGGTGGCATACAGGTGGTCAAAACCATCTATTCGAGACACAACAGGCTCACCGTCAATAACAATGCCGCGTACGCTCGTTTTGTGCTGCTCACCGTTTTCCTCTGTAAAGAGGTCCAGTGTCAGGGCATCATCATACAATTTATCATCCATTGGCTCACGGGCTTTGTATACGATGCCGTGCTCTCGCATGGAGGCCTCTGCCGCGGCGGGCATCAAACCTTGCTCTGCCCCCGGTACGGCCCCTTGCAAAATCCATGGTGTAAACCACTTGCGGTAAGAACGCAGGTTGTTGTAGAAAGTACATTCAATTTTGCGGATGGGCTTGCCGCCGCTGGCTTTGCTGCACAACTTACCGAGCATGGCTGCCAGTTGCAGGTGGGCGGGGTTGAGCCCCTCGGGTTTTTCTGCATTGATGACGCAGGAGGTATCCCCGTTTTCAAAATAGCCTTGCATTTGAGAGGCTGCGCGCATGGCTGCCAGTTTGTTGGCCTCTTTGGTGTTGGCTCCCAGGTGGGGCAGCAGAATATCTGCCACATCTGCGCTGGGCTGCATGGCTGCGGTGTCTTTGGGGTGAACATCCGTACAGTAGATGATGTTTTTACCACGTGTTTTGGCATCTCTCAAGGCGTCTTCATCCACCACGCCGTAGCGGGAGCAATTTACCAGCATGGCACCATCCTTCATCTTGTTAATCAGCTCATGGCTGATTAGTTTACGGGTGGCAGGGCCTCCGGGAACGTGTATGGAGATGATATCTGCCGTGCTGAAGATTTCATTCATTTCTGCCGGGGTGGCACCAATGTTAAGGGCGCGCTGGCGAGAGAGGAAGTGGTCATAACCCAGCACAGTGCATTCAAAGCCTTGCAGGCGTTTTACCAAGAGTCTGCCGATGTTGCCTAAGCCAAGAATACCTACGGTTTTGCGGGTGAGCTCGCGACCCATGTATTGTTTCTTGTTCCACTCCCCGGCGCGGGTTGTGGTATCTGCGGGTACTACGTAGCGGTAGGCTGCCAAAATCATGGCGATAACCTCTTCTGCCACGGCGTTTGAGTTAGCGCCCGGGGTGTTCATGACATCTATGCCTCTGCTGCGGGCGTACACGTAGTCAATGTTGTCGTACCCGGCCCCGGCACGGATAACGCACTTGAGCTGCGGCAGGGCATCTATAATGGTGGAGGTCACTTTTTCTGAACGAACGATGAGCCCTGCGGCATCCGGGTGGGCTGCAACCTGTACATCAATCGGGTCGCTGTCGTTCTGTACTACTTCATAGCCGGCTGCTGTCAATACACCGGCGGCTGCTTTATCCAATTTTGTCGGAATGAGGATTTTCATGATATGGTAAAAGTTCAGCGTTCAATTTCGTGCAGGAATAAGCCGGAGCGCAATTTCGGCTCAAACCAGGTGGATTTGGGCGGCATGATTTCACCGCTGTCTGCAACCCGGAACAAATCTGCCATGGTGACGGGGTAAAGGGAGAAGGCTACGCCTTTGCCGGTGCGGTCCTCCAGCTCCTGCAAGCCGCGTATGCCGCCCACAAAGTCAATTCTCTCGCTGGTGCGCGGGTCATCTATGCCCAAGATGGGGGCTAAGAGGTTGGCTTGCAGAATCGCGCAGTCCAGGCTTTCGATGGGGTGAGAGGCATCAAAACTGCCGTCTTTTGCGGTGATGCTGTACCAGGTGCCGCCTAAACACATGCCGAACTCATGTTTGTGCTTGGGGGCGTAGGGGGAGCCAACGGGGGCGGGGCGCACGCAGAATTGGCGGCTAATGGCCTGCAAGAACTCCTGCGGGGTCATGCCGTTAAGGTCTGCAACCACGCGGTTGTAGTCCATAATAAAGAGGTCCTCATCGCAGAAGGTTACGGCCATGAGGTAGTTGAACTCCTCTTCACCCGTGTAATCCGGGTGCTCTGTACGGCGTTTGGCAGAAACCGCTGCGCTGGAGGCCGTGCGGTGGTGACCATCTGCAATGTAAAGGGTGGGCACCTCCTCAAAGCCTTTGCGAATGGTGGCAATAACCTCGGCATCCGTTACGGGCCATAGCAGGTGGGTTACGCCGTCATCTGTGGTAAAGTCGTACTCGGGTTTATGGAACTTAATCCACTCACGGATGGCGGTAGAGATACCCTCATGCTTGCGGTAGGCCAAGAACACGGGCTCCGTTTGGCAAGAGCAGGTGTCAAAGTGGTTGATGCGGTCAAGCTCTTTTTCTTTGCGGGTAAGCTCGTGCTTAAGGATGGTGTTGTTCAGGTGCTCATCTACAGCGGCACAGCCTACAATGCCGGTTTGTACACGCCCCCACATCATTTGGCGGTAAATGTAGTAGTAGGGGGCGGCGTCTCGCTTCAGGAATCCTTTGCGCAGAAAATCCTGCAAGTTGTCACGACTCTTTTCATAGGTGATCGTGTCGTGAATTGCCTCCTCGCTTGTGTCGATATCTGCACGGCAAATGTGCAAGAAGGAGGATGCATTGCCCGCTGCCATGGCACAGGCCTCTTGGTGGTTCATAACATCGTATGGCAGGCTTGATACCTGTTCTACATATTCCTTGGGCGGACGCAGTGCTGCAAATGGTCTGATGGTTGCCATGATTGTGTAATGAATTATAGTATAATACGCATGTATGGGAGTGGCGTCAAGCTAATTTGTCGCCACGGGTTAAAAAGAATCTTACCATGAGAAAATTGACGGGTACCACAATAACAAATACGGGCAGTGGCAGCAGGTTGGCGGCATCGTTCAGAGCCGGCACCCACTCCGTGAGCCATGGGGTGTAATTTTGCAGGGTGCTCACCATCCATGTGCCCAGCCCCGCCCATAAAAACAGGTTTAATAAGCCGATGTGCAGCCCGAAGTTGACACCGTGGCTGAACATAAAACCAAGCCCCTTGCTGACACTGCCCTCGGTTTTGAAAGTCCATTTGAGGGATGCCACGTAATTGGCGGCAAAGCTTATCAGGTAGCCCGCGACGTAGGTGAAGGAGAGCGCCAGACTCTGCGCCTCCGTAAGCCCGAACAGGCAGTTGAGCAATATGTAAATGCCCCAATGCAGCAGGGTGGCACCCACGCCTACTACAAAAAACCGCACAAATTGCTCCCCGTATTGTTGCCAAAGCTTTGCTATCATATTGCCAAATCCGGGCGGAAATAGAATTTAAGCAAGTCCAGCTGGTCTTCTTTGGTGACCAAGTACCCATCTTTGGGGTCAAGCCATTGGAAGGAGTGTATGGATTGGCGGTCTGAGCCCTTCGGGTCCTCGGGCGTATAAGCCGGCAACCTGTCCAGAAGATCGGGTGCCAAAATCTCCGCAATTTCTGTTGTGGTCAGCGGGGGCATGGCGGGTATAATGGAGGGGATGCCCAGGGGTATACAACGCTCCACATCCCCCAAAATGCGCTGGGAGAAATAGAGCTGGTGTAGCTCCATGGGGTGCAGGGGCAGGGGACCTTTGGCGGGTGGGTTGAGCAGGGTGTCTATCACTTTGCTGAACCCGCGATCCGTCACAGAGGCTACCTCGGGCAGGTGCACATTGAGGACACGCCCGTATTGGCGGTTGAGCGCATGGTACAGGTTGATGCGGTTTTGCACGTAGGGGTCGTCACTGGACTCTAACACCGGTGTGTTTTCATCCGCATTTTCGGCAAGCATGTCGCAGGTGGTTACAAATACCGTCAGCTCGGGGCGAATATCTGCCAGGTGGTTAATCAGGTAATTGGTGGCACGGGTATCTGCAGCAACATCTGCCTTAACATTTTCCGGCCCGTTGGCTACGGCACTGTCCAAGTATACCATCATTTGAAAACTCCGCCCGAAGGTAAGGTGGAAGTTGTCTTTATTGATAAGGTAATCAAAGTAGCGGCGCTTGGTCCAGTATTGACCGAGAACCGTGCCTGCGCCGAGGAAAGCTGTTTCGTGTGCCATAGCTATAAAATGAGGAGGAGAAATGTTACTGACTGGTTGCAGTATAACACAGATTGCATGCCTTTGCAAGTTGGAAGCCGTGAGCTGGCACAAAAAATAAGGCGGGAATCTCTAAAAACTCTGGTACCCCCACAAAGTGGTATTTGTGGGGGAGCCCC
>JAFQEF010000028.1 GCA_017399165.1 Akkermansia sp.
GGCTCTATATTTTTTGATAATCAGCAGGGGTCGCGCGCGCACTGCGTGCACGCTTGACCGCCTGCCTATGTTATTTCGCCCCACAAGGGGGCTTGGAAGTACGAAATGTGAAATACAAAATACGAAGTAAGCAAAGCCTCTGCGGATGGATTGAGATGCTCACACCTACAAATTACCATTTATCGAGTTTTTAGAGATGCCCAAATGGTAAATTGTACATTGGAAATAATAGACTTACCGGGTTCATTGTCTAATGCGTTTGCCCTGATCCCAATTTGCCGGAGCAAATCGGGATTTGGCATTTTCACATGAGGCTGCGTGAATTATCTTCTTTTTTTGCGGATATTCTCCAACATTTTCTCAGGATTTTCAAATTGCTTTTCAAGTGCACGAATCATCTCTGCACGAGTGCCGGCCGGGTATGCTGTTTGCGCTTCTTTAAGCACATACTCCTTTGCGGCCAGAATATCCTGCACTGTTTTGGCATTAAGTAACATGATATTCAGGCAGGGGAAGATGACCTCCGCACGCTTACGCTCCATGATACGCTCCTCATTAAGGGGGTGAGCCTTAGCCAAATAGGCATCATACACGCGGGCTTTGCCTTGGTAGTCATGCCGCCCATAGCCGGCAAGCTCCGTACTCAGTGCCGCCATTTGAGCATCCGCAGTGGCGTTCTGCTGCAAACCGGTGGTATCTTGCGGGTCATGTGCGGCAATTTCCATACGCAAAGCGGCAGCGGCTTTTTCAAAACGCTTGGGGAACTCCTTGTAAATGGCAGCCAACGCAGTGGCCCTGGCCACCCCGGTTTGTTGGCGGGCCTCTTTCAACTGTTGTCTGCGGGTTAACGCATTATCTAAGTACATACGCATGCTCGTCCACTCTGCATGGCCTCCGGTAAAGCCATCCAGCACTTCACCATCGGGGCTAAGCATCAGGAAGGTAGGAAAACCGCTTACACCATACTCACGGCACAGCTGTTGGCGTTGCTCCCGCACGGCGGCATCCAATTGTATACGGCGGGGCAAATCTACCTCTACCAATATGTATTTATCTGCCACATAGTCGGCAAACTCAGGTGTATCCAACACGGCATATTTAATTCTGCGGCAATGCGCACACCAATCGGATCCCGTAAAGTTCATCAAAATGGCCTTATTTTCAGCTTTAGCCTGAGCTTTGGCTGCTTCAAAATCGCTTCCCCATTCTGCTCCCATGGCAGGGGCAAGCAAAGCGGCCACGGCACATGCAAAAATTGATGTTCTGAACATGCTCTTCATTGTACGCATTTCACTGAGCACCGCAAGCTAATTGTGTGCCTTTATGTCATTTTGTTGAATCGGTCCCCACAATGAAAAAGCTCGCCCCGTTTTAAGGGGGCGAGCGAATCAAAATAACTGTACGTTGCGATTACTCAGTAACGCTAACCTTGGCGTTGCGAGCCAACAGGTCAAGCACCTTGGAGGTGATGATGGACAGGCGAACACCCGTCATGCGGCCCTCACGCTGCAGCTTGCGGATGAAGCTCTTAAGGTTGTTCTCACGAGCCTGCTTGGCCATATTGGAGATAGCCTCAATCATCTCTTGATCCGTAGCAACAACGCGCTCGCGGTGGGCAATCTCCTGCAGGGCGAAGTACACGCGCAGGTTGCGCTCGGTCTCCTTCATGGCCTCCTCACGCAGAGCATCCATATCTTTGGCAGCATCATAGTTACCGCCCTGAATAGCGGCATACACCTTGCGTTGCACGGTGTTCTCGTTCTCGCGCTCTACGAGCTCGGTGGGCAGAGCAAAGGAGAGCTGGTCTGCCAGTTTCTCAGAGATTTGCTCGGCTTTGGCCTCATCATTGCTGCGCTCCTTGTTACCCTTGAGGTTCTCCTTGACGATGTCACGAATCTCAGCCATGGTCTTGCCGGGCAGAGCGGTGGCGAAAAGCTCCTCGTTCACCTCGGGCACCTTTTTCTCGCGCACCTCCTTAACAGTGCAGTGGAACACAACCTCCTTGCCGGCAAGGTCGGAGATGGGGAAATCCTCCTTGAGGGAAGCCGTGATATCCTTTGACTCACCGACACTTACGCCAACTAATCCGGCGGCAAGCTCGGGCATGAAGCGGTCCTCCTCCAGCGTTACCCAGTAGTCCTCGCGGCCTTCCATAAAGCCAACGGGCTTACCGCAGTACTCGGCGGTGGGCTGACCCTCTACCGTGGTCTTGAAATCAATTACCACCACATCACCCTGGGCGGATGCGCGCTCCGTCACCTCGTGGCGTGCAGAAGTCTCTGCATATTTGGCCAGGGTCTCGTCAATCTCAGCATCGGATACCTCCGTGGTGGGTACGCTTACCTCAATACCCATGTACTCGGGCAGCTCAAACTCGGGCACTACCGTGAGCTTGGAGGTAAGGGTGTAAGAGCCGTCCTCCTGCACACCGCTCTGAATATCACCGAAGTCAAGCACCTTGAGCTCGGGGTTCTCATCCAGGCATTTGTCTTGGATATCGGAGCGCAGACGAGCATCGAGTTCATCCTTAATATCAGAAGCATATCGCTTGACAATCACGCTCTTGGGAGCCTTGCCGGGGCGGAAACCGGGGATACGGGCACTGCCGGCAATGGACTTGATAATACCGTCCTGAATGGCGGTTACATCAGCTGCCGGTACGGTAGCCTTGAGCTCCACCTGGCAATCGCTTGTCTTGTTGATGGTAATTTCCATAATTCTTAAGGTTTGAAAATTGCAGAAAAAGTTGCAGGATTCTACCATAACACCTCACTTTTGGCAAGCCGAGAGTGAGTAATGACAAAGTTTTTAACCGTTAGTAACGTGTACAAGGCAATTCCGGCCTAAAAATATCTTGACAAAGAGTCCTTGTGTGTTAGTCTGACTCAAAATAAATACGCACCGCACATGAAGGTAGCCATAGCACTTACAGACCAAAGTTTTCAACGCACGAAATCCATGGGTATTTTCAATGTTTCCATGGGACTGGCCAAAGGGTTAATGAACTGCCCCGAGGTTACGGAATTACATATTTTGGGCAACAACGAGTGTGGGGATACCTTTAAAAATTGCCCCCCGCACGTGCACGTGCACCTTACGGATAAGCCTGTGCCACGCCGTTTTGCCCGCGTGTGGTGGGACCAATTCGGTCTGTGTGCCGCCGTTCGCAAAATTAAGCCCGATTGGGTGATTTTACCCAAGGGAGTGCCCCCGTTTTTCCCGTGTTTCGGTAAGGCAAAAATGGCATGCTACGTGCATGATGTGATGTGGGAGCACTACGAGCAGCGCTCCGCTGCGGATCGCAAAGGCCCCTTTCCTTGGCATGAGCTGCTGTATTTTCGCAATTTATCATTGCGAGCCATGAAAATATCTGATCTGGTGCTGACACACACTCAATTTAATGCATCGCGCATTTTGCATTATGTACCCCAAGCACGCATTGCTCGCATCGGCATTGGCTACGATGATACGCCCCCCGCAACAGAAACAGATTCGCCCAAGAGAGATATGCTCACCTATGCCTCCACCTTCCCCCATAAATGCACACCTTTAACCCTGCAACGAATCTCCGCTTGGCTCAACACGCGCGAAGATGGTAAAGATATACGCATACACGTGGTGGGCAGCATGCCGGAGGAGCTTGCACTGCCGGATGACGGGTGGATTCACCACGCCCGTATCCCCTATGCAGAGTTGCGCACCTTATTGAGGGAAAAGTGCCGCATGGCTGTCTATTTTTCCGACTATGAAAGCTACGGCATGCCCCCGGTGGAATGTTTGCTCAATGGTGTACCCTGTGTGGCATCAGATATCCCCCCCATTCGCGAGAATATTCCGGCACAATATCTTTTCAACAATGCGGATGAGGCGGATTTTATAGCCAAAGCCAATGCCGCATACGACAAAAAACACCCCTTTATTTGCCCGGAGTTTCCGACATGGCAAGAGGTCTGCAACCGCTGTGTTCAAGCCATGTTGCAGCACTAAAGCATCCTCCCGTATCCCGCATATCCCCCGCAGGCGCATCTCTTGCGGGGATCAGGGCAAACGCATTGGGGATTGTGTCATGCAAAATTTATCAAATGTATCTTATTTGCTGATTATAAATTTCTTAAAACGCTGTATATAAACAAGGGATTTTAATATAATATATTAGTATTGCATACAATGCTTATATA